>CALAEZ010000107.1 GCA_937891125.1 uncultured Treponema sp. | reverse complement strand
AAATCAAATGTTTCAATATGCAACAGCACGTGCTCTTTCAATTCGAAATCAGACCGATTTATTCCTAGATTTATCTCATTTCAATGACAAAAACGAGCCTCGATTGTATGCATTGAATCGATTCAAAGTTTTCCCCCCCCCCCCCCGAAATTTTATGTAATTTTAAGTTTTACACTACACTTCCCGCCCAGAAAACAGTTGCACGTCAGTTTTCCGCAAAACGGCATGGTAAAGCAGCAGTCGCCTTTATTGATTTTTCACACACATCGTAGTACAGTCTTTGCACTATGTTACCTGTTATTCTTTCTGGTGGCTCAGGAACACGTCTCTGGCCACTTTCTACTCCACAGACTCCCAAACAGTTTTTACCCCTCATCGACCCACATAAAACGCTTATCCAACAGACCGTGCAGCGGCTTACCGGGCTTGCTTTTATGTCAGAGCCGCTTGTTATCTGCAATGAAAAGCACCTTTCGCTTGTGCAGGCTCAGCTTTCTGCACTCAACGTCGGTGCTCGTCCCGTCATGCTTGAGCCAGTCGGAAAAAACACCGCTCCGGCTATCATCGCTGCCGCACTCTACGCACAGGAGCATGAAGCAGACGGCCTTTTATGCGTGCTTGCAAGCGACCACACCATCCAGGACGTTCCCGCTTTTCATGCAGCGCTTTCAATAGCACGCACCGCCGCGCTTTCTGGGAACTACGCGCTGTTTGGCATTGTGCCAACCCGCGCAGAAACGGGCTACGGTTACATCGAAACCGCACGCACCAAGGACGCATCCTTTCATCCCGTCACCGCCTTTAAAGAAAAGCCCGATGCTCAGACCGCCGCCCGCTACCTTGCAGCAGGAAACTATTTCTGGAACAGCGGCATGTTTGTCATTCCCGCGCAGCTCTTGCTTACCGAAATAGCCCAGTTTAATCCCGCTATGCTTTCGCTCGTCACCGCCGCCTACAAAAATGCAGCAACCGACCAAGCAACCATTCGCCTGGAAAAAGCAAGCTTTGAAAAAATCGCGGGCGACTCTATTGACTATGCCGTTATGGAAAAAACACGCAAGGCGGTCGTCGTGCCATTAAACGCTGGCTGGAGCGACGTGGGCTCATGGGACATGGTCTGGGAGCTTTCGGCAAAGGACGAGCAGAAAAATGCCGTACACGCAGCAAAAGCCTTTCTCAAAGACAGCTCGGGCTCCTTTGTGTACACGCAAAGCGGACGGCCGATAGCGCTTCTCGGCTTACAGGACTGCATTGTAATTGAAAGCGAACAAGGACTTTTAATTGCACATAAGCATGCGGTGCAGGACGTAAAAAAAGCCGCCGAAAGCCTTTTGTAAGCGAACGGAGCATTGCATGTCAGTCTACGCTTGCCTTGACGAACTTGAGCACTGGCTCAATGACTACCTTAATTTTGAAAAAACGCCGCAGAAAAACATCTTCTGGCTTGACACCATGCAGTTTTTATGCCGCACGTTTTCTCATCCGGAGCGTCACGCCCCCTGCTTTCACGTTGCAGGCTCTAAGGGAAAAGGCTCGGTATCTGCATTCATCAGCGCAATTCTTGAAGAAGCAGGCAACAAAACGGGCTTATACACCTCGCCGCATATTCTTGACTTTGTTGAGCGCATTGGCGGCGCACATGCACCGTTTGCAGAGTCAGTCTATCAGGCAGCAAGCGATGAGATGCGAGCCACCATTGATGCGCTGCCGCAGGACGCCCTTCCCGCAGGACGCAGACTCACCTGGTTTGAGCTGGTGACGCTGTATGCATTTTTATGCTTTAAGCATGCCAACGTCAGCTACAGCGTTTTTGAAGTCGGCTTAGGAGGCAGGCTCGACAGCACCAATGTCATTCAGCCCGTTGCCTGCTGCATTACGCCTATTGAGCGTGAGCACACCGAATTTTTAGGAAATACGGTAGAGGAAATTGCTGCAGAAAAAGGCGGCATCATAAAAGCAGGCGTTCCAGTCTTTAGCGCAGCGCAGGAGCCGAGTGTACAGCGCGTGTTTGAACGCATTGCCACTGAAAAAAAAGCACCGCTTACCGTTATGAGTCCGCAGCTTGTGCAGATACAAAACTGCTACCAAAAGCAGGACGAGGCACATGCCTGCCGTATGGAAGTTACCCTCACCTCTTCTCTTTTTTCCCGCCCACTGACTGCGGGCTTGCAGCTGTTTGGCAATTTTCAGGCACAAAACGCAGCCCTTGCTGCCGTTACCGTAAAAAGCGTACTGCCTACGATAGACGAAAAAGCGATAGAACGCGGACTAGCGCACGCACGGCTTCCCGGTCGCTTTGAGTGGTACGAGCCGCATACACTTTTGCGCGCAGGCTTTGCTGGCATACAAGCGCTCGTGCTCGATGGCGCACACACAGTAAACAGCGTGCGCTTTACACTCGAAACCTTTGCAGACGTCTTTAAAAACCACGCCTCATCACCCGCACACTTGCTGTTTGCCTGCGCTGCCGACAAGGATATGCGCGACATTGCGCTTCTTTTTGCGGAAAATAAGCGGTTTTCACACATAACGCTCACGCGGCCGGGCGCCGTTAAGCAGAGCAATCTTCCGCTCTTAGAAAGCGCGTTTAAGGATGCAGGGCTCTTCTTTACCTGCACAGACGACTATGAAAAAGCAATCAGCTTAGCCTTAAAAAAAGCGCACGATGAGCACGCGCTTCTTTTAGCAACGGGCTCATTTTATTTGCTTGCAGAAATCAAGAAATACCTGCAGCGTCAAATACCCGCGGCACCCGCTTTGTAATGGCGCTCGTCACCTCATAGCTTATCGTGCCTGTTTCATCAGCAAGCAGCTGCGCATCACACAGAGCGCCGGAAGCGCTGTCACCAAACAAAACAGCCCGTTGCCAGCGGAGCGCCGCTGCCTCTGTAGCAGAAAGCGGGCCTAGCTCAATCATGCACTGATCCATGCAGATGCGACCGCGCACCGGATAGCTTTTTCCGCCAACAGCAACGCGCAAAAACGGTGCAAACCGGCGCAAAAGTCCGTCAGCATAGCCCACGGGAAGCACGCCAATGTAGGTGTCGTGTGGCGCAGTCCAGGTGTGACCGTAGCTTACCGACATGCCTTTTTTCAAGCGTCGGACAGAAACAACCTGTGTAGAAAGCGTCATAACCGGGCGCAGGTCAAGACTGTCGCCACGAGCTGCATAATACGAGCGCGGCTTACCGTCAGGATAGTAGCCATACGCGGTAATGCCACTGCGTGCCATATCAAGGTGGTATTCCGGCTTTTCAAGCGAGGCTGCGCTGTTTGCGCAATGACAAATCCCTGGCGCAATGCCTGCTAAGCGCACCTGTTCGATAGCGTGTGTAAAGCGCTCAAACTGCGCTTTCGTGTAATCGGCATCCTGCGCTGTAGCTGAATCAGAAGCCGCAAAATGCGTACACATGCCGCCAAGCGAAAGCGAGCCCTGCTCAGCTTCGGTAATCAGGCGGGCTAAAGCTGACGCTTCCTCAGGAAAACAGCCAATTCTTCCCATGCCGGTATCAACCGCCAAATGCACCGGAAAGCCTTTTTTCCCCGCACGGCGCGCAGCCTGGGCAAAAAGCAAAATATAATCCTCGTCAAACACCAGTGGCGTAAGCGTGTGGCGCACCACATCAGCAACTTCAGACGGCGTGCACAGGCTCAACACCAAAATCGGCGCCTGAATGCCTGCATTCCTGAGCTCCATGCCTTCGTCAACCGTCGCCACCGCAAGAAAATCAGCACCGGAAGCAAGCACGGTTCGTGCACACGGCACAGCTCCGTGCCCGTAGGCATCTGCCTTTACTGCAATGCACAGCTTGACACCGGGCTTTAGGTGCGCTTTTATTTGACCAATATTGTGGGTAAGATTTTTTAGCGAGATTTCAGCAACAGTAGCTCTCATAACGAGTGCAATTTTAAGCATTTACCAACATTTAAGCAACTGACCTTGTGAAAATCCTTTCAATTCGCTATACTTTCGGCAAAATAAAGCTTTGAGGAATCTTTCAAAAAATGAAAATACTATTTTATATCGTGCTCCTCTCTTCCATTGCTGCCATTTCGTGCGCTTCTACGCCAAAGCACGCGCCACAGGAAGACTTACCGAGCGAAAATACACCTGCTCCCGTGTCGCTTGAAGAAGCTGCGCCAAAAGAGGATGAACTCCCTGCTGAAACAACACAAACGCCTATCGTTGACGAAAAAGCCGAAGCCTTAGCAGCTTTCAAGGCCTTACTTTCAGAAGTAACGCTTTCGGTTACCGCCACTCCCAGCGAAGTGGTTGCAACGAAAGCTTTTGCAAGCCCCTATATACTTACCGCACGCTTTGCCGATGGGAAGCCGGCACAAGAGCTTTCAATTTTAGTGTGCGCACCGCAAGGTCGTGCCGAAGACGGCTCGGTGACCTACCGCATGCTTGAGCTTACAACGCAGGAAGACGGCACGGTACGCTTTTTACCCGAAACGCCTGCGCGAGCCTGTAATGACGTGGTGCGCTTTACGCCCGTTATTCCCGCACTTCTTACCGATAGCGAAGAAGCGGAGCAGCTTGCACAAGAAAAAAGCGTAACCGCACCCTTTTTAGTACGCACACGCCTTTCACGCGCAGGCGGCGTTTTAGCGCTTGTTGACTTTACTAAATCGGGCGCACCCATTCGCTCAAGAAGCGATTCCTCTTCAAGCCTTTTAACCGCGCTGATGAAAAAAGGCTTTGCAAGCGTGGGAAACATTGATTTTACCGACCAGATTGCCAGTGGCAGCAAGGACGCCGTGTACAAAGCGGCAAAACAAATGCTTGGCTCAAGCTGTGCGTATCTTGTGTACGGCACCGTAAAATATGCCGCACCAGTCGAAAAAACTGACGCAGGTTTTGTCTGCACCTTAACTGCCGACGTAACCTGTCTTACCATGAAGGATGGTTCTCTGCTGTATCACACAGTCATAGAATCAAGCGCAACAGAAAAACAGGAAGGCTCAGCGCTCGTTTCATGCAGAACAGCGCTCACTCAAGAGCTTTCGACACAACTCTATTACGGACTGTAACAAAAATCAGGGGGATTCGTATGGTTTACACCGATACCAGAGATGCATCAGTAAAAACAGATTTTAAGACTGCCGTCGTAAACGGCATGAACGAAAAAACGGGCGGCTTATATATTCCGACCTCGTTTCCCAAATTAGACGCAAGCTTTACCAACCGTACGACCGACCCGAGCTTTAGAGATATTGCTTTTGAAATGGCAAAGCCGTATGTTGCAGGCGAAATTCCTGACAACGATTTAGCGGCAATCATTCAGGATGCGTATCCGTTCCCCGCAAAAACCGTTGCGGTTGATTCTCATTCATACGTGCTTGAGCTTTTCCATGGACCGACTTGTGCGTTTAAGGACTTTGGCGCACGCTTTATGGCACGCGCCATGTCATACTTTAACCGCGGCGAAGATTCGGCATTGCACATTCTTGTTGCCACCAGTGGCGATACCGGGAGCGCCGTTGGAAGCGCATTCCACAATGTGCCGGGGCTTGATGTCACCATTCTGTATCCAGAGGGAAAGGTTAGCAAGCTCCAGGAAAAGCAGCTTTCAACCTTTGACGGCAACGTGCGCGCATTAAAGGTTAAGGGCACCTTTGACGACTGCCAGAAGCTCGTAAAAACCGCCTTTACCGATGCCGAGCTCCGCGCAAAATTGCGCCTGTCATCAGCAAATTCGATAAACATCTCTCGTCTGTTACCACAAAGCTTTTACTATATGTATTCTTCACTCGTTGTCCGCAATGCAAGTTGGCGCAATAACAAGATTGAAAAGCCAGCGATCATCGCTGTCGTTCCGAGCGGAAACTTTGGTAACCTCACCAGCGGTCTGATTGCCCGCGAAATGGGCGCTCCGATAACCGGCTTTGTGGCAGCTACCAACACAAACCGCACCATTCCCGACTGGATTGCAACGGGCACCTACGAAGCACGCGCTTCTGTCGAAACCTACGCAAACGCCATGGACGTTGGCGCGCCTTCAAATTACGAGCGCATTAAAGCAATGTACACGCTCGAACAAGTCCGCGCGCTGTTCGCTTCTTACTGGCTTGACAACGACGGCATTCTTGCCTCAATAAAGGACTGCTTTGACCGCACGGGCTACACCATTGACCCACACGGCGCGGTCGGCTGGAAGGCTTGGAGCGACATCAGAAACGGCGGCTTTGAAAAGCTCAAAAATGGCGAAAAAGGCGACTACACAAAACCTGGCTTAACACCAAATCTGCCGGTTTGGTATCAGGAAGTGCTGAACAAAAATGCGCTCGGCATTATTCTTGAGACTGCGCATCCGGCAAAATTCAGCGAGACGGTTGCAAATGCCATCAACCGCACTCCTGTTGTTCCCGACCGCCTGGAGCGCGTTTTGCAGCTTGAAGACAGGGCTATTCCTATGGAAAACAGCTACAGCCAGTTTAAGGAATGGCTGCTTGCAAATCTGTAACAGAAGCCGTTGTCGCCATGTCTGACGTGGATTTTTTGCAGCAGTTCTTACCAAGCGGCGACATACAGCTCGATGCGCTCTTGAAGTTTACTGCAGAAATAGACAAGATGACGCATATTCTGCGCCATACCCTGCTTATTGACAGAAGCAGGCGTGAAAATGACGCAGAACATTCCTGGCACATCGCCGTCATGGCGCTTTTGTTTGCAGACTATGCAGCAGAACCGGTTGACACCGCGCGCGCCTGCACGCTGTGCGTTGTGCACGATTTAGTCGAAATCTACGCAGGCGACACCTTTGCCTATGACGAAAAAGGAGCCGAAAGCAAACAAGACCGCGAAAGAAAAGCCGCCGACCGCCTGTTTAGCCAGCTCCCCGCTTCTGAAGGCACGCGCCTACGTTCGCTTTGGGAAGAATTTGACGCGCGCACAACGGCAGACGCTAAATACGCCGCCTGCTTAGACAGCCTACAGCCACTTTTACACAACACACTTACTGAAGGCACTTCATGGAAAGAAAGTGGCGTTTCAAGACCACAGGTTGAAAAGCGCATGGCTGTTATAAAAGACTTTATGCCACGTGTGCACGCCTGGATTAGCAAAAATCTTGACCGCGCCGTCGAAAAAGGCTGGCTTAAAAAGGAGACAAAGCTCCTGAAAAATATGCACACCTTCCTTGAGAATTCCTCAGAGCAGCAAGCACTTTTGTGTGAACGCAGTGCAAGTTCGTCTTGAACGCAGTGCAGATACAGTTTTTTTGCCCCCACTCGCAACATCGGACTCTTCACCTCCTCGCTGCGTAAGATTCCGACACCAGAATACATTGTCTTTTACACAGGAAGCAGAGAACTAGCAGACGTTACCGAGCTGAAGCTTTCGGACGCCTTTGAACTGTCGCGTACTGACAGCAGGTTTGAATGGACGTGCAAGGTTATAAACATAAACGCAGAACACAATACGGCGCAACACAAAAAGTGCAAACCGCTGTATGATTACTGTAGATTTGTTGAGCGCGTTAAGCAGAACAAGGCAAGCGGCATGACATTAGAAAATGCTACCGAAGACGCCGTAGACTGGGCAATTAGGGAAAATCTGCTGGACGGTCTTTTTAAGAAGGAGAAAAGTCAGATTATGGGAAACATTTTATGCGAGTTTGACCAGGACGTATACGAACGCGATATTTTCCAAGACGGCAAGGACGAAGGTATTGCCGAAGGCTCCCGCACAAAGGCGCTTGAGGCGGCACGCAACTTGCTTTCACTACGCGTGCTGACCGAAGAGCAGATCGCGCAGACTGTAGGCTTACCACTTGATGAAATAGCACAATTGAAATAACACGCCTCACCGCCACACAAACAACAATGCGCTCTGTAAGTACTATTGTCTACAGAGCGCGTTGTTTTGCTTTTGCCACAGCGCACGTGCTGCACTTATTTGCAACGCGGGCGCTTGCTTTTGCTTTGGCAGCGCTTGTTTGCTTTTTACTCCACATCATGTGCAAACAGCGTTGTGCCGCCGCTTGCATAAGGGCGACAGCATTTACTTTTAAATGTCACACGGATTCGATTTTCCTAACGGAAAATCATGAAAATATATAATTTATAGGAGGACTGGTTATTAAGAAAAATTACCCCATAGCGTCGTTAGACGCATTGCGTTAGCACAGCTACCCTAATAAATATATCCGTGTGACAATTTTTCTATGAATAATTTGACAGTAATTTTTAAATGCTGTCGCCCTAAGCAAAGCACACGCATACAAAAACAGCTACATGCCCTTTGGGGACATGTAGCTGCTTACGTTTGCAGCCCGCTGAAGGCGAGCTGCTGCACCGGAGGAAGCGCTGTCAGCGCTTCCTCCCAATAACATAGCATGACACGGGGTCACGCTTTATGCTTGGTTACTCGTAGTTGTAGACTTCAAGGTTATCAAGATAGTACCAGCCTGTTGCACGACCAAGCAGCATATTGATGTTAGTAAATGTCGAAGCCGTTGCACCAACATCAGCACCTGCGGTTGATGTGCCTAAATCGTACACAGTGGAACTATCAGATGTATGGGTAATAGTTACGGTTACCTTGCTATCACTGTCCACAGCAACAAGGAAATGGTACCAAACAGTTTTATCTAACGTCACAGTAGAACCGGTATCATCAAGACTTAAATACCACGTGCTATTCTGCACTGCCGCTTGCGCTGCCGCCGTGTTATAGAGCGCAAGCAGGTACTCACCTGAATAAGCAGAATTTTTGCTCGTCGCTATAGCACTGCTACCAAGTACAAACTGTGCAGTCTGCGCAGCGGAACACTTATAGGCATTGGGGCCACCAAGGCGCAAATCAAACTCGATGTAATAGTCTGATGAAACAGTAAGCCCCGTCGCTAATGTTGCAGTTTGACCACGAGAATTTGAGCTATTAAAGCTCACCGACCCATAGTAATCTGTACCTTTTTCTTCATACAGCGCAAGAGCTGTTGTGGGGTTGTACGTTGCAGTCGCAGTTGTAATAACGCTTGTAATATCAGTTACGCTGTCAAAATCCTGGCTGTAGAGTCTAACTTTCGTCGGGTCAGTTATCGTCACTGCACAAGTAGCAGTTGCAGTTTTTGCATCCTTCGTTGCTGTTACCGTTACCGTTGCATTTCCGTTCTTGACAGGCGTAATAGTCACAAGGTATGTACCATCATCCTGACGCTCACCAGAAACAGTCAATGTATCTGTATCAGAGCTTTCAACAGTGTATTCCGGGATAAGACCATCGTTCGGAGTCACAGTGAGCGTGCCAGTTTTGATATTTGCAACAGAAAGCGTCTCTGCAGACAGAGTCAGCGCAGAAAGCTCTGCGTTACTTGCCGTTACAGAAATGGTCTTTGCCTCTGCAGTCTTTGTAACGTTTCCTGCAACAGCTTTTAAGTTCACTTCCACAGAGTCAGCAATTGATACACCGGCTACGGTACAAGTCTTTCCGTCCTCGCTGGGTGTAAGCGTTACAGCCTCGCTTGTCGTTGCCCAGGTGTAGGTGACCGTTTCGCTTCCGCTAGAAGTGCTTTCGCCGCCGCTTACCGTAAGGTCGATTGAGCTACCCATTGAAACGCTGTCATCACCCGAAATGCTTACTGCTGAAAGCAATGTGCTGTCCGCAGCTACGGTGAGCGTGTAGGTCTTTGTTACATCCGCTGCGTTTTCTGCGCTTGCAGTCATGGTCACAACAACTTTGTGCGTAGTAAGCGTTTCGTTTGTATTTGCAGTAAGAGTTACGCTTTCGCCGCTTGTAGCAGAAAGAGAAGCATAGTCTGAACCGCTGGTAATTGCCCATGCATAGCTTACCGTTTTCACTGTGCTTTCACACACGGTGGCAGCTGTTGCGCTTGCAGTAAGGTCAATGGTACCACCAGCTGCAGTAATACTTGTTGTGCTGTCCTCTGCTGCGGCAACAGCTGTGCCAAGAGTTACAGCAAGGTCTTCTGCGGTAATAACAGCCGGGTCGGTGTCTGATTTTACGACAAAGTTATCCATGAAGACACCGCCGTATGTTTTAGCGCCTGCCGCATAGATGTATTCAAGATTAGAAGCCGCATCTCCGTCCATAAAGGCAAGGTCTGTTACACTGCATACCACAGCGCCTGTTGCAACCTTTGTAACGGTTAAATCCATCGTATGGGTGTCAAAGTCAAGATTTGCCTTTACATGGAGCCAGCCGGTTGAACCACGCTGTAACGTTGAACCGTTACCTGTAGTTACCTCAGAGCCGTCAGAACTTACCGCACACGCAGTAAGATAGTCAGTTCCATTGATTGTAAATACCTCAACATACCCATTAGTTGCTGAAGAGCCACAAGCAATAGAAAGAATCTCACTGTCACTCTGGAGCCAGTTATAAGTATTTTTAGCACCAAGTAATGCAATTGAGTGAGATTTACCAGCAACAGTACCGTCAAACTTCACATCAAACGAAACAGAAGTTCCGCCAATGCTGTGCACTGCAACCTGCGTGCCCGTATCACCAGAGCGACCACCGAGTGCGTAAATGTAAGAAGATGTGTTAGCATTTGAAGTTGCATCGTCTGCTTTTACTTTTGCATAATCACTGTAATCAGAGTTCACAAGTGTCCAGTCTGATGTGCCGTCTTCAAAATTCTGTGAGTAAATGGTGTAGTTGTATGCTTTTGTTACCGTCAGCGTATACGTTGCCGTTACGCTTTCTGCGCCGTCTGCGCTTGCCGTTACGGTAATGGTAGCAGTGCCGGTAGAAGCCGTGCTTTCTGCAGTAATCGTCACTTCACTTGCAGTGCTGTCGTCAAAGCTGATTCCGCTGTAGTCGGTTGACCATGCATAGGTAACCTCTGGAAGTTCGCCAGAAAGCTCTGCGTCACGCGCAGTATCGCTTGAAGTTACGGTGCCACCGCTTACGGTTACCGTTACGCTTTCGCCCTGCTCTGCACTTCCGCTTGTTGCGCTTAACGTTACGCCGCTAATAGTAAGCGTTTCATTTGCAGGAACGGTTACGTTTGCTGTTGTAGAGTTAGAGGTAGATTCATCTGCTGTTGCAGTAACCGTTAAGGTAACCGCCTTGGTCGTTGTACTGTTGTTGGTAAGTGTTACGCTACCCGTTGTATTGCTGCTCTCGCTTACGGCAAATTCTTCATCATCGACGCTGTACGCATAGGTAATGGTCTCTGGTGCGTTGTCAGTTTCTGCCGCCGTTACGGTTACGACTCGGGTATTTCCGCTTACGTTGCCTACGGTTGCAGTCAGTTTACCGATAGAATACAGGTAAGTCGTGCCAGCTTTTGCAACCGTTACTTCTGCCTGAGCAGTTACACTTGCAGCGCCTGTTGCCGTTGCCGTTGCGACGACCGTTGCCGTTGTGTCAGTATCGTTCGCATTTGTAATGGTAGCCGTTCCGTCACCGTTATCGGTAAGGGTAAGTCCGTCTACTGTTTCTGCAAGCGTGATTGCAATTGTTACATCGCTTGCGGTTGTCGCGGTGCTGTCTGCACTGACAGAAATTGCCTTTGAGCCGTCATCATTGTCGCTTGCAGTAATCGTCAGCGCGCCAATGGTGTAATCATAGCCTACAGAAAGAGCGTAGGTTGCGCTTACACTCGTAGCTCCCGTTGCACTTGCAGTAACCTTTACGGTTGCTGAAGCCGGCTTTGCTGAAATTGTTGCCGTTACCGTGCTTGAAGAGCTTGAGCCAAGCGTTACATTGCTTGCGTCATCTCCCAATGACCACACATAGGTAATGTCGGTTGCGTCGGTGTCGTCTGCATTCGGCGTTGCCGTAAGCACCACAGAATACGTGCCGTCTTCGTTTGCCGTAGCGGCGCTAGCGCTAATTGTAATAGCGCCGATTGTTGTCTCAACTTCGCTGTTTTGTGAAGTTGGGCTTCCACTGTCTGAATCTGAGCTACAACCAATAAAGTTGAAGCTCCCTCCCAAAGCGAACAATACCGCTGCTGCTAACAAGAGCTTACAGCCTTTCGTTCTCTTTTCCATCTTGTGCCTCCTATTTTTTAGATGCCTTACCATTTTTGTGCGCTCCACACACCAAGCCAGCAGCAGCTTTATAACCCACGTAAAAGCAAAATACAGCCGCGCCAGTTTCAGCGTGTTAACGTTCACATCCTTACCGTAGAGTTATTGTCAACCTAAAATTTCAATTTGTCGGCTAGAAGGCAAAAAAACACGAATAAAGCGTGTTTTATGAGCTAAAAATCAAGTTTCAAACGATTTTTACTCATAAAAAAGAGTTTAAGCAGCAGCGGAACCGAAAAATATACGTAAAAAAAAGATGAAATCTGCCCCAAAAGACGCATAGACCGACAAATTGAAATTTGTTGCATCGTATAAAGAAATAAACAAAAAAAGCCGTTTAGTAAGATACACTAGCAGGTAGTACACCATTTTTACCTGAGAAACGGTCAACAGTACACTGCCAATACAAATTCTGTAAAAATCGCCACGTAGGAGAAAAAAAAATGAAAGAAACACTTATCAAAATTATCGAACAACAGATGTACCCCTTATTGAATAATGAACAGTATCAAAAGCTACATGAAGTACTTGTTGCTAGCCTAAGTATGATTTCGGTTTCTGCGGATAGAACGACTACCTTTAAGCCAAACGAAGACAATGAAATGATTTTATCTCACTTTATTGCAGCAAAAAATGTTGAAGGCTGTACAGAGCGCTCATTGCAATACTACCGGCGGACGCTTACAACTGCTTTGAAAGTACTGAAAAAGCCTGTGACCCAAATTGTCACAGAAGACTTGCGGACTTACCTTTCTTCATATTCAAACCAAAACAATGCAAGTCGAATGACGCTTGATAATATTCGGCGCATTCTTTCAACATTTTTTTCTTGGCTCGAAAATGAGGATTACATACTAAAAAGCCCCATGCGCCGAATCCGAAAAATCAAAACGGAAAAATTAGTTAAGGAAACGTATTCTGATGAGGCTCTCGTAAAAATTCGCGATAATTGTAAATGCATACGAGACCTGGCCATAATTGACATGCTTGCTTCTACAGGAATGCGTGTTGGTGAGCTTGTTTCACTAAATAAGGCTGATGTTGATTTTCAAAACAGAGAATGTATTGTTTTTGGAAAAGGAGCAAAGGAGCGCCCTGTTTATTTTGATGCAAAAACAAAAATTCACCTGCAAAATTATCTCAATTCACGAACAGATGATAATAATGCGCTATTTGTCAGTAGGAATAAACCCTTCAAGCGATTGGAAATAAGCGGAGTTGAAGTCACCCTAAGAAATTTAGGAAGAAAGCTAAATATTAACAATGTTCATCCACATAAATTTCGTCGGACTCTTGCGACACAAGCAATTGATAAGGGAATGCCGATTGAACAGGTTCAAAAGTTACTAGGACATCAAAAAATTGATACCACCCTTGAGTACGCCATGGTCGACCAGCAAAATGTGAAAATATCCCATCGAAAGTATATCGGATAGGCGGCAACAAATTTCAATTTGTCAAACAAAAAAGTAACTTTTTTTTAATTTTTTTACTGTATATAAAATGACTGTAAGAATACTGCAATTCTCTGTCGGGAAAATACATACACTCTGAAAATTGTGTAAAAAAAATGTGACCACGGGGCGGGCTCGAAGCGCGGTCGGGGATGACCAAAAAGTAAGAATTACCGCAGGCTCGGTGGTTGAGTCGCACGAAGTGCATATCGAAACCACCAAGTCACCACGGCTAACAAAATGCACACGCTGCCAGAAAAGCAAAACAGAACACGCAATGGAGGGTGCAGTATATGACATGGGAACGACAGCAGGCATACGCATATAGAGACGGCAAGGACGAGGGCATTGCCATTGGGCTTGCCGAAGGCTCCCGCGCTGCAAAGCTTGAGGCGGCACGAAACCTGCTTTCGCTACGCATACTGACCGAGGAGCAGATTGCAAAGGCGCAGGGGCTTACTGTAACCGAAGTGCAAGAGCTGGCGGCAGAACGTACTGCGCACGCATAAGCGGCAGCACCTGCGCTGTAGTTCCGCACTGGGCAACGCTCCCTGCGCGCTCATTCCATGTCGTGCAACGAGCTGTTACTGCTCCACGCCAAAGGCGGCGATCATGCGCTCATACGCTTCTTTTGAGATTTTTAGCACCGAGCCATGCCGTTTTTTTGCAGTTCCCAGATTATACCTTTCTGGCGCCGCCGGCGTAAATTCTGCAGAGGCAACATCACTAGTCAAAAGCGGCAGATAGCCTTTTCCTGTTGCAAACTGATCAACAAGCAGGCAGAATCTGCCATCCGGCAATATATACGAAGCAGGACCTTCTACGCCACGCACGGCGTCAAGGCTCGGGCTTTGCACGCGGGTAAACGTTCCGAGTAAATCGGTTCCTGCATCCATGATAATGCTTTTGTTTGCACTTTCATCCTTTGAAAAGCGATAATAGACGCCGCCAACCTGCACAATCGTTGTGTCAATAACGTGGTCGTCGCGCTCAATGTAGTTTACGGGAGCCGTAAACGTGCGGAAATCCTTTGTCTGGCTTGCGTAAATAATGTGCTTACCGTCATTGCCCTGCTTTGTAAATGACGCCCAGAACACCAAGTAACACTCGCGCGCTTCATCGTAAATAGCTTCCGGCGCCCACACACAGCCAATATGCTCCAGCGGCACCTCATACATCCACGGCTCTGACCAATGCACTAAATCCTCTGATGACCAGATGACCATACTGTGGCTTCCCTCGCGGACGGCGGCACCCCAGCCATAGCCGTTAGCAATACGCAGGTCTGTGGCGATAATATAGTATTTTCCGTCAATACGCGATTTAGTGATAAAGGGGTCGCGCACGCCCTTTGTGCCAATAGTTGAAACAAGCACCGGCTTTCCGCCGTTGGTGTCATGCCAGTGTAAGCCGTCCGTGCTAAGCGCAAAATAAAGCTGCTCACCAATGTCGCTTTCACCAATAAAATGCGCAAGAAGATAGGCGCTTTCTTCTGCTGTAGCCTCCACTGTTTTTGCTTTTTCGTTTTCTGTTGCTGCCATAGTAGTCACTCCTTTTTTTGATGCACAGCCTACGCTCGCCAACACTGCAAGCGCAAGCAGTCCCTGCGTCACTAGACGCGCTGTCATCTGCTTCATAGCACTGTTCTCCGCATTAGTACGCTTCCATGTTGTAGGTAAGCGCCGTTTCGTTTCCGAGAATATCGGTCGCCACAAAGCTAACCGTGTTTCTGCCTTTCGGGAGCGTAATCTCGCCGAGCAGCTCCCACTTATCATCAGGGTACAGCATATCAACCGCGTAGTTCTTTGGTCCGGTCGTGCAGAGCTTGCTTCCCACCTGCACTAAGCGGTCATACGAAATAATCTGCATGGCGACTCCGTTTACATACACGGTCGTGCGGTACGGCACGGCTTTTTCCTGCCGCTGCTTATAAAAAGAATACACGCCAACCGGCACCGTGCGCTGTACACCAAGTGCAATTTCGGTTCCTTTTTTATTTACCGCAGTAATATTGCGTAGCGTTAGCTCCAGCTCCTCACCAAACCGAGGCATAAGCACGCGCGGATTTATATACGAAT
>CALAEZ010000106.1 GCA_937891125.1 uncultured Treponema sp. | reverse complement strand
CTTTTGTATCTAGCAGAAGACGGCACGCTGATTGGCATTTTTGCGATAAACGACCCGGTTCGTCCTGACGCTGCTGAGATTCTGCGCGCGCTTCGCAAAACAGGCGTGCGTACCTGCACCATGATTACCGGCGATGACGAGGGCGCAGCCCGCACGGTAGCAGCCGCTGCCGGCTTAGACGAATACATTTCGCGCGCGCTGCCAGAAGACAAGGTTGCGTACATTAACCGCTGTCGCGCGGAAGGCCGCACGGTCATTATGATTGGCGACGGCATAAATGACGCGCCAGCGCTTGCTGCAGCTAATACGGGCATTGCCATGGGCGACTGCTCCGACATTACGGGCGAGACAGCAGACATTGTGCTGCCTGCAGATGACGGCTTACAAAGCCTTACAAAGACGCGCGTGCTTGGTCAGCGGCTTATGCGCCGTATTGACGAAAATAACATGGGCATTGTTGCGGTAAACAGCGCGCTCATTGCAGCGGGCTTGTTTGGTTTGCTGCCGCCGTCGCTTGCGGCACTGCTGCATAACGGAAGCACGGTGCTCTTTAGCGTGCGGGCATCGCAGGCGCTGCTTGCACCAAAAGCGTAGGCGGTCTGTACCGAACTGCGCTTGCAGCATTTTACAGGAGATTCTCTATGGACATAAACTATTTTCCTGGCCGCATTCGCCTACGTGATGCGGTGCTTAAGGATGACGACATACGCGCGGCGGCGCTTGCTGTCGCAGAAAAAATTACGCATTGTACGAGCTACAGCTACAATCCAAAGACTGGAAGCGTGCTGATTGAATATGACGCCGCCACGGTTGACGAAAACAAGCTGCTGCCGCTCAAAAATCTGGTGATGAAGCTCAGGAGCAAGGTGCTTTTCTATACGCCGCGCAACAAAAACGCTGTTCTTGAAACAATTGCAGAAATTGCAGGCGCAGTTGACACTGCATTGTGACGACAGACTCTTGCAAACTATTTCTGTTGCTGGTGTTTAAGTTGAAATAAAGCAAGTGGGTTTACAATCTTGTTTTATGGGAGAAAGGTATGCATAACAAGATTGGTAAAATCGGTAGAATTCGGGCTTTCAGACGTTGTAAGTACAGCGTTTGCGCGGCAGGTGTCTTTCTAGCGCTTTTTTTTGTTTCTTGCGTGGTAGATAAAACCGACACGGCACTGACCGATGTTACCGTTACGGCAGAAAGCTCCTCTGTTGACGCAACAGGAAGCGTAACACTGACGGCAACCGTAGAAACCGTTGGCAATCCAGAGCTTTCGTATACATGGTCAATAAAAAGCGGCTCAAGCTATGCAACGATAAGCGGCGACGGCGCGACAGCCACGCTTACTGGCATAAATACAACGGCAAGCGAACAGACAGTTACCGCAAAAGTAACGGTTTCCGATAACAGCAACAACTATACCTATTCTGACAGCGTAGCTATTACGGTCGGCGCTGCGGCAAGTGCAGTAACGGCAGTCAGCATAAGCGCTTCAAGCCGCGTGTCATGGAATGCAACGCCAACGCTTACGGCTGTTGCGACCGTTACAAATAATGCTTCACTTTCATATACATGGGAAATTACCAGCGGCAGCGACTATGCGTATTTTGGCTCTTCCGGCACTACCACGACTACAACAACTGATACCACAGTCACGCTCACCGCTAACAACACTTCCAGCAGCGAGCAGGCGGTTACTATTACGGTAACTGCTGTAAATCAGGACGATGACTCTAATACTGCTTCTGGCACGGCAACAGTGAAGCTTGCAGCGTATGGCGAAGAGGTTGCCGGCAATGTGACGGGAGTTTCGCTTTCTGCTGCAAGCACAAGCATAAGCAACAGTGGTAGTACCACGCTGACGGCAACGCCGGAATATGACGGAGAGCCGAAAATTACGTACACCTGGAGCATTACCAGCGGAACAGATTATGCGACTGTAAGCGGTGACGGCATGACAGCAACGCTTACCGGCACTAACAGCACGACAAGCGCACAGAGCGTTACCGTACAGGTGAGCGCAAGTGACGGCACAAACAGCCAGAGCGCAACAGCAGAAATCACCGTGGCGGCAAAAAAATCAGTGTCGAGTTCGTACAACGCAACAGCAACAGTAGATTCTGCATACAGCAGTGTAATCTATCTGGATGTCGGAAACGCGCTTGTTTCTAGCGACAATGCAAACTGGAGCGAGATTACAACGAGCGCTGTTGAGCCAGTAAGCAATGTAAAAGTAAAGTTCACCGAAGATGATGCGGGAGATTCTACCGGCTTAATCCGCATAAATGCAGCGTCTTTTAGCGGAGACCTGGCAGTCTACATAAGCGGCACAAACGACAGCAGCACGGTTGGCGGCGTAAAGATTCAGTCTAACGCAAGCGACACCATAGCGCTTTTCCTAAACGATGCGGTCATCACCTCAACAAACTACCCCTGCGTAGAGGTGACAAAAGGCTCGCCTGCTGTGGTAGACATGAGCGGTACCAACACATTCACTGACGGCAGAAGCTACGGCACGGGCTACGGCGAAGAATATTCAACGACAAGCGGAGCGACATACACCGATGACGACGGCAACACCGTCAGCTGCACGGTCGTAAAAGCGGCGGTAAGCGAAGGAAGCGACAGCAAGGGTACGCTGTACTGCAAGGGTAATCTGACGGTTTCGGGCGACGGCTCGCTTAGCGTAAAACAGGCGTACAAAAACTGCATTGCGACAAAAGACGGTACGCTTACTATAAACGGCGGAACATTTACGCTCAAGAATTATACGTATAATTCAACAACGCCGCTTTCCAGCTACTCAAGCATTCAGTCTTCAGGTACGGGTAAAAACGGCCTTTTCGGCGGCGCAGGCATTGTGGTAAACGATGGAACGATTACGTTTTATGGCTGCGGTATTATCTCAAAGTCATCTTCATATTACGACATACGCAAAGCAAATGCCTTTAAGACCGATGACGATGATTACACGTCAAGCGCCGTTACGATAAACGGCGGTACCATTAATGTGACAACCTACAACGGCAAGGGCATTACCGCACCATACGTAAACATCACCTGCGGCACAAATACGTTTACTGTTGCCGGTGTTACGACCTATGCGGAAAATACTGCAACAGGCTCTTATTATGATGCGGACGGTGTGTTGCAGACAAATCAGACGATCAAGTTTGCGGCAGAGGGCATTGAAGGTGCTTCACAAGTAAAAATCAGCGGCGGCACAATAGAGGTGACGGCTACAGATGATGCAGTAAATGTAAGTAACACTGGCGGAAAATTTACAATGTCAGACGGCTCGCTCTATACATATTCAACAGGCGGCGATGGTGTAGATAGTAACGGCAACATCGCAATAAGCGGCGGTACGATTGTCTCCTATGCACCTATAGGCTCAGAGGATGCGCTGGATTGCGGTGATGGTAGTTACAGCATATCTATTACAGGTGGATTAATTGCAGGTGTTTGTGGCTCTTCAAATGGTGTAAGAGATATTAGTACAAGCGGGCAGAAAGTCCTATATTTTACTGGCAGTACATCTCAAAACGGAATGCGTGCTCCGACTGCACCTAGTGGAAACAGTTCATCTTCATCATTCTCAAAGGTTGCGGTCTACGTTTCTGGTAGCTGTGTGTATGCGTTTACACTTCCGACATCGAGCTTTGGTTTGTGTCTGCTTTCTTCACCAAGTTTTACAAGCTCATCGTCATCTACATACAAGGTCTACACTTCACCAACATTTAGTGGTGGTACAGAGTTTAATGGTCTATATACAACGCTTCCGACAGTAACGACAGGAAGTTCGACAACAACGCCAAGTATAAAATAAAATGCAAAGCAAGAGGAAAAAGCATGAAGCGATTTATATGTACAGTACTTGTTTTTAGCGCACTTCTAAATCTTTTTGCAAAAAGCAAGCTTACGATAAAAAATACGGTCGGCGCTGATTTAGACGAGCTTGGCGATTACGACCTGGTGACGCATACGCAGACAGAAAGCATTGACGGCAGCACGGACACGGATACGGCTTTTGCACTGGGCGATCAGTTCCAGATTGAATGGGAAAGCAGTCAGCTCAATGCGCGCTTCCGTCTGGAAACGCTGTACACAAACGCAGATGATGCAGAGGCAAAGCTGCTTTTTGTGCCGGCAGGCTTCGTGCACTACGCGCCCGATGTGCTGCATGGGCTTGGCTTTGCGGCAGGAAACAATTTTTTCAAATACTTTGCCATTCCGGCTGCCTACCTTGCCGCTGACGACACAACGACAAAATACGGCCGCCTGCTGACCGATTCGCTCGGGGCAGACCACTATTTTGGAAGCGACACCCTTGCGCTGTATTCAAACGGCTTTGCAGGCGGCGTTACCGGCGACTGGCAGCTGGGAAGCGACAGTTTAGGCTTTCTAAAGCTTGCGGCGGGCGCTACCGTCTACCCTGACGGCAGCGATACCGAAAAGGCGGTTGACGTTGGCATAAATGCGGGCGTCAAGAATCTGTTTGATGTGGGCTTTACGGCGCATAATCTTACCGAAGATGACCGCAAGTTTGGCGCATTTGCCGGCTACACGGCAGACCCCGACCTAGTGCTGAATCTGGGCTTTTACTACAACTTTACAGACAGCGACTACCTGTCGGAAAGCCGCGTTACAAGAAGCGACGATGACACGGGCGAGGACATCTATAAGTACAAAAAGCAGTCGACAAAATATGCGCTCGGACTTTCCGGCGGCTATCACTTCAGGCGCACCGGCTGGGGCGTGTATGCAGACACAATCACCGGCTTAACAAACGAGTACATCGGCGAGATAAAGTATTACGACAGCAACGGCAATCTGATAAAGACGGAGACGACAACTATTGTCCGCGGCGGCACGATTGTAAAGTACAAAAACGGCAAGGCTAAGCGCACGGACGAATATCCGCACGAGGGCATTCCG
The DNA here is from genome assembly GCA_937891125.1 of uncultured Treponema sp. Classification (GTDB taxonomy): domain Bacteria; phylum Spirochaetota; class Spirochaetia; order Treponematales; family Treponemataceae; genus Treponema_D. Next base: position 6,610 of record CALAEZ010000106.1, on the reverse strand, counting down.
TTTTACAGCCAGCTGCGCGTGACGTATGATTTTACCGACAGCGTGCAGGCAGCCTGTAACGTAAAATTCCGCACGCTGCTTCATGCATCTGACGACACCTGGCTGACGTTCTATCCGCGCGTAAGCTTTGACGTGCCGCAGATTGCAGGCAGCATAAAAACAGGCATCCGGCTGGATATGAATCTAACGCGCTATGACGGCATTTCAAGCTTCTCTTTCCCGCTTTCGTACACGTATAAGTTCAAACGGAAGTATAAATAGCAGATTAGCGTTCAGACTTTTATGGTATCGCAAAAAAAGCCGCATGGATATGCTTTTCAAAGCCTTGCATGCGGCATTTTTTAGGGCTCGCGAGCCGGTGCGGCTGCTTACAGAACCGGCACCAGTTGGTCGTCGGGGTTTTCCAGAATGATGTTCAGGTTGCCGTTTCGCGTGCGCAGCTCATCGATGAACGCTTTCGTGTCGCAGTCTTTTTTGGGCTGTACCCAGTACGAAATGGTGAACAGCGTTCCCATGTTGCTCGTCTTTACGTTTTTTATGCCGTATTTTACCAGATATTTGTCAAACAGGTCGGTAAATACGTCCTTGTAGTTCATGTCTTCGGGAATCGTGATTTTCAGAATCTGCTTTTCAGCAACCCTCCAGCAGCGGCTCATTAGCACAAACAGGACGCTTACAAAAATGACGAGCACAAAGCCGATGAAGTAGCTTCCTAAGCCGATGACAAGACCGGCTGCTGCTGCAAAGAATGTGTAGAGAATGTCTTTAGAGTCGCCCGGAATGCTGCGGAAGCGCACCAGCGCAAAAACACCGGCAAGCGACAGCGTCTTTTTCAAATCCGTGGCGATAAACGGGATAATGATTGCCATGATGACCGGCAGCAGCAGCACGGTGATGACAAAATTGCGTGAATAGCGCTTGCCGTTGTTTGCAAGGACATAGCCGCCGGCGATGATGCCGCCTGCAATGAGTCCCATGACCATGCTGAACAGAATGCTCAGCGATTCTGCGTCAATGACAAATCCACTTAAAAAATCCATAAATTTTCTCCTGCCCCTTTAGATTTTTGCTAAATGCTGTTTATATTCAGTACCGTATTTAGAAAAAGGCGTGTTGTAAATCTTTCTGCTTGAAAGAAAATGCACGAACCATAGCGGAAACGCCTTAAATGCCTTTGCTTCCATAAGCCATTGTCCCGGTGCAAGCAGCTGCTCGCCATACGCCGGAGAATCTAAGCGCAAATCGGTGCGCCGCGTCTGTATGTTGGTGTCGATTGTCAGGCGGAAATCTGAATTGCCTTTTTCAAAAAAAGCCCAGCGGTCGTACGAAATAAAGACACGCGGCTTTAACGGGTAAAAGTGCATGATGTAGTCGATTTCATGCAGCACCTGCCGGTTCATTTTGACGCGGGAAGAAATTCCCTGCGGGTCATCTAAGTCAGGAATTTCCTTTGAGTCAAAATAGCGGTAGACATCTTCAAGAATAAAATTCGTGCGGCGCTTGTTTACTACGCCGTCAAATTTTTTCTTGCTTTCCAGAAAAACCTTGTCGCCCAGTCCGACCTGTCCGTAGCTGCGCAGGCGGATTTTCTCTTTGAATGCAGGCTTTTCCAGTGACTTGCGGATCAGCTCGTCAGAGTCGGTGTCTAAATACAGATTGCAGATGGAATATGTTTTGCCGTCCTTGTTGAACGGATCGCTGTTCATGTAATTGTCAATAATGGCAAGAAGCGCTTCCCTGTCGGCGTCCGTGAGCATATATTTAATTTCGCGGCGGTTAAAAACTTCAATTGCCATACTTTAAATATTGTAATACACATTGATTAAAACTGTATAAAAGTTGACGAAAAATTTGTTTTTTTTTCAAGATTTAAGAGAGATTGTGTACAACATGAGTTCCTTGCGCATGTCTGTCGGCGCGGTTTTCATGGCTCCCGTTTTTTGCTATACTTTTCATATATTTGATTTCTGGAGTGTTTTGTATGAAAATCGCATTGATTAACGAAAACAGTCAGGCTGCAAAAAATGCAGTTATCTTTAACGCGCTCAAAAAGGTTGCAGATGCGCATGGCTTTGAGGTTGTAAACTACGGCATGTATGCTGCAGATGATAAAGCGCAGCTTACCTACGTGCAGAATGGCATTCTGGCGGCAGCTATCTTGAATGCAGGCGCTGCAGATTACGTTGTTACCGGCTGCGGCACGGGCGAAGGCGCCATGCTTGCGTTAAACAGTTTCCCGGGCGTTATCTGCGGCCACGTAGAAGATCCGCTTGATGCGTACACCTTTGCACAGATTAACGATGGAAACGCAATTGCAATTCCGTTTGCAAAAGGCTTTGGCTGGGGTGGCGACCTAAATCTTGAGTACATTTTTGAAAAGCTTTTCTGCGAGCCAAGCGGACAGGGCTATCCACGCGAGCGCGCCGTTCCTGAGCAGCGCAACAAAAAGATTTTAGATGAAGTGAAAAAAGTGACCTACCGCGACTTCTGCGACATTCTTTCTGACCTTGTAAAATACGATGCAGAACTGGTAAAGGGCGCATTTGCAGGCGAGCACTTTGCCGAATACTTCTTCCGCGATGCTAAAGACGATCGCGTAAAAGAAGCGGTAAAGAAATGCATGTAAACGGCTGCACTAAAAATACTTTAGTTTTGCTAAAGTGAATGCAGTTTTTTTGAAAATCGCACACAAAAAGCTAGACATTTTTGTGTGCGTTCGATATAGTTAGACCATGACAACGGCGTCATACACAAGGCACTCTTCGGTGCGCTCCTTACGGGTGCAGTGTCGAAAAGTGATTTATGTATGACGCTTTTTTTGTGCCTGCTGCACGGCGGGCGCAAACGGTCAAAATCGCCACCAGTTAAGGAGACAAAAAAAATGGCTATCAAATCATTCAATGTGAAGAACGCTTACTGTAAGCGTGTTTGGGAAGACCTGCAGGCCCGCTATGCCGACCAGGAGCACTTCCTGCAGGCAGCCGGTCTGGTTCTTGAGACCCTTTCACCGGTTGTAGACACCATGCCGGAGCTTGAGGCTACAGCTGTTCTTGAACGCTTTGTAGAGCCGGAGCGCATCATCATGTTCCGCGTTCCGTGGACAGATGATCAGGGAAAACCTCATGTAAACCGCGGCTTCCGCGTTCAGTTTAACAGCGCAATCGGTCCGTACAAAGGCGGTCTCCGCTTCTCTCCGGAAGTCGGTCTTGACGTTCTTAAATTCCTTGGCTTTGAGCAGGTTTTGAAGAACAGCCTTACAACGCTCCCAATGGGTGGCGGCAAGGGTGGTTCAGACTTTGACCCACACGGAAAATCAGACGGCGAAGTTATGCGCTTCTGTCAGAGCTTTATGACAGAACTGTACCGCCACATCGGCCCAGATACAGACGTTCCAGCTGGCGACAAGGGCGTTGGCGGACGCGAAGTTGCATGGATGTTTGGTCAGTACAAGAGAATCCGCAACGAGTTTACTGGCGTTTTAACTGGTAAGGGCTTGGACTTTGGCGGTTCATTGATTCGCCCTGAGGCAACAGGCTACGGTCTTATCTACTTTGCAGAATGTATGCTCAAGGCTGCAGGAACAGACTTTAAGGGAAAGACCTGCATCATCTCTGGCGACGGAAACGTAGCTCAGTACGCTTGTGAAAAAGTAACTCAGCTTGGAGGCAAGGTTATCACTCTGTCTGACTCATCTGGATACATCCTTGACGAAGACGGAATCGACGCAGAAAAACTTGAGTTTGTAAAGCAGTTCCGCGCTGAACACAAGAAGATTGACGAATACGTAAAGAAATATCCAAAGGCAAAGTTCTTCAAGGGAGAAAAACCTTGGGGCGTAAAGGCTGACCTTGCATTCCCATGCGCAACACAGGACGAAATCTATCTTGAAGACGCACAGAAGATGGTTGCAAACGGAGTATGGCTTGTAGCAGAAGGTGCAAACATGCCTACACGCGCAGAAGCAATCGAGCACTTCCAGAAGAACAAGGTAATGTTCGCACCTGGAAAGGCAGCAAACGCTGGTGGTGTTGCAGTTTCCGGTCTCGAAATGAGCCAGAACTCAGAACGCCTTAGCTGGAGCTTCGAAGAAGTAGACGCAAAGCTCAAGCAGATTATGACCAACATCCACGACAACGCCTACGCCACGGCAGAAAAATACGCCACCAAAGCGGATTATGTTTCCGGCGCAAACATCTACGGCTTCCTCAAGGTCGCAAGAGCAATGATGGCGCAAGGATTAGTCTAAGCGGAATTCAACTAATGCTACGAGTTTGCGAAAGCAAACTCGCAGAACTTCGCCGCAGGCGAATGTTCCGGGCTCGCGTCCGTGCTGGATGCGAGCCGTTCTTTTTTTTGTATGTCGTCTATTCGTTCAGGTACGTAAAGACGTATGCCAGCAAAAATGCGACGCCGTTTGCAAGGACACGCTCGTCAAAATCCGTTTTGTTGGTATGGTGCGCATGAAAATTGCCGTCGGAGATGGCGCCCACATGAATGTATACGCCGGGAATTTTTTCCAGAAAGCGGGAAAAATTTTCGCCGCCCGTGTTTGGTCGGCTCCATACTGCCGCACCTTTGCCAAACAGTGTTTCTATGACGGCCGCCGCGCGATCAGTGCTTTCTTTGTCATTTACGACGGACAGGCTTGGTTGCCGGTGCTGTACTTTGATGCTTGCGTCATGTATGCGCGCAACGCCCTGCGCAATGGTGTCAATGACCGTGTCCAGCACTTTTGCCACTTCGTAGTCATAGGTGCGGAAATTCAACTCCAGATGGACTTTTGCCGGAATGCCATCGCTTTTGTCCGTTACGCTTACCACGGTGGGAACAAAAACGGCTTGGTCATCGCTTGCGACATACTGCGGCAAAAGTGAAGTAAAACTTGTTTCCAAATCAGTTGCCACCAGCAATGCGTTTCTGCCCGATTCTGGATGCGAACGGTCGCCGCCTTTGGTCTCTATGTCGATGATGGCACCCGAACCATGTGCGCTCATAATGCCGTAGTTCAAATGCCATTCGCCCAGTCGGTCTTCTGCCCAGACATGCAGGGCAACGACGTTCTGCACGTCATCAACCAAATGCGCTTCAATAATTTCGCGGGCACCGGCACCAATTTCTTCCCCTTCCTGAAAAATAATTTTGACCGTGCCGGCAATGTCATTTTTTAGGTCTTTTAAGATTTTTGTGACGCCCAGCATGTACGTGGCATGAAAATCGTGCCCGCATGCGTGCATAACGCCTTTGTTTTCTGACGCAAACGGTAAGCCGGTCGCTTCTTCAATGGGCAGGGCATCAAAATCGCCGCGCAGGGCAATCACTTTGCCGGGGCGCGCACCCTGTATGGTAGCCACAATGCTTGTTTCTCCGGCTTCTTTGTAGGGAATGCCCCATTCGTCCAGATGTTTTTTGATAAACGCATTCGTGTTAAATTCGTGGCTGCCCACTTCAGGATGGCGGTGCAGGTAGCGGCGCGTTTCAATAAGAAAGTCGTTGTTTTCTGCCGCCAGTTTTTTAAAATCTAATGCCATAGTGGTATACTCCTTTTATTGATACGTCACCGTGTAGTCAACGTGATACAGTGCTTTTATGCCGTCCAAAGACGTCCTGATGATGGTCTGCAGGGTCTCATATTCCGTTTTTTCCGCATATTCGCCGTACAGCGTGATGGAAGCCGTTTCCGGAATGATATTTGCCTTTACGCCAGACGTAAAATCAACGGGAAAAAGCGTCACATTGTTAAACGTTGAAAATCCCCACCACACGTTGTTCTGCACCGCATGGATAAATTCAAACCCTGCTACCAAAGGGTTCCGTGTTCGGTATGGCGTGGAACTGTGTCCGCCCAATCCGAGCAACTCAATGTGGGCGTAAAAACTGCCCGTCCGTTTTGGATTTTTTTCTAGCATGTGCGTCTCCTTTTTTTATAGATTGTATTCCGGCGGAATAGAAATGCCGTTTTTGCTTAAGAACGCTCTGGTACGCTGATTTCTTGGCGACTCAAAGATTTGTTCGGGGCTGCCCATCTCTACGATGTTGCCGTTTTCCATAAAGATGATTTTGTTTGCCACGTTGCGCACAAAATTCATCTCATGGCTGACGATGAGCATGGTGTTGCCTTCGTTTGCAATGGTGCGGATGGTGTCCAGCACTTCGCCGACGAGTTCGGGGTCAAGCGCGCTCGTCGGCTCGTCAAACAAAAGCAGTTCCGGGTTCATGGCGATGCCGCGCGCAATTGCTACGCGCTGTTGTTGCCCGCCAGAAAGATGCTTGGGGTAGTAGTTCAGCCGGTCGGACATCTTTACTTTTTCCAGTTCTCTCAGCGCGATTTGTTGGGCTTCTTCTTTTGACTTTTTTTGTACGACAACCAGTCCTTCCATGACGTTTTCCAGCGCGGTCTTTTTTTGGAACAAATTGAACGACTGAAACACCATGGTAGTGCGTTTTCTGAGCGCAAGGATGTCCTTTTGCGTATAATGCGTACAGTCAAAGGTAAAATCGTCAAAACAGATGCGGCCGTCTTCTGGGGATTCCAGATGGTTGATGCAGCGGAGCAGTGTGCTTTTGCCAGTACCCGAGGGGCCGATCACGCTGATCACGTCCCCGTCGCGGA
>CALAEZ010000105.1 GCA_937891125.1 uncultured Treponema sp. | reverse complement strand
TACTTTATCATCTATATTTATTATATTGTTTTGTTTTTAGTTCATCTAAAAATTGGTTTTTAAATATCGCTGTTGAACTTTTAGAAAAATCCAAACATCTTTTAGATATTGGATAATGAACTTTTTTTGTAAGTGGTGGGCAATCATAATAAAATATCCGATACAGATCGCTTTCCTTATTCTTATCTGATAAATGAGAAATACACATTGTATATAGTGCTTTAGCTACTTCAGAGGGATCGTTGATGTTCTTTTTAGGAAATACATATCTAAATCTTTTTAAGAAATAAGCACCATCAATAAAAATTGCTGTTTTCATATCTTGTCCCCAAATATTAAAAATACCCAAGGGGTCGGCCATTCCTCTATAAGTGGAACGCTTACTGCCATGGGCTTGATAACTAGAATATATGCCAGCCTGTAATACTTGTCAAGTACTATTTTAGTAATATAGATAATATTTTTCTTATTGTCAATATGATTTTTGATATATTTTTCTAAAAAAAACTATACATACTGATAAAATTATATTAAACTGCCTTTAATAACATTCTGTTATGTATAAAATATGTATGCAGACTAAAAAGTATTTTCACATAATGGCGCTTCTCGTTACGCTCAGTATGCTCTTTTCGTGTACCGCAGGGGTTGACTCTCTCACCGCAGATTTTAATGCAGGCTTTTCAACCGCTCACACTGACGCAACAGGTGCAAACAGCGCTGTTTCTGAATCAACTGCAGACGCTTCTATCTATGACGATGACTTTTCTGCTAGCACCATGCTTTCAACAAGCTACGTCATTCACGCCTATACGACACTTTGCATAAAAGCGCCCGATGAAGCAGAAAGCTACACCTGGACGGCGACCGCAGTTTCAGGAAGCGGCTACTCGTCTGACAAAACCACCGCGTACACGCTCAGTACCGAACAGCAGCTCAGTCTTTGTCCTGCAAAAACACAGCTACAGACCTGGACTGAGTATTCGCTTGAGCTTACCGTGCAAAGCTACGAAGGAAATGTATATACCGATACCGCCACACTTGTGGTGATACCAAACTAAACGTGTTCATAAAGTTCTATAAAAATACAGGAGGTAGAATTATGAAAAGAACATGGATAAAATGCTTATCCGCTCTTGCAGCAACTGCGCTGCTTGCTTTTGCAGGATGCAGCAACATCAACGGAGGCGAAGTAACCGAAAACGGAACTGACGCTCCTGCACCACTGCAATATGATGCAGATGGTAACGCACTTGTTACGGCAAGCATTAACGGAACGACAGCAAGCGCAATGCAGGCCGACCTTGCCCGCACCGTGCTTCCAACGCCACAGGCACTTGACGGAGACGGCTTAGTCTACGTGCTTTCAGGCTCAAGCACGCAGGGAAACGCCATTGCCGCATACGTTGTAGACGGCGCTTCAAGCGGAAGCTTTACTGTAAGCTTTCCAGACACATCGCTTTGGGAGCTGACGCTTACCGCTTACAAGACCACCACAACTGGCGACGAAACTGCTGGCACAAGCCCGATTACGATTGGAGACGAAACCTACTCAGATCCAGTCTTAACGGCAACAACCGAAGTTGACCTTTCAACAGGCACCACACCAGCGCTCGTTTTCAACATGAGCGTAAAAGGCTTAACCACGCCAGGCTCTGTTGCAATCGCAGAAACGGCAGGCTTTAGCGTGGCAGATACGACCGTTGCTGTTTCAAAATACGAAATCACCTTGTATGACACAGTTAACGGAACCGTTGTACAGTCTGTTGCGGAAACACCAGCAGATGTATCAACAGGTAAGGTTGAAAAAAATACTGTTTCAGACGGAAAATCACTTTTTACTGCAGCAACACTTTCAGACATTGCTCCCAGCGAGTACCTGTTAGGAATCACCTTCTACAACACCTACAACAGCACTGACAAAAAAGTTGGCTTCTGGTCGGACTACATTGTCGTAGCTCCGGGACAGACAACCACATTCGATAAGATTGTAAGCGGCATTAACGAAAAGCCGGCAGCTCCTGAAAACTTTATGGCGCAGTACGTTGCCGGTTCTGCAACAGAAGATACTTACTTAGTAAAGCTTACCTGGGACGACAACTCTACCAATGAATCTAACTTTGAAATTGACCTGTACGAAGTGACGACAAACACAACGGGAGTACTCGACACAGCAAACGATACCTTCCTTGCCCGCTTAGGGTTTACAAGCCTGTACAGTGATGACGACATCGCTACCTACAAGGTGGTAGACTTTGCAGACGGCTCACGCTACTACGGCGGCGGCTCACTCTTTGCAAGCAGCGAAACGGCAACACTTAAGCTTGAAACCGGTAAGCTCTACGAGGTTATCTTACGCGCGGCATTAACCGCAGACGACAAGTCAGACGATGTAAAACGCATTTCCTGCACTAGCGCTGATGAAGGCAACACCGCATACACCGTTGGCGACGACACAACAGTAGCACACATCAACTTAACACGCCTTACCTACATCGCCCAGCCGTACACCATGACGGTAACTGACACAACTGTACTTGACGCAACTGGCTCAGGCACTACTTCATACACCGCATACACAATCTACACTGGAAGCGAGATAAGCTTACTAAGCTATCAGGAAGAGGGCGCAACAAGCTACTTTACCCTTGCTTACGGCACAAGCTCTTCTACGCCGACATTCTCAAAGTGGATTAGCGCAGAAGACGGTGAAACTACAGTTGCGAGTGCCACCTACAAAAACGTGTCTGTCTTAGCAGACGTAAGCTACGATGTAACTGCAAACGCAACGACATACAGCTACACAGATGATGTTGACTCTAGCTTTGTGACACTTACCGCAATCCCGACGACAGGTGATGAAGCTACGTTAGCAATTTCAAGCGATGCTGCAAGCGTAAACGCAACAACCTACAGTAAGCTCAAGATTGCACTCACAACAGCTGAAGCATACGACAGCTACAGAATCACGGTTGACGGCGTTTTATACACACAGAAAAGCGAATGTACGCTGTACTTAAGCCGTTTTGAAAGCGGCACGCACAGCGTGGTAGTTGCAGGCTATGTCGTTGACGATAACGGCAATACAACCGCCTACTCTTACAGCTTCACGCTCAAAGTAGAACGCTAGATGTAACATACCGCAGGACAAAAAGGGGGTATATTCGTTTTGTGAATATACCCTTTTTTGATGCATGTGGCTATTTTTTTAGCAGAAACACTACGCCGAGCTCGGCTTTTGCCATAAGCGCAAGATTCGTATCGTATTCGCCGCCAACAGAAAGCCGCAGCTTTTTCCATTCAACGCCCATCAACACCGCCACGCTACCGCCACCGGTCAGCTTGCTTGTTCGTGAGTACGTAAGCTCATTATTAAAAAGAAACTTTCCGCCCCAACCAATGCGCGTTTCTGCAAACACGAGTACGCCATAGGGCGAAACAGAGGTACTGATGCCAATGCAGGCGGTAGCGCTTCCCTTGTAGAGCCACGGATTATTAAGTTCCGTTCCGTTAAATGTGTATGTATACGGATAATCGCTGTCTGGCGGACTACAGGAAAACTCACCCCCCACGCCCCAATACAGCGGATACAGCCGATATGAGCGATACATCACCGATACGCCAAACGCCGCGTGGTAGTACTCTTCTGAAAGTGACTCCACGACAGCCGAAACAGCAAGCGCGGAGGCTACCGCCCTCGCCTCGTCTGCCGTCACCGCGTTTTCTGCTGCAGTTTCTCCTGCAACCTGCGGTTTTTCAAGGCGCTCACCACGCTTTTCTGCTTCTAAGCCTGCTTGTATATGAATAAACGGTGCAGACTCCGGTCGCGCGGGAGTTTCATCAGGCACTTCGTTATCAGCAGGTTCGCTTGTATCGCCCGCCTGCTCTAACGCATCAAGGGTAATAACCGTGTCAGCAGCTGGTTCTGCTACCGAGGCATCACGCGCCTGTGGCGCAGCACGCGTCAGACGAGGGTATCGAGTATGCATTGAGCTCGCAGCTCGAAGATGCGGGCATACGGCTGCGCGTCTTCGCGGCATATTTCGCCGAGCAGGCGCGCGTTCGTGCGCGCGTCGAGCATG
>CALAEZ010000104.1 GCA_937891125.1 uncultured Treponema sp. | reverse complement strand
CCTTCATTCTGCTCTTCCATTGCCGCCTTAATCTGCATGACAAGGGCATCGGTTTCTTCAAGTTTTTTAGAAACAGCCTCAAATGCGATTGCAGACTCGCCGGAAGCGGAAACAACCTGACTGATTGAGTCCTTTATGTTCGACAGCTGATCGCCGATTGTCTTTGACTGAGCCGAAGAAGTTTCTGAGAGCTTTCGGATTTCGTCCGCAACGACCGCAAAGCCCTTTCCAGCCTCGCCCGCGTGAGCCGCTTCGATTGCCGCGTTCATAGCGAGCAAGTTCGTCTGGCTTGCGATAGAAGCGATTGCCACATTCGCTTCCTGCAGCATTTCTGACTGGCTTTCAATTTCCTTAACGCGGTCGTTTACCGCCTGCTGTTTGGTAAAGCCGGTCTGTGCGTTGGTGCGCAGTTCACCGAATGAAGACGCCATCTTGTCCATAGAAGAATTGACGGATGAGATGTTGCCAATCATTTCTTCTACTGCCGCAGAAGCCTGCGTTACACCGCTTGACTGGCTTTCAATCATGCGTTCCAGAGATTCAATGTTAGACGCAATCTCGTTTACCGCACCGGCAGTCTGGTCAACAGATGCCTTCTGACCTTCAATCTGCTTGTGCATGCTTTCGATGTTGGCGATAATCTCCGTGATTGAACTTGCGGTGTCCTGTGCCGCGCTTGCCATATCGTCACCCGCAACAACCAGGTCGTCTTTTGACGTCTTGACGTCCGCAATAATCGCCTGCAGTTTGCCCGCAAACGCGTTAAATCCGTTAACAACGTCGCCAATTTCGTCCTGTGACTTAAGTTCAATGCGCTTGGTAAGGTCTGCATCGCCGGAAGAGATGTCGTTCAGCGTGTCTTTTACGCCATTTAATGGTCGCAGAAGGTGGGTAAGCAGTATGCCGGCAAAAATGACCAGTGCAATCACCATGACGATGATAATGGGAATGACAATTCCGGTGATTTTGCTGGTGGCATTTGTTATTGTCTGCGTAGTTTTTGCAACGAAGAGCATACCGGAAATGGTGCCGTTTGCGTCTTGAATCGGTGCATATTCTGACAGAAATTTGGCACCGGCGATAACATTGGTGCCTTCAAAGCGCTCGCCGTTTCGTAAGACCATTGTCACAATCGACTGATTGTCTAATGTCGAGCCGATTTTAACGCCGATGCTTGTCAGCGTTGTTGCTACGCGTTTGTTTCCTTCAAAAATGGTACATTCAACCTTAAAATTATCCTTTACTTCCTGTACAAACTCTTTGCTTGCAAGACTGTAGCCGCCAAGGACAGTGCCGACAATGCTGTCGTTTGTCTTTATCGGGTAGGCAACCACCTGACTGTATTCCCACAGCTCGTTTGATTCATACGCGCAGAATTTTTGGCCTTTGAGCGCTTCCTGCACAGCGACAGACTTTGAAAGGTCAAAGCCGCGGCGGGCGCCACCGACGACAATGCCGTGTTCGTCGGTAACAATAAGAAAATCGGTGTCGAGAACCTCTGACTGTTCTTCGGTTAAGCTCTCGACAGTATCAAAGTCGTTTGCGGTTAATGCGGTTGCAAGGCGTGTTTTGTCAGCAAGCACGAGAGTAGAAGATTCAAGCGTTGCTCGCCAGTTGTCCAGAATATCGAGAACGCCAAGCTCGGTTGTTTCAAGATTTTCTAGAATAAGGTCGGTAATCTCGCTTGAGCTCACCCGTATAGAAACAAGTCCAACGGCAACGGACGCTACGATGATAGCAACTGCCATCAGCATACTAATTTTAGCAGAAAGTTTCAGGCTTTTCATTACAGACTCCTATAAGGTTTGTTCTTGGTTCTTATATTATCGGCATATTTGCGAAAAAAACAAATAGAAAACACCGTTACCGCAGCTGCGCCATGGAGGGCGCCACAACAACGCACGACGAGTTTGAATGTTTTGCTTTGCGGAACATTCAAACTCTCAGACGATAACAACATTTTATCGGGATAACAACGAGTTATTCTGTAACATCAAGACAGTTTACAGTATCAACAGTATAGTAGGGTACATGAAGAGGCATAAAAAGTTTTTTAGCTCCCGTTTCCTGCTTTTACCTGCTGCGTTTTTTCTGACCGCGGTTTCTTCACTGCCCGTTGCAGCTCAAAGTCAGGCGGACGCGCTGCCGTTGGCAGAGGGCGAACATGCAGACTACCAGCGTTTATACGATTTTCTCGCCGGTTATTTGCAGAACGACCTTGAGCTGCAAAAGCTTTCTTTAACTGCCCAGTCTCAGAGGCTTTCATTAAAATCCACTAAAATAGATAACGGCACTTCTTTTGAGCTTTCTAGCGGCACGGTAACGCTCTACTCAATCGGCGGAAAAAGCTATGTCGACATAAATCCTGGAGCCTCGCTTTCGCTTCCTGCCCTCAACAACACCACGGTAAGCGCAAGCCTGCCGATACAAATTGATGACGGCGAAAAAACGCTTTCAGGCGGAACGCTTTCGATTACAACAGATATTCTAAGCGGCTCATCTAAAACGCGCCAGGTTACGCTTTTAGAAGCTGAGCGGGCTGTTCTTGAAGCTGAGCGCGATGTAAAAGACCGCGCGTTAAATGCAGAAACCGCTTTTTATACTTCGCTTAAAACGCTCTACGGCTACGCGGTCACGGTGCTTGAAAAAAAAGCCGACCTGTATGACGACGACACTGCTCTTCGTAAGCTTGTCGCGCAGGGCTATTCAGAATCTTCTTCCACTTACCGGCAGGCTGCCCTGCAGGTGCAGAGCGATAAGCGCGACGTTGAGCAGGCAGAGCGCAGACTGGAGCGCGAGACGGCAATTTTTGCCCGGAAGTGCGGGCTTACCTATGAGCGCGACGAGTCGTTGGCAGACAGCGCGCCGGACGACGCAATTTTAAACGAAAGCGAGCTTGCCTACCGCTCGGCTCTTGCGTTTCTGCCGTTTGCAATTCCTGAGGTAGAGGGCGTAGACGTGCTTTCGTTTGACGAGAAAATGTATGGCGAGGCGGAAAGTGCCGGATGGGATGCCTATATTGGCGCATTAAAGCGCGAGGCTGACAGCGACATTACGCTTAAGGCGACCGCCGAATACACGTTTAATTACGACAGCTCGCTTTCTGCGGGAGACGAAAGCACGCAGATTCATTCAGACACCGTTGGCGGAAAGCTCAGCCTTGAGTGGCGCGGCGTGTCGCTTGCGGCAGGCGTTGCGCTTCCGACAAATACCAGCGTGCTCGGGTTTAACCGCTACGATGTAACGAGCGAGACTATTCCGATTTACACGCTTTCGTTTGGCATTGTGCCGAATACGTTTCGCACGCGCGCCATTACAAAGGTGCAGAATCAGCTTGATGAGCAGCTTGAAAAAATCGCGCTTTCAACCGCAAGCGACGACTACGAAACCGATGTAATCGACCGCCAGACGACGCTTTCAGACCTTGCCTGGAGTCGCACCAGCTACCATGAAGAATTTGACATGTACGAAAAGCTTGAAAAAGACATGGCTGAGTGGTACCGGCAGGGCATAATCACGGCAAGCGACTATTACGATTCCCGCGACAACCGCGATATGGCGCGCCTTAATCTGTTAATCAACGCAACTGAATACATAATCTACAATAACGAAACAAAGCTGCTGTTTGCGCGTGACGATGACGCAACGGCTGCAGGCACGGCAACTGCTGGTACATTGGGTTCTACTGCAAATGCTGGCACTGTCGGCTCTGCGGCAACTGCTGCCGCCAACGTAAAGGGAGAGATTACAAAATGAAAAAGCTTTCTAAAAAGAAAAAAATAGCACTTGCGGTTGTGTGCGTGCTTGTCTTTATTGCCGCTTCTCTTTTTGTGTCGCGCAAGATTGTAAGCGCAAAAAAGAATGCGGGAGCTACAACGTATACGGTGCGTGCCGAAATCTACGAGAACGTTATTGAGATTGCAGGCACGGTGAGCGCGGCAAAAGAGCAGTCGCTTGAAGCCTTAAATGACGGCACGGTTGTGGGCGTGTACGTAAAGGAAGGCGACCATGTAAAAAAAGGCGACTTAATCCTGCAGGAAGACGACAGCGAGCAGCAGTACAATCTTGCAAAGCTCGACTATGACATCGCTTCTTCTAAAATCACCGGAGCTAGGCGCGAAATTGAGCTTTTGGAAACCCAGCGCATTTCGCTGGTGCAGAAAATCCGCGACCGTAAAATTGTCGCCACCTTTGACGGCGTAATTGCAAGTCTCGACGTAGATCCCGGCGACTATCTTGAAGCAAAAGACGAAATCGGCACGCTCGTCGACACCAGTTATTTAACGGCAGAGGTCGAAATTGCAGAAACCGATGTGTACAAGCTTAAGCCGGGGCAGAAGGTGGAATTTACGTTTCCTGCCTACAGCGGCACGGTGGAAGGCTATCTTGTGTCGTACCCTGCAATCGGCGAAGTGACCAGCCGCGGAGCTACCGTGGTAAACGCAAAGGTGCGCATTGACGACGCGCCGGCAGAAATCTTACCGAATTTCAGCTTTACCGGAAAAATTCAGATTACCGATCCGGAAGCAAAGCTCGTGGTGGAACGCTACGCAATCGGGCATGAAAAAGGCTCTACCTTTGTGGAAATTATCGAAGCAAACGGAAAGACGCAGAAGGTTGAAGTTGAAGTCGAGCCGTACGGCATTGAATACGTGAATATAAAAAGCGGCCTTGAGGGCGGCGAAAAGCTTAAGGCGCAGTCGAGCGCAAGCAAGAGCGGACGCATGCGCATAAACAGCAGGAACGGCAGCAACAAGAGCCAGCAGAATAACCAGATGGGCGGCATGGGCGGCCCGCCACCGGGAGGCTTCTAATGGATAGGCATACAGACTGCGCAGGCAGCAATGCCGACGCTGCATTAGCAAACGTTATCGAAATGCGCGATGTGGTAAAAACCTACGCAATGGGCGAAGAGACCGTGCATGCCCCGCGCGGCATAAGCTTTTCCATTGCGCACGGCGAATTTGTTTCGATAATGGGACCGAGCGGAAGCGGAAAATCTACCTGCATGAACATGATTGGCTGCCTTGACCGCCCGACAAGCGGCATGGTCGCCGTTGGTGGAAAAGAAACTGCCACCATGAGCGAAAAGGAGCTTGCCGTTTTACGCAATAAAACGGTCGGCTTTGTGTTCCAGCAGTACCATCTTCTGCCTTCGATGAACGTGCTTGAAAACGTGATGATTCCGCTCCGCTATCAGGGTATTGAGCGCGCGCTTAGAAAAGACATGGCGGCGGCGGCCTTGGAGCGCGTAGGGCTTGAAAACCGCATGAAGCACCTGCCGGCAGAGCTTTCCGGCGGACAGAAGCAGCGTGTTGCAATCGCGCGCGCCACGGTAACGCGCCCGCAGATAATCCTTGCCGATGAGCCGACCGGTGCGTTGGACAGTTCAACCGGCCGCGCCGTGCTTGACCTGTTCGGCGAAATAAACGCTGGTGGCACGACAATTGTGATTGTCACCCACGACCCGAAAATCGGCGCAAGCACCCGCCGCTGCATACGCATTTTAGACGGTCAAATTCAGGCGGATGAAAAAAATGATTGAAGATTTTATAAACGCGATTCAAAACTTTACCCGCAATAAGACGCGCACCTTTTTGTCGCTGCTCGGCGTGATTATCGGCGTGGCAAGCGTTATTGTCATTACGAGCATGGGGCAAAGCTCCACAAAAGAAATTCAGGCGACATTTGGCTCAAGCGGACTTGACCTTGTGCAGGTAAGTACAGGCTTTATGCGCCGCCAACGCGATGCGGTAACGCTTGTGTTTGACGAAACATTCCGCGAGGACATGTTTAATCATATTGAGAACGTAAAAAAAATCTGGTACAAAAACACGCTTTCTGCCACGTTAAGCTATGGAGAGACGAGCGTTACTTCCAGCTGCACGGCGGTCGAAGCCGGCTACCTTGAGATGTGCGGGCTTGTGCTTGACTACGGCGACTATTTTACGGTGACTGACGATTTTTACGGTGCGCAGAAGGTCGTGCTCGGAAGCGAAGTCGCCTCAGCTCTTTTCCCTGACGGAAACGCGGTCGGGCGCACCGTGCTTGCCGTTTCAAGCAGTGTGCCGTTTCCGTTCCACGTGGTGGGCGTACTTAAAGAGCAGACGAGCGGCATGGAAAGCAGCACCACCGGCATTTACATTCCGCGCGGTTTTTACGCAAAAAAGATTGAGCCAAATCCTGCCGCCAGCACGATTATGATTCAGGCCATGTCGCCGCAAAATTGTACCAAAATCGTAACCGATGCGACCGCCTACGCAAAGGAAAAAAGCGGCACCGACTATTCGGTAAACGTTACGTCCATGCAGACGTTTATTGAGCAGATGAACTCAATTACAAAAACGCTAAGTCTTATGCTTTCGGGCATTGCGGCAATCAGCCTGCTTGTCGGCGGCATTGGCATTATGAACATTATGATTGTAACGGTAACCGAGCGCAGGCAGGAAATTGGCATTAGAAAGGCACTGGGCGCAAGTCCTGCCGCAATCCGCCGGCAGTTTCTGGTAGAAAGCGCAAGCATTACGCTTTTAGGCGGCTCGCTTGGCATTCTGCTGGGTATTGCAATCAGCTTTGCGGTGGAATACGTAAAAGGGCAGCCCTTTGCCATTCAGGTGGGCGCGTGCTTAATCTCGTTTGTGTTCAGCGTGTTTGTTGGCATTTTCTTTGGCTTAAATCCTGCAAGCCGCGCCGCCAAGCTTGATCCGGTAGAAGCTCTCGCGGGCTAGAAGAGGCATCTGGCTGCTGGCTAGGCTTCTTCTTCGTACAGTGACAGCTCCGGGTAGCAGAGCTGAATGTGCTTAAAGTGTGCGTCATGCGTCCAAAGCGGCGCGTCGTATTTGATGGCCGTAAACGCAATGACTGCGTCTGTCATTGGCACCTGAATGCCGTGCGTGCGGAGCGTTTGTAGCATAAAGCCAACGTCGTACCAGTCGTAATCATCGAGCGGCAGATTTTCGAATGTCTTAAAGGCTTCGAGCATGTCGTCAATTTCGTGGTTATCTCTTGCGCCGTGCAATACTTCTGCCCTGACAGCTCCACAGAGAGCTGCCTGCATGGAATCAATCTGTTTGGCCAGTGCCGAATCTCTAGAGCGGAAATAGTCTATCAGAATGTTTGAATCAAGTAGAATCATATCATGCTTATCCTTCGAAGTTCGTTTACCGCTTCTTCGTCTACGTAGATTGGCCCAATCCGATTCATAACTTCTTCCCGATCTGCTGTTGGCGGAATTGGCGCAGACACGTTTTTGCGGATGCGGGCAATAAATGCCTTGCGCTTTTCATCCTCTTCCTTTGAGCGGTTTACGACAAGGTCAAGAAGATTATTCTTCTGCTGAATGCTGCGGTCGTACTCTTCGACGGAAATCATAATGCATTCAGGAACATTGTTTTTTACAATAACGCGGATTCCGTCCTCTTTTACTTCTTCAATGATTTTTCCCGCCTCGCCCTTGTTAAAACGGCTTATCGGCACAAATGCGTGAATCATCTTTCGCGCGGTTTCTACATCATATTTTGGTAAGCCCATACAGCACCTCCCTGAGTCAATATAATGATATTTTTGTCGGTAGTATTTGTCAATGAAAAGAATGATATTTTTATTGTATTCATACAGAGTCCGCCTTGTCTGAAAAACGTGAATGACAGCAGCGTTTTTTTGCGGTATACTTAAAACATGCTTTCATCTGCTGTCAGATTTTTTCATTCCGCTGTTGCTGCATTGCGAACCGCTCCTCGTGCGTTCCGCGTGTTTTTTTTATGCGCGGTGCTGATGGGAGCCAGCGGGGCGGCGTGGGCAGCAAACTACTACAAGTGGACAACAACAAGCGGCACCTGGTCTGACTACTCAAACTGGAAGTATTCAACGCGTGGCATAAGCTGGTCATCTATCAGCTTGTCGAGTGCCGACTACCCCGGCGACAGCTCTAACACGAGCGCAACCGTCTATATAAACACCGATGACGCAGGCGGTTCCATCACGGTGTATGTTACTGACGATGTGACGATTCAGAATCTCTACATAGAAAGCTCATCTACAACATCGGTAACGCTTGTGCTTTCCGAGGGAGTAACGCTTACGGTAAGCGGCACGCTGTATCTTGGCAACAAAGATTCGAATAGCGACACGGTAAATCTGACGATAACGGGAGCTGGCACGGTGAGCGCAAACACGATTACCTATAAAAACAGTGCCTCCGACTCTATCGTTTCAATAGAAGATGGAGCTACCCTCACGTCCTACAGCTTTAATAACGAAAAATCTGCCGACATTTCAGTAACGGGCGACGGAACTGGCACGCTTACGGTAAGCTCGTACACGGCAAACACGGTGTCGGTAGATGCAGGCGCGGTAAGCTATACCGACAGCTCTAACTACTACATTATTTTGGATGCAAACGGCGGCTCATTTGGAACGGGAAGCAGTGCGTCGAGCCGCACCTCTCTTTCTGTCACCAAAGGCAGCAGCCTTACGCTCACCAATGCAGACACGCTTAATCTGAGCTACAGCGTTTCTAGTGGCGAAAGCGGAAAAGCGTTTTTAGGCTGGGCGACTACAAGCGATGCAACGAGTGCCACTTACGGAGATGAAGGCAGTTTTACGCCGACAGCATCTATTACGCTGTATGCCGTGTGGGCGGACGTAAGTACGTACTACTGGCGGCAGGATATAACAGATGGAAGCTGGACAGAGCCGACTAACTGGGCAACTGCCGAAAGTGAGGATGATACCGGCTACTACATTGTGCGCGGAGGCTATCCCGGCATACAGACGACAGATGACACGGCGTATATTCCTGCAAGTTCTGCCACCACGATTACGCTTGACAGCGACATTACGCTTGGAACAGTGCAGTTTGGCATGGCAAGCTATGAATCGGATATAACGCTAGATACAGACGGAAATACGCTTACGGTAACGAATTTTGTGCTGCATGATACGGGTAACTCTGCAGAAAATTCCACGCTTACGATTACCGGAAGCGGCTCTTTAGTTGCAGACGGCTTTGACACGCCAAACTATAAGCAAAATAGCTCCGGGGTGGCTGTCAGCACGGAGATTACCAATACAATCTCTATTGCTAGCAGCGCCACGATGTATATTACCGGTAAGACTTCCACCTTCTGGGGAAATGCTGACGATGATGGTCTTACAACTGCATTTACTGGAAGCGGCACGCTGTATGTGCTTGCTTCCGGTGCAAATGTAGAATATGGCGAGGCGGCCGTTACCTATGCAGATACGCTTACCCGCGTGCCGTATGGAGACCCAACCTACTATGCTGTTACCGCTGACTACAGCACTGTAAGCGCAGTTCCAGTAAGCTCAGACGCTAGCGGGCTTTTGCTTACTTTTACCGTAAATCGCTTTGGAACGGGCGACTTAGGCTGGGAGCCAGATATTACGTTTACCTACACGGCAGAGGTAAGCGGAAGCTGCTCTGTAAGCGATTTTACGTTTGCCGGAAGCACGCTTTCTTCTTCCGGCTCTTTAAGCTTTGCCGCCTCCGATGCAGATACTGACGGCACGCTAAAATCTTCTGCCGCAGCCAAATATTTAAAGGCTACCGGCCCGCTTACAGCTGGCGACAGCGTCACTCTCTACATCTACACGCCCGATAAATCGCTTGTGCTTGCGGAAATCACCTACAGCTATTCAGGCTGCGTGTGGACTGGCGCGGAAAGCACCGACTGGGCGACAGCGGGAAACTGGGCAAGCGGGAACGTGCCGACAAGCTCCGATGAAGTGACCGTGCCCTCTGGCTGCGAAAACTGGCCGGTCATTTCTGCTTCTGGAGCTGCGGCTGGCTCTCTTTACATTGCGCCAAATGCGCACGTTACGATGACAGGCGGCACACTGAGCCTTAATACGCTTACTGCAAGCGGAAACAGCTATTTTTCTGCCACTGGCGGCACGCTTACCTTTACCGGCGGCACGGATGGGGCGGCAGGCTGGAATGCAGACTATGCGGCAAAATCGACGTTTTATAACGTAAGCATTGCTGACGGCACGACGCTTACGGCGAACGCAGACATGACGGTAAGCGGAAATCTTACGGTGCTTGCAACAGGCACAATCGATTTACAGACGCACGACATTACCTGCGGCACATTCTTACTGAACACAAACAGCACGCCCTCCAGCTGGGTGAATGTTGCCGCAACACTTACCGGCAATGGCACGGTGACGGCAGGTGAATTTAATTTTCCAAACGCATACACTCACACGCTTACAATAGACGCGGGAACAACGCTTACGGTAACAGAAATCTTTTACGGCACGTCGAGGAACGGAAGCCTTACGATTTACGGCTCGTCAGATTCGTCTGACCCGGCATCGCTTGTCATTCCTGCTTCGGGTGCCTATTTGAATTATTCGCCGGGAACAAGCTGCATCACGTATGAGCCGCTCAGCGACAGTGCGAAAACTTACCTGAACATAAGCTCTACTGGTAGCGCAACCTATTATGCGGTGAACGCAACCGAAACGTTAACGGGAATCAGCGTTGCTTTTACCGTCGGAAGCTACGGTGGCGGCGTCTCCGTTCCGTTTTACTACTGGGTTGAGCCTGAAAGCGGCACGGACAGCTCGCTCATCAGTCAGTTTACGCTGAATGAAAAAGCGCTTGATACAAGCGCGACATCTGCGTCTGCTCTTGCCGCGACCCAAGACACATTTTCTGCAGACAGCACGACAACGCTTAATCTTACCTACAGCGGCGACACGGAGCTTGAAACTGGGCAGGGCGGCACGCTTCATATCTACACGCCTGACGGCCTTTTTGAGCTACTTGCGGTTAAGTACGTAAAGGACGAAACGCCTTCGTGGACGGGAAAAGTCAGCACCTCATGGACGGAGGGCGGGAACTGGAGCTGTAACTACATGCCGATTTACGGCTCGCTTGTCATTCCAGACGGCTGCTCTTATTATCCGGAGATTACCGAAAGCGACTGCCCGTCAGGCACGACATACATCGAGCTTACGCTGGAAGGAAGCGCAATGCTTAGCGTTTCTGGCGGCGAGCTGGAAGTAAAAACGCTTACGGTCGGCACGTCGGGCGGCTCGGATACGCCTACGGTGCTGATTGAAGGCGGCACGCTTTCGGTTACGACGGCATTTACGGCAAGAGCAGCTGCCGCTGTGTGGGTGACGGGCGGAACACTTTCCGCTTCTGGCACAACGTGCACTATCTCTGACAAAGTTGCCTTTGAAATGACTGGCGGCTCGTTCAGCTCTTCTTCGCTTGTGCTGAGCGGAGACGGCGGAAGCGTCTTCACGGTAAGCGGCGGCACGCTTTCTTTTGGCGATTTTGCGGCAGGCGGGAACACATACATCACGCTTACCGGCGGCACGCTGGCACTTGAAAGCTCCGATACCGCAGGCGGCGCACTTACTGTTTCTGATAAAGCATATTTTGTGGCAAACGGCACAGAAATTACCGCAGAAAGCTTTTCTTCCTCCGGCACAGGCGCCGTCTTACTGAGCGCCGGTAAAATTGCCATAAGCGGTGCAATGAGCGTTTCAAACTCGTCGGGCTCGGGAAACGTCGACACACTTTTAGAAGGAGCCACCATAACAGCCGCCTCGTTTACGGCAACTGCCGCTGTAACAATGACTGGCGGCACGCTTACGGTAAGCGGCGATTTTACAAACAGCGGTGCCTTCACGCTTGGAGAGGCAATTCTAACCATCGGCGGAAACTTTACAGTTGACACAAGCTCTGGCGGCTCTTTTTCGACGACGGGAGATGAAACGACCTCGCGCAATACCTGCGCAGTCTACTTTACGGGAGACGCCACGCTTACCGGAAGCGCGAGCTTTACGCACCTTGCTTTTACCGGAGAGGGCGCAACGGTCGCTGTAAACGACGCAATTACCGTCGTGGGCGCGTGCGCGTATACGGGAGCCGGCATGAACCTGACGTTTAGCGGCGCAAACTCGTTCCGCCTGTTTCTGGCTTTAGGAAGCGGCTCTACGCTTACCTTTGCCGGCGAAAACAGCTTTGCCGGCATTAAAGAAGCTTCAGGCGGATTTTACGCCTATGTTCCGGTGACGGCAACGTTCAGCGCAGAAAACGAATTTGACCTCTTTTCGCTCTCCTCTTACGCCGCTTCAAGCAATTTTACGTTTTCTGACAGCAATCGTTTTGACGAGCTTAGCATACTTGGCGCGGGTAGCGCGTTTTATTTTGGCGCGGGAACGACGCAGACGGTCGTAACCTCATTTTCTTCTGTCGGCGCAGACGGCTCTCTCATCACGCTCACAACCGATGCTGCTTCTCCTTCTGTAAGCGACACATCTACCTGGTGGAATTTTGATTTAGAGGCCAGCATTGGGCAGGCGCTGACCGAAAGCGATGTGTGCTACACCGAAGTAAGCTATTCTGCCTCCGTAAACGAGATTCAGCACGACTGGGGCGACACGGTGACAGAAACAGCTGGCGGCGAAAGCGCATTTGGCTCTACGACAAACTGGTTTTTGCGCACGTATTACTGGCGCGGCGGAACTGACACAAACTGGTCGACGGTTGCAAACTGGAGCCTGACAGCTGACGAAAGTGTTCTGGCTGTTACCGCGCCCGAAACAGACGGAAACGCAAACATCGTGATTGCTACACGCGACGGCGGAAACAACCTCGTGATGACAGCAGATTTGTACGCATCGGTTCTGCGCATAAACGCTGACTGCACGCTCGACATTGCCTCCTATTCAGTGAGCGTGGTAACGTTTACCAATAATGGCACGCTGCGTCTGTGCGGTGTAAGCGGGCAAGCCATCGCCGCCGACAGTATAACAAGCGCCGATGACAGCACGGTAAGCTACTGCGGCGCAAGTGACGGCGGCGTAATAAGCGCACTGGTCTGGGACGGCGACAGCGCGACCGACGGCATGCAGTACGCAAATCTGGTGATAGAAGCAGGCGCGGTTGCAGACTTGAGCGCAGTCAGTCTGGTTGCAGATGTTTCAGGCTCATGCACGAACTTAGGCACGCTCACGTTCGGCACGGCGACGGTGACTGTAGGCGCGGCGTTTACCAACGAAGGCACATTCACGCAGAGCGGCGGCACGCTCACGGTAAGCGGCGACTTTACAAACAGCGGCACATTCTCGCAGAGCGGCGGCAGCAGTACGCTTTCGGGCGACCTTACAAGCAGTGGCACCTATACTGCAAGCGCGGGCACGCTTACGCTTACAGGTACTGCCGTCACGGTAAGCGGCTCAAGCACTTTTGCCGCCGTTACTCTTCCGACAGAAAGCGCGATCGTCACGTTCACTGGCGCAAACAGCTTTACCGAGCTAACCGCAAGCGGA
>CALAEZ010000103.1 GCA_937891125.1 uncultured Treponema sp. | reverse complement strand
TCAATGGTGGGACAGTCGGTATGCACGCTCATTAGGTTTGATTCAACGGCATTTTTTACGATGTGCAGAATCTTGTTGTATTTTTCGTTGTCGCACACAAAGCTGCCGGCGTCTTCTGTCGCACTGGTGACGGCATGTGCGGTTAGCGCGCGTACGTCTGCGTTTCCGCGTACGCCGATAAAGCGACCTGCTGCATAGCTAAAGGTCTGCTCTACATGCTCCCAGCAGTTGTCTTTTGAAATGGTGTAGACAATGCGGCTTGTTACTGAAAGCCAGCCTTTGGCAACCTGGTCGGGAAGTCCCTTTTCGTCACATTTTTCTGCAAAGAAAAATGCTATCTGCTCGCCGCTTTTTCCGAAAACGTCGCATTCAAGCACGAACGAAACATTTTCGCCAATGTCATACACGCGAATGCCGTCAACAAGGCGCGTGCAGGCGGGGCGGTAGCTTCGCACAATCGAAACGGACGGCTGCGTTTGCGGTATGAGCTTTCCGCGTGGCTGCTCTTCGCTGTCTGCAAGTCGCGCAGCTTTCCAGTGCGAATCGTCAAAGGCTACTGCGCTAAAGTCACGCGCTAAGAGCCTCCCGTCAATGTTCTCGCTCCCGTATACGTTTGCCGCCGTTACGCCGTGGGGGTAGACAAGCGTGCTTTCGTCAGAGGTAATCGTGTCCGTGCTGCCGTCGGCATAGCAGAGTTCAAGTGAAAAGGCAAGAACCAGGCTCTTTGCAAACGGCTGGTAAGGGTTGGGGTTCGGCGGCATGGGCACAAAGTCGGGAAACTGAAAGCTGTAGCCGGTTGTATCAAGAATGTACCAGCCGTTTCCCACTTCAAAGCCAGCCACATTTTGTCCCGTGCGCACTGCCTGCGTAATATCAAGCGTTACGTACTGCACGATTTTGTTGTAATCCGTCCAGCTTTGCTCAATGCGGTGATTGTTTACGCGCTCGCCATTGAGCCAGAAATTAAACTGTCCTAATCCGCTTACGTGTATGACGGCGCGGGTCAGTTCTGCCTTTACGGTAAACGCCTTGCGTGCGTAAAACGGCTTTGCGTTTCCGTTGGTAATCCAGTTTGCGTCTTTCATTTGAGCTCCTCAATAACGTTTTCTGAAATCTGCACGCTCGGCTCCTTGCCTGCACGGTACTGCGCCATCTTGTTTTCTGGATAGCACTGAATCAGCACAATGTAGAGCACTGACGCAATACACGGCACTAAAAAGCGTACCGCGTTAATGCCGTGCATGAATGCTTCTGGCTCCTGCCCGATGGCGCCTGCAACGTAGCCGGTAACGGCAAGCATGCCGGCAAGCAGCGCATTTGCCAGAGCCGTGCCACACTTAAATGAAAAGCCGCCGATGGCAGAAATGGTGCCGTTGAGCTGATTACCGGTAGAAAGCTTTACGTAGTCAGTCATGCCAACAACCGTCATCGGGCGGAACACGTTTGTCATCGTTGCAAACAGACAGCTGACAAAGGTCAGAATATACAAGAGCGGAATACTGCGTCCTGCACTCAGATAGCTTGCAAGCAGGCAGACTGCAGAAATGCTCTGGGTGATAGTAACCGCTTTTTTCATGCTGCCTTTTACCGCACGCAGTAGAATCGGCATGAGCACTAAAATGCCTGCCATGCCGCTTATGTTAATGGTAAGCATGTACGAGGCAATCAGCGCTGGATTCTTGAGGTAGTACATGCAGTAGTACACTGACGGTGACATGATAAGCGCAAACAGAATACAGCCAATGCACCAGAACAGCAGCATGGGGTACATTTCTTTTACCTTTAAGAGATTTCCGATAGGCGTGCCGCTTGTAACGTGCTCTTCATGCGTTACTGTGTGTCGCTCCTTGCACTTAACGAACGCAAGCCAGCTGGTGACACACATACAGGCAGAGCCAATCAGCACGAGTATGACGTAGCCCTTTGACGGACTTTCGCCGCCGAGCTTTGTCACCAGATTCGGCGTAAAGGAGGTAACGACAAGAACCGCAAGTGAAGCAATAAACATAGAAATCGAAATGGTGTCGTTTCGCTCCATCTCGTTTTTAGACATAGCGGGAAGCAGCGCATTGTACGGAATTTCAATACAGGTGGTTAACATGCCGTAGCAAATGTAGAGGATTGCTGCATAGACGACCTTGCCAGTCGGCGAGAGCGCAGGAGCTGCAAACAGCAATGCGACCACAATGGCAAGCGGAAGCGGCACAAACAGCAGATACGGGCGGTAGGTGCCCCACCGTGTTTTGGTACGGTCAGCAAGACTGCCTAAAATCGGGTCGTTAATGGCATCCCAAACGGTTGCCAGCGTCATAATGACGCCAGCAGCTCCCGCGGCAATGCCAAAAGTGTCGGTTAAAAACACCATTATGTAGGTAGAAACCATGGCCGTCAAAAACTGCCGGCCCGTTGATTGACCGAGCGCCCAGATAAGCCGCTCTGAAAATGAAAGTTCTTTTTTGTCGCTCATAAAAACCCCTTATGCTGCTTTTTTGCAGTACACTTCGTATGATAGGGGGAGAACACTGCCTCTGACAGTAGCAAATCTGACGAGCTACCGTCTGTTTTGCGACATTTCGCTTTTTTTCTGCCTTACCCATGCCGCAACAGTGCGTTTTTGTGCTACACTTTCTGGCATGGAAATTATCGAAAACGAGCGCATTCCTTTTAATCAGATTGAAAAGCAGTGTCGCGCCGAGTGGCTTTCTGCTGGAAGCGTTATTCCCCAAGCAGGTTTTTCGCTTGAAGATATGCCGCACAGCTTTGTCATTGGAAAGACACGAATCGGAAAGGTGCTTGAAGAAAACGACTACTTTGAAGAGGAGCAGGACGTCGCCTGCAGTCGTCATCCGCGCTATTTTCCGCCCGTGTTGCATCATCACCATTTTTTTGAAGCGGTCTACGTGGTAAAGGGCTCGTGCGTCAATTTTATAAACGGCACCGCGCTTCCGTTAACCGCGGGCGACCTCTGCATACTCGCTCCAGATACGATTCATGCGCTTTCGGTATTTGATGATGAAGCTGACGTGCGCAACATTATGCTCAAAAAAAGTACCTTTGAAAGCGCCTTTCTTTCGCTGATGAAGGATAACGATCTGCTTTCAACGTTCTTTCGGCGCACGTTTTTCTCTGAGCACTCAGAAACGCCCTGGATGCTGTTTCATACGGGCGCCGACGAGCAGGTGCAAGCGCTTGTGCTCAGCATTTATCGGGAGGCAAACGGCAGTGCGCCTTATAAGCGGCGTATGCTGTCGGCGCTCATTTCGATGTTTTTTATCACGCTGATTCGCGACCATGAAAACGACGTTGAAATTCCCGCCATGCAGCAGGCATCTGTTGAAGAAAACTTTATGTTTATGATGCTGTATCTGCAGGAGCACTTTGCGACTGTTACCTTGAGCGATTTTGCGCGCCTGTTTAATTACTCGGAGCGGCAAATACAGCGCATCGTAAAGCAGGCAACAGGATTAAGCTTTATCGAAAACGTGCAGAAGCTGCGCATGGAACGCGCCGCACAGCTACTGACCGACAGCAAAAAAAGCATAGCCAGCATTGCAGAAGAATGTGGCTATGCAAGCTTAAACAATTTTCGTGCGATTTTTCGCCACGCCTACGGCATGTCGCCGCAGGATTTTAGAGCACAGGCGCCGCAAAAGTCGTGCGCTGCCAGTGCGCCGCAGTCTGCGTGCAGCACCGCGGTGTCACCGACTGCGGACAGTGCAAGAGGTGCGCCTACAGCGTGAGCGTTACTCCAAACGGAACGCGCCAGCCAATGGTCGTTATGTTGCTGTTACTGTAGAAGGTTGCCGCTGCACTCTTTTCAAGTCCGGGACCGAAATACACGTCTACACCGGTAAACACCTCGCATGAAGCAAAATGAAATTTGACGCCCGGGCGAATGTCTACCGCAAAGCTGTCGGAGAGCGTGTAGCCGTCCTTTGAACCAAACATAAGCGGCGCATAAATACGGTTACAGTTGTTGATTTCGATGTACGGTGAGATTTTACCCATGTTGTAGTCACATTCCAGGTCATACAGCAGATAGCTTGGGTCATCGTCGTCGCCCGTTAAGCGGGCAACAAACGGAAGCCGCGCCTGCAGTACAACGTGTTCGCCCAGGTTAAAGCGGAACCAGTTGTCAATGGCAATGCCGGTAAGCGCATATTCGTCAACATCGTTATTGCGGGAATAGCCGTAGTACTGAATTTCACTTGCGTGCTTGTCGCCAAAGTAAAAGCGCGGCTGAATAAAGAAATAGTATGGCGTGCCAAACGGATGACCGACGTCAAAGCCGGCGGAAAGCAACTTGTACTTGTGTAAGCCGTTGTCGGCATACGCAACGCCGACGGTAGCATTGTCGCCAATGCTGTATTTAGCGACCGCACCCCAAGCAAGATAGCTTGTAGCGGTGCTGCCGTCCCAGGTCCAGAAAGCGCCGCTCGTGTCATCGCTGTCGCTTGAGGTGCCGGGCGCTGCCGCTACTTCAATTGTAAGTGGCTGTATCGGCGTAATGGCAAGCGCAATACCTGCGCCACTGTCGCCGTAGTCAATGCCGCTCCCTTCGCGGTAGTTCATCCATTTTTCGCTTCCGACCTTGCTGCCTGACGCGTCCTCCCAAAAGCGCATGTATTCAAGATAGAGGTGCTGCATAAGGGTGCCGACCGTTACTTTTGCCCACGGCACCGGCTTAAACCACACGGACGCCTTGCGTATCGTGATGTCTGCCTTGCCGTCGGTGGTGGTAGTGTCGCCAGACGTGTTTCCGTCGGCTTCGTCACTCGTAAAGGTCCAGACCATGCTGAGGGAGCCACCCGCATTTTCGCCTGCAATTGAAAATACAAAGGCGTCAGGGTCGCGCTGTGACTGCTCATTCAGTTCGATAAAGCGGGTGGCGGCGTCTTTTCCGCCGTTAGCAAGATTTCCCTCCAGATTGAGCCGTGCGCTGACGTCTACAGCCGCTGCGTGCATACTGCACACCAGTACTCCAGCTGCACCCAGTAAAAAGTGCTTTGAAAATCGAATCATTCCTTCCTCCTATAAAATCACCGCGATAGCGGCGAGCCACGGATGGCGAGAAAAAGCAGTTTTGCCAGCGGCGAAACTGCCAGTGATAAAAATTACAGGGAGGTAATTTTTATCACGCCTCCTATAAAATCACCGCGATAGCGGCGAGCTATATTGTATGGTACGGGGGAAAATCTGCTCAGAAAAGTATGCTTTCTGCCGTTACTGCGTCTGTTTTGCGACATCGCGCTTGCTGACAGCGATGTATGCAATTTCTACCTGCCAGTTAAAGAGCGTGCGGCTTGCAGCAGCACGGAGCAGGGAAGCAAGCTTTGAAAAATCCTCGCTCCCGATTGCGCTTGAAATAGAAGCGGCGTAGGCACTTGTTTTTTCGTCAAGCCATTTTGCGCTTTCCTGCTCGCTTATGCGCCGTTTTTCGGTAAGCTTCTGCACGCCCATCTGCACGCTAAAGCCCTGCGCTTCAAAGGCGGCGCGGATTGTGTCGGCGTTCCAGCTGAAAAGCGGATTTTCGCTGTTGCTGTAAAATGCTTCTTCTGCTTCTTCCATGCGCTCAAGCTGAGGCAAAAACGCGCTCCGAGTTTCTGCTGTAAGCACCTGCTCGCGGATTAACGCACTGAGCCGCTGCCCGTGGCACGGAATGCGCTGGCTGATAATCGCCTTCCAGCCCTTTGCAAGCGGAGAATCCACCAGCCTGGTAATCGCTTCTTCTTCCTCGCTTGCTAGGTCAAGCTCGCCGCGCCGCTCAGCTTCGTCAGTAAACGTAAAGCCGCATGCCTTTGCCGCCTGGAGCGAGGCTTCGGTAAACGCCTTTGCAAGTGCCGTAATAGACTCTTCTGAAATAAACGGGTCGCGGAAAAACAGGCGGTCAAAAATCGTTCCCTTGTACTGAAACTGCTGCAGCACTTCGCGGAACGTTTCCGGCGTCAAAAACGCATCGGGCGACTGCGGGCGCACCAGTAAAAGCGGCTTATCTAAGTCTTCCAGCGTGCGCGCGTACTGCTCTAAAATCTGCTTTCCCTGCGCGCTTCTGCATACGCCGCTTGTTAAGCCTTCAGGCGTTTTACGCGCGACCTCCCACAAAAGAAGTCCGTCGTCAGCATTCCAGATAAGGCTGCGGTGATGGCGGGCTAGTTCTGCAAGCGTTATCATTGAAGTGCGCACCGAAAGCAGCACTTCGGCGCGGTTTGAATCCAAACGACTCCGCCAAGAGCGGTCGGCTTTGTCAAGCGCGCTTTCTTTCCGTTCGTCTTTTGGCGTAAAGGTGAGCACTTCGCCCTTTGCGCTTGTTTTTATGCCGAATGTCTTATTAAGCCACCATTCGCCAATGGGATTTGTGTAGTCATCGGCAATATGGGGCGACGGGTGCATTCCGCACGTTGCATCGGTAAGCGGAGTCTGCACGGTGTTTTCCAGAATGGCGGAAATCTGCATTTCGCGGCGGCTTAAAACTTCCTCGCGAATTTTTGCCTCATGCCCCTGCGTGGTCGGCGTGTAGAATACCCTGCCGACAAGCGCATCCGGAAGATACTGCTGGGCAACCCAGTGGTCGCGGTAGGCGTGCGGATACATGTAGCCTTCGCCGTGGCCAAAGCCTTCTGCGTCGCGATTTCCATCGCGCAGGTGGTTGGGAACTTCCGCGTCCTCTTTTTCCACACTTGAAAGCGCGTCAAAAAATGCCATGCTGCTGTTAGATTTTGGCGCGGTAGCAAGGTAAAGCGCGGCGTGCGCCAGATGATAGCGGCCTTCGGGGAGACCTACGCGGTCAAAGGCGTCTGCGCAGGCGGTGACGACTCCAAGCGCATAAGGGTCTGCAAGTCCCGTGTCTTCGCAAGCGGAAATCAGCATACGCCGGAAAATAAAATGCGGGTCTTCGCCGGCTCTCACCATGCGGGCAAGCCAGTACATGGCTGCATCGGGGTCGCGCCCGCGCAAAGATTTTATGAAAGCGGAAATAATGTCGTAATGGTAGTCGCCGTCGCGGTCGTACAGCACAACCTTTTTCTGAATTGACTCTTCTGCAGCCTCCCGGCTTATGTAAATCGTGCTTCCCCATGCTGGCTCCGGCTGTGCGTTATACGGCTTCCAGACTTCGGGCGTTGTTTCGACGGCAAGCTCAAGCGCGTTTAATAGACTCCGCGCATCTCCGTTTGCCGTGACGACTAAATGCTCCAACGCGCCTTCTTCAAACTGCACGTCCCAGTGACCGTAGCCGCGCTCGGTGTCGCTTAGTGCCATGCGGGCGGCTTTCAGTAAATCTTCTTTTGTAAGAGCTTTTAGCTGGAACACGCGGCTCCGGCTTACCAAGGCCTTGTTTACTTCAAAAAAAGGATTTTCGGTTGTCGCTCCGATTAAGATTATCGTGCCGTTTTCAACCCACGGTAAAAGCGCGTCCTGCTGCGCCTTGTTCCAGCGGTGCACTTCGTCTACAAATAAAATGGTGCGGCGGCTGTAGAGCTTAAAAAAATCCTCTGCCTGCTTAATGGCGGTGCGGATTTCTGCAACGCCGGTAAGCACAGCATTTAACGTAATAAAATTAGATTTTGTGTGATTTGCAATGACGCGGGCAAGCGTCGTCTTTCCGCTACCTGGCGGGCCGTAAAAAATGACGCTCGTAAGCTGGTCTGCGGCAATGGCGCGGCGCAATAGGCGGCCTTTTCCTACGATGTGATCCTGCCCGATGTATTCATCAAGATTGCGCGGTCTCATGCGCGCGGCTAAAGGTTCTTTTTGAGGTTTTGCTGTATCGAAAAGGTCGCTCATGCATCTGCTCCTTATGCCGCTTCCCTGGCATTCGTATTAATACTACGGATAACTGCAAATATTCTGTTCTGAGCTTCGCTTCCAAACAGCGTAAAAAACTTTGGGCGGTCAAACGGTGCCCGGCCTTTCATTAAGGCTTCCATGTTAATTTCGCCCTGTTCTACGATTATGTCGATTAGACGCTGAACAAATTCTATCTGCATACTGTTCATGGCGGCATCATTTATGAATTCTGCAAAGTATGAGTTTATGGCGTTTTTGTCCATTTTAGTAGCACGGCGGATAAAGATTCCAAGACTTAAGCCTTCGCTTAGTTCGTTAAACATTTTTTCGCTTCCAAGCTCTTCTTTAAAAATATGATTTAAGCTTTCAAAGTCGTCTTTTGTTAGAGGCTCATTTGTGCGAAGCTTATTGATAGCTTTATCTTTCATATGTTCAGCGAGATATGCATCAACTTTCTTTTTGTATTCTTCAAAGTTGTCTGCGGGAGTCGGATTTTTTGCATCTTCTGGAACCTCTACCGCTTTTATTTCGTCATCGTAATCAACAAAAATGGGGTCAATGTGTGAATTATCAACTGCAAACTGTGCAAGATCCCGAATCTCTTTTCGGATTTCTTCAAAATCTAAAACATGTAAGCCTTCGTAATATGAATTTACAGAAAGCAGCTGCAAGCGGGGAAGATGGTCGCGTACTGCCTTGATAGATGATTTAGTTAAAAGTTTTTCTGCAACCGTTTTTATTTTTGTGCGGAATATACTTATGCTCTCGCCGCTAAGCTGAGCTTCCATAATTCCGTAACAGAAATTGTCAAAGCCTTTTGCGTACTGGTCAAGCTCCTCGTTAAAAACTAAAGGCGCAATGTATTTTGTAAGATTTATAACGTCTTCATCGGTTAAGCATTCAAAGCTTTTTTCATTCTGAAATTTCAGGACGTGTTTTAGTACAAGGTGAACAGGAGTAAGCTTTGTGTTTAATGCGTTTGTCTGAGAAAGAACTTCGCGTACAAGCTGCTCGCGGTAAGAAAGAAATGCGTCGGCAGCCCCCGCTCCGTCATGTGGTGTGCCTTCGTCATGCTGAACACCGCTGTCATTCTGACGAAGGTCAGAATCTGTTGCCAAAGTAGATTCCGAATCAAGCGATGCACTGAGCCTGTCGATGTGTTCGGGGTGACAGTTGTTTGCATCCTGCAAAAGCTTTATGATTGCACACTTATGAGCAAAAATGCGCTCGCTTACAGACTTTCCGCTTGCGCCTTCTATGCCGTTTTTTTCTTCGCGGAAGAATTCAAAGTTTCTGAGGTAATCAAAAATATAAAAATATTTTTTACCAACATAAGAGCCGGTTTCGTCTGTGCATAAAAGATTTGGAGCTAAGCGTGTTCCGCGGCCAATCATCTGCCAGAACTTTATCTTACTGCGAATCTTTTTGTAGAACACAAGATTTACAACTTCCGGAATATCTACTCCCGTGTCGAGCATATCAACGCTAACTGCAATCTGGAGAAGCGAATCAGATTTTTTAAATTCTTTTATGGTCGCCTTAACTTTGCTGTCGTCGCAAACGATACGTTGGCACATTTTGCCTTTGTATTCCGGCCAGTATTTGTCAAAGGTGTCTACAATGTGCTGTGCATGATTTTTGTTGTAGGCAAAGATGATTGTCTTTCCCAGCTTATCGCCACCAGTTTTAATTCCTTTGGTCATTAAATCTTCTAAAACCTGGCGAGTGGTGTCCTCATTAAAAACGTATTCATTAATCGCCTTGGAAGGAATTTCTTCAAAAGGCTCTTCGCTTTCTTCTTCTTCGCGGCGGATTTTTTCTAAATCTTCTTCACTTAAGTTTTCGCGGGTTATTCCTTCATCAAGAAAAGTAGAAGTTTTTTCGATTGCGTGATACGGAACTAAAAAGCCTGCATTAACGGCAGTTTCGTATTCATACACATCCGTTGGAACATCATCTTGCAGCTCAAAGAATTCAAATGTAGATTTTTCCACATCTTTGCGTGGAGTTGCGGTAAGACCTACAAGATATGCATCAAAGTATTCAAAAATCGCTCGGTACTTTTTAAAAATGGAACGGTGCGCTTCGTCAATAATAATCAGGTCAAAATGAGCGGGCGTAAACGTGCGGTTTCCGTCTTTGTTTTTTTCGGTGTCGATTGCATTTAAAATTGTCGGGTACGTACTGAACACAATGCGGGCGCCTTTGTTTTGCTCCTTATCCTTTGTGTCCAAAAGATTGCAGACCGTTACATCTGGGCAGCTTTCGCGGAATGCATCATAAGCCTGTTCAACAAGCTGGATTCGGTCGGCGAGGAACAGAACATTTGAAACATAGTGAGCGCGGCTTAAAACATCTACAATGCTGATTGCAGTTCTTGTTTTGCCAGTTCCAGTTGCCATAACAAGCAGAAACTTGCGGATGCGTTTTTCCATTTCTGCACAGATTGAGCGAATCGCCTTCATTTGATACGGACGGCTAGAAATTTCTGTATTGATTTTTACGTGATTCAAATCTTGTAAAAGCGAGCGACGATCCATAAGTTTTTGTAAATCGCCCTGACTAAAAATCATGCTAACAGAACGCGGTGCATACTGGGTGTCGTCCCAAAAGAAGGTTTCAAAGCCGTTTGTGTAAAAGATAAACGGTCGGCGGCCAAATTTGCGCTCTAAGCAGTCTGCATACAAAACCGCCTGCTGCTTACCAACATTGGGGTCTTTTGTCGTTTTTTTAGCTTCTACAACAGCAAGCGGAGAGCCATCGCGGCCAAAAAGTGCATAATCGATATAGCCGGTTTTCCCAGTAATGCTTTCCATGTCATCTACTTTGTATTCTTCTGCAACCTGAACCTGGTCAATCCTCCAGCCAAGCGTTTTAAGGTCTTCGTCGATGAACATTTTTCTAGTCTGGAATTCGCTTAAATCTTCAACCTTAAGTTCCGGCTTATTAGAAGAATTTTCTTTGTTGTTCTGAATGGAAGCGAGAGCTTGGGCAAGCTGTTTTTTTAATTCTTCGATAGTCTGGTCTTTGGCGTTGAGTTCTGCTTTGAATTGCTCGAGGGGTTCGTTGTCATGCGGTGCATATCTGTCATTCTGACGAAGGTCAGAATCTGTTGTCAGTACAGGCCCTGAAACGAGTTCAGGGTGACGGGCTTCTTGTTTCAGCATCTTTTTTACGGCGACTACAACTTTGTTTTTAGGAATTGACTCTTCGCTAAAAGTGCGCTGTTTGTAATCTGAACCGTAAGTGTAGTCAAGCCAGTTTAAAAAATTGAAAAGTGCTTTGAGCGAAAGCAGAACATATTTTTTTTCTACAGAAAGAGTGTCGTGAACACCCGCATTTCCAACTTTGATTACCAGCTGAATGTCGTGACGAATATTTGAAGGAACTATATTTATAAAAGAAGGCTCATGAACTAGAACCTGAATTGAATCGTCGTAGGGCTTATGTAAATCGCCGTCAACCGAATACATCCATTTAACAGCCTGCTCCAATGACTTTCGTGCTGCAAAAGAAGCAAACACCGTATTTTTGTTATATTGCAATTCTGCCTGAAGAGCCAGCTGGCTAAAGACTGAATAGTTTTGATTGTAAGTTAAGAAATCAAAGTTGGACATAGTGTTACAATCCTAATAAGTTTTTTATTTCAGAATCTTTCCAAAAATCATTTTCCCAAAAGAAAAATTCAGATTTTCGTTTCTTAAATATTCTGAAAGGAATAGTTGTATTATCATATTAGTTTGCACTAACATATTCTTTTCTTCCGTCTGCATATTCTAAAAAAGCAAGTTTTTTTTCTACATCATAGCCAGCTGTTGGAGTGCCTTTTATTTTTTTGATTTCATTCTCTATTCGAATAGCCTCTATAAATCGATGTGTAAGTTCTTCATCAGATATACCACATGTTGAATCAAGTTCATTTTCATTCATGCAACACCTCCAAACAGAAACAGTATATCATAGTTCTATAAAAAAATCACAAAAATCCGCTATCCTGAATTTATTTTCGGGACTTCTCTTTCCCTACCGTATCTTACAAGATAAGGTGTATGTAACGTACTTTACAAAAAGTATCATTTGTTTTGGTAGCTCATTTTTCCTCGTTATGCTGAACTTGCCTACATTTGTCATGCCGAACTTGATTCGGCATCTCTCTGTTATAGATTCCGACCTTCGTCGGAATGACGTATTATACAGCCCCTGAAACGAGTTCAGGGTGAGTCGCAACCTGCGGTTGCTTACCGAGTTTTCGTTCCGAAAACTCGCGCTTACCAAAAATGTTGCTGCATTAAGGCTTTGTACAAAGTCTGCGCTTAATCTTCTTCCTCATAATAATACGAATAATCAATGCCTTTCATAAACATTTCGCGGTCGTTGATTTTGTCGGTTAGGGCGTTTTGTAAAAGAGTTTTGATTTTTGTGGAATCGACAACACTTTCTTCCATGGCTGAAAGATAATCTTTTTTGTTTATCTTGCTCCAGTCAACGCAAAGTTTTAGGCTGCGTTTTAAAATCAAATCAAGCCAAATTCTTGTTGTCCTTCCGTTTCCTTCACGGAAAGGATGAGCAATATTCATTTCAATATATTTGTCCGCGATTTCTTCAAAAGTGTTTTCGCTCATTTTTTCTATTTGTTCTAATGTCTGAGGCAAAAACTCCGCACTGGCAAACTTAAATCCGCCTTTTGAAATATTTACCGTGCGGATTTTACCTGCAAAATCATACAGTCCGCCAAAAAGATACGCATGAATCTGCTTTAGTCCGTTTATAGTTCCAACTTCTATGTTATCAAGCAGGGAACTTTCAAAGAGAGCGTAAGCCTTTGTTTTGCTCTTCCCGTCAATAGTTTCATCGCTGTAAGTGAACCACTGAATAAATGGAGCTGATTTGTTGTTCGGGAAGTTTTTTGCAAGCTCAATTATCTGATTGTAGTCCATCACGTTTGATAATCGCTTTTTGCCGTCTGGAGCGGTCAATTTGAACTGGGTAGTGACGCTACCCAGTTGATTGTTTTCTTTTTTGAACTTTGCTTTTAGATATTTCCAGTAGTTGCGGTTTTTCTCATAATTGTCCTGTTCATTCAAGACCCCGACAACATCAAGAACAGAAAACCACCATTTTGAATTTTCTTCGTCCCAAACTGCACGGACTTCCCTGTCATTAAAAAATCTAATTGAAACTTTTTCCATAAATTACGCTCAAAAATATTGTTGAATTAAAGCTTCAATCCTAATAATTCTTTTATTTAAGAGGAGCAATCTTTTCAAAATGTTCTCCACTAACGGCAAGATTTCAAATTATCGCGAAAGAGCATATAAATTGTCATTCCTTCAAAGCGGCTTAATTCTGGCATTTTATACTCCTTTTTAGTTAGTATATCATCTATTCGCTAAAAAATCACCCGACATAGTCGCAATCTGTCACCGTCATGCCGAACTTTTACCGTCATGCTGAACTTTCCCAATTACGTCATGCTGAACTTGGTTCAGCATCTGTCTATTATAGACCCTGAAATAAATTCAGGGTGACATAT
>CALAEZ010000102.1 GCA_937891125.1 uncultured Treponema sp. | reverse complement strand
CCTGCTTTCTGTGGCGGAAATGTTCCGGACAGGCACCACCTGCTGCGTGGACATGTGCATGAGAAGCAGCACGCAGGGGGAAAAATCAGGGCCAAAAGGTGCTGTATCCGGAGCGGTAAATGACAGCGGGATCCGTGCTTACTTAAGCAGAGGCCTGGTGGGGGAAGCCGGGGACGAGGGCTCCATGCGCCGTCTCAATGAATTCCTGGAAGATGCGAGGCTGAACCAGGACAGCGACCGGACGAAGTTTATTCTGGGTCCCCACGCACCGTATTCCTGTGGCCAGGGCCTTTTGAAGCTGATCAAAGAAAAAGGCGACAAGCCGATTGTTGCGAGAATTGGCTTTGAAAGCGGCAGTACAATCTGCGTCAGAATCTGGAAGTTTGATGCGCCGTCAAGGTAGGCGGACTCCTCCAGACTGACAGGAATGCTGTTCAGGAAGAACGACTTCATAATCAAAAAGTTGTAGGGTGAAAAAATAAGCGGCAGAATCAGAACCCACATGTTGTCAAGCAGATGCAGCTTGCTCATCAGCAGGTACTCCGGAATGAGTCCCGCACCAAAGTACATGGTAAACATGATGATGAAGGTCAGCACCTGTCTGCCGACAAGTCGTGCGCGAGAAAGCGGGTAGGCTGCCATAATGGTTGTTGCCAGCCCCAGGAGCGTGAAGATTGCTGTTACCAGCACGGAATACAGCATGGAGTGCACGAGTTGCCCGTCCTTGAATATTGACGTGTAGGCGTCAAACGTAATCTGCTTTGGCAGCAGATAGACGCTTTTAGCAAGCACCGCGTCGTTTGAGCTGAGTGATTTTGCAAGCAGGTGCAAAAACGGAATGATGCAGGTAAGACACAGCAGTGTCAAAAAGATGATAATCAGTGCGTCTCCAATGCGGTTAATCAGTCTGCGGGATTCTGCATTGCTTCCCGATGAATTTTCTTTTGCCATAATTGACTTCCTCTTTTTTGAATCTGCAATTAGATTAAGCCGTCTTCGCCAAGCTTTTTGGCAACACGGTCTGTTATGACAACAAGCAGTAAGCCGACGACCGCTTGAATTAAGCCGACCGCCGTCGCGCGTGAGAAATTACCGCCCGCAAGACCTTTTTCGTAGGTGTAGATGGCAAGCTGGTACTGAAAGTCCTTTACGTTGACGTTTCCCATTGCGTACAGGCGTTCGTAGCTTGAGCCCATAATGCGTCCAAGGTTCATAATCAGCAGCGTGACGGCAGTGCTACGGATTCCTGGCAGCGTAATGTGCCACATGCGCTGCCAGCGGTTGCAGCCGTCAATCATGGCAGCCTCGTACAGCTCGCCGTTAATGCTGGTCATGGCAGCAAGGTAGATGATGGAGCCCCAGCCCATGCCCTGCCAGACGCCTAACAGCAGGTAGGTGACTGCCCAGTGCCATTTTTCTGACAGAAACGGAATGCCTTTCATAATAATCTGCTTGTGAATAAGCAGATTGTTTACTAAGCCGGTTTCTGTTCTAAACAGCGTGTAGGCAACGCTTGCCACGATGACCCAAGACAAAAAGTGCGGCAGGTACAGAATAGTCTGACTAAGCTTTTTGAAAATCTGAATGCGCACCTCGTTTAAAATCAGCGCCAGAATAATCGGCATCGGGAAGCCGATTGCCAGATCCAGAATGTTAAAGATGAGCGAATTACGCAACGCACGCAGAAAATCGCGGTCGTGCATAATGCGCTGGAAGATTTTGAATCCGACCCATTCTAAACCGTCAAAGCCCTTTGCCGGCTTGTAGTCCATAAAGGCGATTCGTAATCCTGGATACGAAGCATACTTAAAAATAAGTACCAATGCGATAGGAACAAGGAGCAGCAGATAGAGCTGCCAGTCACGCTTTAGTGATGCGGTGAGTTTTTTTGTTTGTAGTTGCAAAATAAACCTCTTTTTTAGAATGTTTATAAAGTGTAGCACATAACAGCAAAAACACAACAGAAAAATGCAAGAAAAATGCACAGAAACTTAAAAAAAACGACTCGCATGCACGTTTGTGCACACGAGCCGCTTTCGAGCAATGCGTGATAGTCTGTTTACGCTGCTGCCTCTTATTTTTTAAACTTGCTGTCGAACTCTGCAAGCACTTTTTCTGGAGCCGGCTTTGCATCAACGTCTACCAGGTTTCCTTTTGCCTTGTAGAAGTCAATAAGCGGTGCGGTTGATTCGCGGTAGACTTTAAGTCGGGTCTGGATTGATTCA
>CALAEZ010000101.1 GCA_937891125.1 uncultured Treponema sp. | reverse complement strand
CTGGCGGCGGGTGAACAAATCGCCGTTGATGGCGACCACCGCATTGCTGGCGTGGATGATGCGGCCGGGGCTGATTTCGCTGAACACGTCGCCGGATTTTCCGGCGATGGCCGTGCGCAGCTGGGTGGGGCTTTTTACCTGAATCCAGGCCAGGTTCACCCGCACCCCGTTATACACCACCTGCTCCATCCGCACGTCCAGGGAATCGTCGTGGTAGGCGTTCTCGGCGTAGCAGGCGGGATTGGGCTCGTAGCCCGGGGCCAGCTCAATGGGCAGGGAATACTCCGTTTCGCCCAGGGCGGCAAGCGGCAGCAGGAATAGGCAGAGAAAAAGGCAAAAAAAACGTTTTTAGCGCACTGCTTTTACAGGTACTGCAGGTAGCTTTTGATGCTATTTTTCAGCTCACGGTAGATGATTTTTGAGTGTTCAAACGAAGACAGAACGGGATTTTGTGAAAAATCTTCTTTTTCGTAGAGTGCATCGAGCTGTCGCTCGGTCGGGAAGACGAGGGCTGCAATCTCCTTTAATTCGCTTGTAAGAATTGCCGCATCAACCGCTTCTAACGCCTGGCAGTAATAAGCAACGCCTTTTTTGAGCCGCATGCTGCCGTCGAGCGCTTCATCGCAGAGCTTTGCGCCCGTACGTGCTGTTTGGTGCAAGCATTCAAATCCGTTTTTAAGCTCGCGTATTACCTGAGCTACCTGTTCTGCGCTGGTGCTGCTTTCTTGCGCTTTGGCAGAGGCAAAAAAGGACGCGCGCAGCTCTTCTCGTTCTGGCTCGCTAAGCAGCGTGGGAACATCGGTAACGCCAATGCCCGGAATGGCAAGCGAGTGGGGCGAAAGCGAATAGGTTTCAACGCCGTCTGGACGCGATGGCGCATATTCCTGCTGCTTGCTTTCAAACCACCAGGCAAACAGCTGCATGCGGTCGTCAGTTAGAATGTCACCACCTGCGTAGGTGCGCGAGTGTCGCATGTTTGCGCCAAACAGCGTTGCTGCGCTTCCTGTTTCTGCAGGCCGCGTGCGGCAGGAGGTACCATGGAGCCGCTCTTCAAAGGTGCTCCCGCGAATATGTGTTTCTAAGCCAGGATAGCCTAAATCAAGCCCTGCAAGATAGATGCGGCGTGCGCCACAGAGTCGTGCAAAGTCCCATGCGGTCGTTGAAACAGATCCGCCTGCCGCTAAGGCTCCTTTTGCTCCGAGTCGCTTTTCCAGGTATTTTCCGAGGGGAAAGAGTGATGAGCAGGCGATAATTTCGCGGCAGGGAAAGCGAAGCGAGGCGGGGTAGACGGCGCTTTCGCAAATTAACACGCTTTCGGGCGCAGAAAGCCCTGCAATGTGTCGCCAGGCGTAGTACTGCGGGTCAACAAGCAGAATAAAATCGGGCTGCACACCTGCATGCAGGCAGGCGCGTAGCGCCGTGTCGACAGCAATGATGAGCATACGCTTTTTAAGCGCTGCAAGGTGGGGAAGCACCGTTTCGAGTGTCGGTCCTGCTGCCAGTACAAGTGCGGGAAGCCGCTTGCCGTCCGGCATTATGCAGGCATTTTTGTAGCGGTTTACGCCAGGAAGCAGGGCTGTTTGCATAAGATTTTTGCAGCTGTTTCTGAGCCACAGCCGTGAAAATTTTTCGAGCGTAACGGTGTTTATACGCTCTTTTTTGCTTGCCCGATTGAGCGAGGAAGAAAGCGCGCTAAAATAATCTGCTGCATGTGCCGTATAGGCGCTGTTTATAAGGCAGGCAACATGCTTACTTGAGCCGCCGCCTGCCTGCTCGATGAGTGTCGTCACGGTGTCTACGCCTGCTTGCAGCGCAAGCATAACGTTTTTTGCGTTAAAAACAGCGCTCCAGTCGCAGGCGGTAAGGGCGGCAAAGAACCAGTCAGCGCTCGGTTCAATAATGATAAGCGTGTCATGCGGAAAGAGCGTTGCCGCGCGGACGGGCGCGTAGCCGAGCGCACAGCCAAAAAAGGCAAAGGCAAGCGTGTCGCTTGTGTGCAGTGCGCTGACCGCCTGTTCTGCCTCGCGCTCGGGGTTGTAGAGCGAATGGAGCGCGCGGCTACCGTCGAGCGCGGTAAGCGAGCCGTTTTTTGCGGTGGTAAGCGTAAAGGGAAGTGTCGCTTCTTCTGGCGGCGCGCTTTGGCTGTGCATGCCGTATTGGGCGGCAAGCGAAGGAAAGCGGGTGCAGAAGAGCGCGATGTTCTTATTCCAGAAACAGCTCAATTTCCATGTTCTCCGTTACGGGGGTTCCTGGCTCCGGGGTCTGGCTTTGCACCCAGCCGTCTCCCGTGATTTTGAGGCGAATGTCAGTGCGATTTAAAAGTGGCAGCAACTGGCGCTTAGGAAGTCCCGTAAAATTCGGCACGGTTGCACCAATTACGACCTGCTCGCCGCTTGCAATGGAAATGCGCCCTGAATGAGCCAGACTTGCCGCACTGCCGCGGCTGAGTCCTAAGTGGTCAATGATGACGTCGGCAGCCTCTGCAATCACCGGCGCGACGATACGACCTGCATACGTTTCGCCAACTGCCTTCTGAATAACGATGTACAGCACAATCTCCGGATCTTCAATCGGGAAGATTGCCATGCAGTTAGAAAGAAAATCAGTCTTTGAGTAGCCGCCGTTTACCAAATCTGCCATTTGAGCGGTTCCTGTCTTTACGCCGATAGAAATGTCGCCAAGCGAGGCGCGGTGTCCGGTTCCTACCTGTGCTACGGTTTCCATGCAGCTTAAAATGTAGTCAGCCGTCTGCTTTGAAAGCACCTGCTGCTTATAGCTTGGCACGTGTATATACTCATCCTTGCCGTCGTAGCTGGTTATGCGGCTGATAAACGTAAGCTGTGCGGGCACGCCGCCGTTTGCAATGGCAGTTGCCGCCTGCACCATTTGAAGCGCGCTCACCTGAATTTCCTGCCCGATGGCAATTGTTGGCTTTGAGCGGGCTGACCAGGTGCGGTCGCTCGTCTGGTGCACGGTGCCGCTTGTCTCTCCGGGAAGCTCTACGCCTGTCCGCTCGCCAAAGCCGAGCATACGAATGCGCGCTAAGAACTGCTCGCTTTCAAGCTTTTCGCTCATCTGTGCCAGTGCGTCGTTACAGCTACCGGCAAGCGCCTCGCGTGCGCTTACCCAGCCGTGATGTTCAAGACAGGTAATGCGAATGCGCTCGCCTGACGGCATTTTTCGTTCATACAGTCCGTCGCAATAAAACAGGTCATCGGGAGCGATGGCGCCCGAATCTAAAAAGGAGGCGACCGTAAAAATCTTAAAGACAGAGCCTGGCTCGTATGAGTCGGTCGCCGGACGATCCTTGCGCTCTTCGTCAGAGGCACGCCCGTACTCGTTTAAGTTGGCTGCCGGCAGACTGATGTAGGAGATGATTTCGCCGGTTTTCGCTTCTGCCGCGATGAGCATGAGGCTTTCTGCCTGCGTGCTTTCAAGCGCTGCGTTTGCAATCTTTTCAAGCTTGAACTGCAGGTTTGCGTCAATCGTCAGGTAAACGTGCTTTCCTTGCAGCTCTGTGAGTGCGTCAGGATTTTGCGGCGGCGACAGCTTTGACTGCATGGAATATTCGATGCCTGCTAAGCCCATACCGTCGTCACCCATGTAGCCGATAAGCTGGGAGGCAAGCGTGTTTTCGGGATAGACGCGACCGGGAATGCGGTCAAAGCGGACAAAGTGATAGCGGTTTTTGTCGCAGAGCGCTTTAAGCTCGTCGTAGGTTTCTTGTTCAAGCTTTTTCTTCAGGTAGATGAATGAGCTTTTTTTGGCAGCAGAAACAGTTTCTGCAATGGTGGCAGCATCTTCTTTAAGAAGCGGGGCGACCGCTGCTGCAAAGCCTGCAACATTAGAAATAGCGCTTGGCGTTACACCAAAGTGATAGAAATTCGTTGAAACGGCGAGCGTTTTCCCGTTTTTGTCGACAATCGAGCCGCGCTGCACGGTTGGCGGGGCGGGCATGTTCGGCATGGTTTTGGTAAACGCAAGCTGTGCATACCGTATGAGAATCAGCACCGTAAAGGTAAGTGCAAGCACTGCCAGGAAAATCACTCTGCCTCTTCTGAAATAGCCGTTCATTGTTTTGCCGCCTTACGGGAAACAACTTTTCCGAGCATATTGTGAACATGCACAAAGCCATAGGTGCGCGAGTCAACCGATTCTGCATAGTTGTCGCCAATGGCAAGAATGTATCCATCTGGAACCGCTTGACACGTGTGCAGCGCCAGATACTGTTGCTCGGTAAGCGGAATGTGCTTGTCTCCCACATGCAGAGTATACAAAGGATTGGTGGAATATTCCAGTGGAGTGCCGGCGCAGGCAACGCACCGCTTTACAACTATTTTGTTGTTATACAAGTAAATAACGATGTCGTCTTCTTGTGGCGCTGCCCACTGAAACAGCAGGCGACCACCGTAGGGAATGTTGAGTCCGTAGGCAAGCTTGTTCACAATAAGCGTGTCTCCGTCCTCGAGCGCCGGCGACATGGAGCGACCGGAAACATGCAGTACATCAATGACGCAGTATTTGATAAGCGCGCCGATAACAAGACCAATGCAGATGAGTAAGACAAAGGATTTTTGAGCGTTCATGTACGCTTTTATTCTAATATGCGCTTCTTTTTCTGTCGATACTTTCTATATGGAAATAATCAGCTATGTAGGCGCTGCCGGCGCGCAGCGTGCATATAAAAAACAAAAGCCCATGCGCTTTGAAACCTTGCAGCGAAAGACGGCGACAGCGGGCGACATGAGAGCATCACGCTTTTCTCAAAAAAGAATTGCCGCCGACAGAAAATTTGAGCTTGCAACCGGTCTTGAACGCCCGGGGCTCTGCACGCGTGTTATTTCCAAAGTCCGCTATGCGCGCAAAAGCGATTTGCAGCTTGCGTTTTTCATGGCGGTCATTACGGTTGTCGTTCCGTTTACCGTCTTTCGTGTAGCGCATTTTTTTGAAGACCGTGCAAAGGTTGTGCCGATGGGCGCTCTTGTCGATACCGAGCTTGATTTTTTAAATGGCGCCATGGCGAAGTTTGCCATGGAACGCACGGAAGACGCTGTTGACGAAAATGGCAACGTACTTTCAGCTGACGGACAGGTACTGACGCCACAAAGTGTTGGCATTGGGCAGCAGGTAAGCTTTCAGAACTACAAGGTGCAGTCTGGCGACACTATTAGCTCTATTGCGCTTAAGTTTGGTCTTACCAACATTTCCACGCTGATTGCGGTGAACGATATCGACAACGTGCGCACGTTGCGAGCCGGGCAAAAGCTGCGTATTCCGTCACAGGATGGCTTGATTCACCTTGTAGGCGCGGGCGAAACACTGAACGGCATTGCCGCAAAATACGGCGTGAGCTTAGAGCGCATTCTTGACGCAAACGATTTGAGCGACCAGCGCCTGTTTAAGGGGCAGGAGCTGTTTATTCCAGGCGCCAAAATGGATGCCGC
This sequence comes from uncultured Treponema sp., assembly GCA_937891125.1. Classification (GTDB taxonomy): domain Bacteria; phylum Spirochaetota; class Spirochaetia; order Treponematales; family Treponemataceae; genus Treponema_D. The sequence goes on along the minus strand of CALAEZ010000101.1, from coordinate 7,904 downwards.
CTCGCTCAAAAAGGCAATGGGCGAGCTGTTTATCTATCCGATAAAGGCAAGCTGGCGTCTTACAAGCAAATTTGGCACCCGCGCCGACCCGTTTACTGGCTTAAAATCATCGCATACCGGCATCGACATGGCATGTCCGACCGGCACGCCGATTTACGCTGCCATGAGCGGTAAAGTTGTGTACGTTGGATGGTCGAATATTTTCGGAAACTATGTTATAATCAATCATGAAAACGGGTACCAGACGCTCTACGGTCACATGTCAAAAACGCTAGCGACAGGCGGTCAGCGGGTTAGTCAGGGAACAAGAATTGGGCTTGTCGGCTCTACCGGGTATTCGACAGGTCCGCACCTGCATTTTACCGTCTACAAAAACGGTAAGCTTGTCGATCCGCAGACGCTGCTTAAATAGACGGACTGGAGGTGCGCTGTATGGGAGGATTCATGAAGTCTGTATGCGTGTGCCGCTCGTGTGGCAGGACAATCGAAAGCGAATTTATTTACTGCCCGTGGTGCGGACTTTCCCGCCTGCAGGAGGATGACAAGACGGTGCTTGAAAATGTGTTTCATCAGCTTGAAGTAAAACAGGCTGACGACCGCTCGCGTCGGCTTGCCCGCCTTGAAGAAGAGCTTGCAGCGCTTGAAAAAGATTTAGATGTGCTGGTGTTAAGCGCGGAGATGCATAAGTGACGAGTATTCGCCGGTGTGCAAAAAAAACAGCGACGCTTGTTGCTGCCTTGTCTGCTTTTATTCCTCTTTCTGCTCATGTTTCCTTTGAAAATCCTGACATCAATACGCGTAATCATGTTGTCTTTACCGTGCAGCATGATATTCCCGGGAGCCCTGCCTACCGCACGCTGTTTTTAGCCGATGCAGCAAAATCGAACGGCGGCGCTCACGCAAAGCTGCTTTCCTGCTATCCTGAAAAAATGGAGCTGTTAGCAGGCGGTGGGGTGCTGCAGATTCGTAACCGCTACGGCACGGCGCGCTATTCAGTAAATGACGCAAGCCTTGCCTGGCTAAGCCGCACCGACACGGTTCCTGCAGACGCAGTTCGCCTTGAGCCGCAGGCAGTGAGCCCCGACGGCAAGTGGATTTGCTATGTACGCAAAACCACGTTTGCAAACGGCGAGCTTATCTTAAAAAATACCGCAACGCTCAGCGAAAAGGTGCTCGACAGCCGCGCCGATTTTTCCTACGAGCAGGTGCCCGTGCTGTGGTCGCCCGACAGCTCAACGGTAGCCTACGAAAAGGCAGGCGTACTCTACTTTTGTGACCCGAAGGCTGCGTTCCAGCAGGTGCAGATGACCGAAGAGTACCGCAAAATCGGTAAGGGAGCGATTCAGGCGTTGTGCTGGGCTGGCGACAAAATGCTTTTTTATATTGACCGCGACGTTGTGTACAAAATCAACGCAAACGAGCTTTTTACGCGCGGGCTGTATGCACCCATGGTTGGCAGCGGCATTGTCTGCGGGCGCCTGCCGCTTGCATTCGACAGCTTAAAGGATCGCTTTTGGGTAAACCCTGAGGGAAATGAGCTGGTGGTGGTGCAGTCAGACAAGATGATTAGCGCCTATTCACTCAAGCTTGCAGATAAAAACGGTCAGCTGTATCTGCCGGTGCTGTATGCGCTTCCGTTTTCTGATACGCGCGGCTCGGTCGTCGATTTTAAGCTGTTCTGGCAGCGCGGAAAAGCGCCGGTGCTGTGGGCAGATTTAATTGCGCTTGATGACGGCAGCCACAAAAGCGCGGTAAGCCGACTAGGAGCCGCGCCGACTCCGCTTTCGCTGATTGATGACGCCGGTTATCCTGTTTTGAGCCCCGATGGCACGCAGCTTGCGTTTTCTTCAGGCGAAAGCGTGTTTGTCTATGACCTTACAAGCTGGAAAAACCGTGCGCGCTTAGACGGCGAGCGCGCCATCTCATATATCTGGAGCGGAAATAATGTGCTTTTTGTCGGCGGAGTGTCAACCGTGCGTCGTTGGGCAATGACACCTGTGCAGACGCTTGTGGCGACCGCAGCTTCTGGTGACGGAGATGGCGTCATCGGCACGCAGACGCTGTTTCTTTCAAGTGGCGCGCGTGTGTTCTGGAATGGCGACGGCGCTATCCGTGCAGCGGATGCAGTAAAAGCGGGCGTGTTTTATGATTACGACATGACGCGCGGAACGTGGTCGCTTGCCTTTTCTGACGACACGGGTCGGGCAGCCGCTGCGCCGACAGTGCAGAACGGGCGCTACCGCGTTTTTGTCGGCACGACGCCTAATCCGCGTTACGACAATACGCTCTACATCCGCACGCTGACCGGCACTGTTGACACGAAAGCGCTGTTTCCCGATACGGCGGCAAAGGCGGAAAAACGTGAGCGCATTGCGCTTTTATTTGACGCGGTCGACAGCGCAGACGGACTTGCGCGCATCCTTTCGGTGCTGAAAGAGTATCGCGTTGACGGCACGTTCTTTCTGAACGGCGAGTTTATCCGCCGCTACCCTGACGAAACGCGGCAGATTGTCGCAAGCGGCTATGAATGTGCTTCGCTTTTCTTTACTGCCGCCGATCTTACGGGTAAGGATTTTGTCGTTGACGATGATTTTATAAAGCGCGGACTTGCCCGCAATGAAGATGAGTTTTATACGACGACTGGAAGCGAGCTTTCGCTCTACTGGCATGCGCCGTTTTATAAAGCAACAAAAGCGATAAAGGCTGCCGGCGAAAAGGCTGGCTACCGCTACATTGACGCAGGAAAGCTGAGCTTAGATACCGTTACTTTTGAAGATTCTCTGCATGCTCTGCGGACGGCAGGTGTGCAGTATTTTACCGCCTCTCAGATTATTTCGTATTACCTTGCGACCGTGCAGGACGGCTTCATGCTGCCTGTGTCTACCGGTATTACTGCCGGCAGCCGGGGCGACTTTTTGTATGAAAAGCTTGATTTGCTTATTGGCTCGCTGCTAGATGCAGGCTTTGAGCTAGTGCCGCTTCGGTCGCTGCTGTAGCTGGCGTGCGGTCGCCGCCGCAGCGGTTAGCGCTTTTTAAGGCGGTGCTCTGCTAACGCGCCAAACAGCTTTCCGATGCAGCGTGCCTCAGCTATGCTGTGGTCAGCTACAAGCGGCACCGTTTCAAGCACCGTCTCTCCAAGCTGGTAGCGGATTTCGCCGTACGGAGCGCCTGCTTGCACCGCTCCCGAAAGATAGGCGGGAATCGAAACAATTGCCCGCACTGCCTCTGCGTCCGCCTGCGGTGTTTCCCCCTGCAGGTGCGGCACGGTAAGCGTGTTCACCCATGCCGGCACCAGGCGCACAAACTGAGCTTTTGCCTTGATAACAGCAACTGGATATGACGAGGCGATTTTCCCCTGTGGCGCATAGTCTGCAAAGCGCGCAAACGCCCACTCCATAATGGTGGTGCCGTCAACCTCGCGGAAATTTTTGCCTGCCGTGGCAGCGCCGGGCCCGCGCATGGTAACCGAAATAAAGCGCACGCCGTTTCGCTTTGCGGTCAGCGCCAGATTAAAGCCACTTTCGTAAATAAAGCCTGTTTTTAAGCCGTCGCAGCCTTCGAGTGTGCGTAGTAAGCCGTTGGTGTTAAACTGGCGCACGGCAGCAGAATCTCCCTTGTCCTTTTCCCAGGGAGCTAGGTTTGCGGCAAGCGGATAGCGAATTTCGCGCTGTGCATGAAACAGCTCGAGCGCCTCAGGATAGCGTTGTATGTAGATGCGGGCAAAGGTTGCAAGCTCGCGCGGCGTTGTCAGATTTTTTTCGCTGTAGCCGCTCGGCTCTTCAAAATGCGTGTGGGTAAGGCCTAAATTTTGCGCCTCCTCGTTCATGCGTGCAACAAAGGCATCGGTGCTGCCGGAAATGTAGGCGGCAACGGCAAGCGCGGCGTCGTTTCCACTTGCAACAGAAAGCCCGGTTAAGAGCTCGCGAAGTGTTACCGTCTGCCCCTGTCCTAAAAACATGAGTGATGCGTCACGCGGCATGTTGATTGCCCAGCTGCGCTCTGGAAGCGGCACCACATCGTCGAGCGTAACATGCCCCGCGGCAATTTCCTGAAAGACAATGTACATGACAAACAGCTTGGTAATGCTTGCAGGCGGAATGATGTCGTCAGCATTTTTTTCGTAGATAACACAGCCGTTAGCCGCATCGAGCAGAATGGCAGCGCCTGCATACACGTTCAGGTCTGCACTGACGACAGGGTAGGGAAGCGGCTTTAGGATTCCTAAGCGCTGCTCAGGGTAGGTTTTGTTGAGGTAGTCAACAAGAAAAAGCTGTTCTTGCGCGCTTGCCGCGGGTGCTGCATTCGGCGTCTTAAATCCGCGCAGGTACTGGCTGTAGCTGGCGACCAGGCAGATGAGTGCAATAAAAATGATAAGTGCTAGGTAGATGGTAAGCTTGGTTTTTCGAGGAAGCGCCGTAAAGCGTGCTGTAAGATTTTTCATACGGGGAGTTTAAGCTATCCTAAAAAAAGCGTCAATGTACATGTGCGCTTTTAGCAAAGCGCAGTGATTACCGCAGGTGCGTTATTCTGCACGTGCGGCAGGTGCCTGAGCGCATTTGATAAAATCCGCTCAAAGCATCAGCGCAAAAATCCGTGTCGCAGCCTATTTTGTGTAAGCCGCCCACGTGGTCTTTACAAGCGTTTCAACGTCGCTGTATTTCGGCTCCCAGCCGAGCACTTCTTTTGCAAGGTCGTATTTTGCATACAGGCTTGCAGGGTCGCCCGGGCGGCGCGGAGCTTCTTCTGCGGGAATCGGCTTACCGGTAATCTTTCTTGCAGCGTCGATAATCTCTTTTACCGTCGTGCCTTTTTCTGTTCCCAGATTCAGCTTAAGCGATTTTCCGTTCTTGGCAATGTAGTCAAGAGCCATAACGTGTGCGCGGGCAAGGTCGGTTACGTGAATGTAGTCGCGGATACAGGTGCCGTCGCGCGTGTCGTAGTCAGTACCGAAGATTTTAAGCTTGCGCTGGCCAAGTGCCGCTTCCATAACGCGCGGCAAAAGATTTTCCGGCTTCTGCTCTAAGCCGGTAATTACGCCTTCCGGGTCGTAGCCTGCGGCATTAAAGTAGCGCAGTGCGGCAAATTTAAGACCGCGCAACTGGTCGTACCATTCCATAAAGCGTTCAATTTCAAGCTTGGTAAAGCCGTAGTAGTTAATCGGCTTTTGCGGGTGATTTTCGTCCATCGGCAGATACTGCGGTTCGCCAAAAGTTGCCGCGCTTGAAGAAAAAATCATAATCTTACAGTTGTGCTTAACGGCAGCGTTCATAATGTTGAGCGTGCCAGTAATGTTATTGATAGAATATTTTTCCGGCTCAACCATGCTCTCGCCGGCTGCCTTAAATGCCGCAAGATGCACGAATGCGTCAAATCCGCGAGCAAAGGCTGCGTCTAAGTCGCGCTCAAGCAGAATGTTTCCGTAAATAAAGTCGTTTTCCTTAAAAAGATTTTCGCGTAATCCGCTTGAAAGATTATCGAACACGGTTACCTTGTGTCCGTTTGTCATAAGTTCTTTTACCACGTGGCTTCCGATGTAGCCAGCTCCGCCAATTACTAATACGTTCATGTTTTTTTTCTCCCCCAAAAAAGATAGGTCTGCTGTTAGAGTAGCGAAAAATGTATGCAATGACAAGAAAAAATAAGAGAATGACGTGACAGATTTGCCTTGTGCCCGTTACTAGCAGTTCCGCCATTTTTATGCTACAGTCTGTCTATGACAGGAAAAATCTTAACCTATCTTTCTGAAAAAAAGGCATTTGTTTTTTTAGTGGTGTGCCTTTTCGTTCATGCCTTTAACGTCGCCCTGTTTCTTGCAATCGGCTGCATGCCGCTTGTCGTTTTGAATTGTGCCAGCACGCTTTACTATGCAACTGTCGTGCTTCTCTTAAGAAAATACAGCGAGTTTTACATCATCTTTACGTACCTAGAGATTCTTGTGTTTTCATTTTTAAGCGAGCTGTTCGTCGGCGGGCTTTTTTCATACATTTTCTTTGTTATCGGCATGATTTCGGTGATTATGTATTTGCTGCCTGCAAATAAGCGGCGGAAATTCTTTTTTCAGGGCATCGGCGTTGTTTTTGCCATTGGGATTTTTTATGTGCAGGCAAAGCAGCATGCGCTCTTTCCGCAGTTCAGGGCTGTTTCTGAGCCATATAAATACAAAATCGGATTCCTGAACCTGGGCATTACGCTTTTTACGCTGTTTTATGTTTCAACGCTATATTTTTTTGAATTGAACCGTGCAAACGAAAAGCTTGCCTATACAAGCAACCACGACTTACTGACCGGGCTTTTTAACCGTCGTTTTTTTGAATACATCATGAAGCGGCATAAAGCTGAAGACGAAAGCGAGTATACCATTGCGCTGTTTGACATCGATGATTTTAAGAAGATAAATGATTCTTACGGACATCAGGCGGGCGACTATGTGCTTAAGGAAGTGAGCCACATTATAGGAGACTGTCCGTACAATGAATATATTGCAGTCAGGTGGGGCGGAGAAGAGTTCATCCTCTTTATGCCGCAGACTGATGAAAGCGCTGCATACGCCTATCTAACCGAATTGTGCCGGAAAATAAGCTCTTCAACCTTTGTGTTTGATGCAAAGCGCATAAACGTGACGCTGACTGTTGGCATGTGCACCGGCACGGACTTCGGCACGTATGAGGCTGTCGTCCGCACGGCAGATGACAGGCTGTATTACGGCAAACGGAACGGAAAAAACTGCGTTGTGAAAAGTACGCCGGATGAGCCTTTGCAGCCAGTGAAGTGAGCGCGACTACATTTTATTCATCTTTATTCCTACTAAAGTCTCTGCAATAAAATTGCGCCTTATATATTGCTTTATGCCCTGAAAAAAGTTAGTATATGCAAGCGTTGTGCGGCAAAGTGCCGTATGGCGAAATAAATTCCTAGAGGTGCAATATGTTACAATTGCGCGGTGCATTTACTGCAATGGTCACACCGATGAATCCAGACGGCTCGGTGGATTACGAAGGCTTCCGCAAGAACGTACTGTTCCAGCTTGAAAAGGGAATCGACGGTTTAGTTCCGCTTGGAACAACCGGTGAAACTCCAACGCTGGCGGAAGATGAAGAAGCAAAGATGATTGAAATTGTCATCAAAGAAGTGCGCGACTGGGAAAAACAGAAAAACAAAAAAGTGCCGGTGATTATCGGAGCTGGCTCAAACAATACATTAGATGCAGTGCGCTACTGTACGCGCGCAAAAGAAATGGGGGCAGATGCAGCTCTTGTCGTCACTCCGTACTACAATAAGCCGAGCGACGAAGGAATCTACCGCCATTTTGAAGCGGTAAGCAAGGTCGGCATTCCGATTGTCGTCTACAATATTGCAGGCCGCACCGGAAAGAATATTACAACGCCGACGCTCGTGCGCATCGCTTCCCTTCCGAACATTGTCGGTGTAAAGGAAGCAAGCGGCGACATAAACCAGATGATGGCGGTTATTGCTCAGATTAAGGCAAAAAAGCCGGACTTTGCAGTATTAAGCGGCGATGACGGCTTAACGCTTCCGCTGGTAGCTGTCGGCGGCGACGGCATTGTGTCGGTCGTGTCAAATCTGGCTCCGGCAGAGGTGACGGAAATGACGCAGGCAGCCCTTAAGGGCGACATGGTTCGCGCGCGCGAGCTTCACTACCGCCTGCTTCCGTTCTTCAAGGCTGCCTTCGTGGACGGAAACCCGACAAGCATTAAGTATGCCATGAACTTTAAGGGGCTTCCTGCCGGTGCCCTCCGCCTTCCGCTGGTGGAAGTTCACGACGAAGCAAAGAAAGTAATCAAGGACGCGCTCGCCCAGTGCGGGCTGTAATAATGAGAACAAATGCCTGCTTTTTAGACCAATGCGGGTTCTTAGGGGCGAAGCCCCTAAGCGGTTTGGCTCAT
>CALAEZ010000100.1 GCA_937891125.1 uncultured Treponema sp. | reverse complement strand
CAGCTGTTTCCACTCCTGCCGCCATGAAGCGCAAGGCAGAAGCAGTGGAGAAGGAGTATGAGGCGACCGTGCAGCGTTTGCATGAAGAATATGACACGCTTATTCAGACAGCAGAAAACGAAATTCAGCAATATTCGTCCCAGCTTGACACCTACGACGGCGCAAAAATCAGCCGTGCGCAGGAACAGGAAGCAGCCATTGACAGCCAGCGGCAGCTACACGACCTGGAGATGAAGCAGCAGGCTTCTCGCTATGAAGCACAAATTGCAGAGCTACGCTTACAGATGGCTGCACAGCAACAGGCCGCAAAGGAAGCGCAGCGCGCGGCTGTCGAAGAGGTTCGCCGCGTCTACCAGGCACGCATTGACGAGCTCGACCCCTTTGTGCGTGACGCACATGGCAACAGCGTTGTCCGAAAAGCCGCTGCCGAAAATGCTTCTGCAGAAAGCTTCACTGCCAGCGACTACCGCGCAGGAAGTGGCAAAACGGCGCAAACGCTCACCGACGCACTTGTCGACACCGAAGCCGCCTTTTCTGACTTTGATTACATAACGCGCATTGTCGCTGATATTCCGCAGGAACGCGACATTCCGTCGTTCGTGCACGCAATGAAAAACAAAACGTACGAAATCGGCTCCACGCTTGCCCGCGCCGCACAAAGCCTGCAGCAGCAGGCAGATGCGCTTCGCGGCGATGTCAGCCGACTGCAGGAACAGGTTGCCGCGCGCGACAGCTTTATAGATGCCTACATTTCCGAAAACCTATGTGACGGCGCGGTGCTGAGCGTAGCAAACAGGAGCGCACTTCCTCTGCGCCTCACAAGCGCTGCAGCCGCTCGCGTAGCAGCAGGCGAAGCTACCGCACAAATCCGCGAAGGTAAAAAAGTGATTGCTGACGTCACCATCCAAAAGACTGATGACGGCTACAGCGCCGTACCCACCAATGCGCTGCAAGCAGAGCGTATCACGGTATTTGCAAAGCTCTACCTCGTTTCGGAAACAAAAAAATAAGCTGTAAACGTGCGGCAAAACGGGCGGCTTGCCTTGATTTCTGAGCAGGTATCGCATATACTTGAGCTGTGTCTGAGCTTTATATTGTGGGAACGCCAATCGGGAATCTTGGCGATATTACATTTCGCGCACTTGAAACCTTTAAGTCTGTTGATGTAATTGCAGCCGAAGACACCCGCCACACGCTGCAGCTGCTTACGCATTTTGAAATCCGCAAGCCGCTTGTTTCGTGTCGTTCTCAGAATGAAGAAAGCGCAGGTCAAAAGATTATACAGCTGCTTGACGAGGGCAAAACAGTTGCCTACGCAAGCGATGCAGGAACGCCGGGCATTAGCGATCCAGGCGCAATTTTAGCAGGGCTTGCACGGAAAGCAGGACACACAGTCGTGCCGATTCCAGGCGCAAGCGCATTTGCAACGCTTGTAAGTGTTGCAGGAGCGGGCGGAAAGACGCTTATTTTTGAAGGCTTCTTGTCGCCAAAACCAGGTCGCAGACGCTCACGCTTGCGGGAGCTGTGCGCTACAGGAGACGCCTTCGTTTTATACGAATCTCCGTTCAGAATCACTAAACTTCTGACGGACTTGGCCGATATTGATAGTGAGCGGCGTGTAGTCGTGGGCAGGGAACTGACCAAGCTGCACGAGGAGATTGTTGACGGGACGGCAAGCGAGATGCGGGATGAGTTCGCTTCGAGGGATAAAATCCTCGGGGAGTTCGCAATTTTCGTTTCCGGCAATAAAAACGCTAAACTTTCTGACGAAAGTTCCGATAATTAAAGTGAGGTAGGTTACTATGATGATAGACAAGATTGGCGGAGTTACTCCCCTAAATAATGTACAGAATACTCGTCGCACAAGCAGTACAGAGGGCTTTAAGTCAGCGCCGGATTCTATCAATGTTTCTGAAGAAGCAAAAGAAGCAGCAAGAGCCTATTATCTGAATCAAGTTGCCGACGAAACACCAGATGTCCGCACCGACCGCATTGCGGAGCTTAAGGAAAAGATTAAGGATCCAAACTACCTTAATCAGGCGGTTATTTCTGCAACAGCAGAACGCATTATGACAAGCTACGGACTGTAATGGCGGTTGCCGTTAGAGTCAGACAGTATGTAACGTACACGGGAAAAGGTGGGAAGAAGATTCCCGCCTTTTTTTGTATCCAAAACAAAATAAATGGCACCGCCTGCGCGGTTTTTCTACGGGAGAAAACATGGCAGATTTAACATTTCGTATTTCACCGAATATTGTGCTTGGCGCATACACGCTCAGTAGATTAGGGCAATTTGCCTTGAGCTGGGGCTCTAAATACATGCTGATTGCAGACCCTGTTTTAAAAGAGGTTGGCGTCACAGAAAAAATTACCGCCTCGCTGACCGACCGCGGCATTAGCTTTTTCGTCTTTGACGCACTAACCGAAACAGCAGAATCAAAAACAGTTGACCAAGCACTCGCTCTTGCGCGGCAAGCCCACATTCATGGGGTGATTGCAGCGGGAGGCGGTAAAACGCTGCATGTCGCGCGCGCTGTCGCCTCGCTCTGTAATGCAAAAACAGACATATATGACGCACTTGAAAGCGATACTGCGCCTAAGGAGCCCGCGCTTCCGCTCATCTGTATTCCCACGACAAGCCGCGACCCCTTTTTGTTTACCGACACTATTCCGCTTACCGACTCCCGCTCTTCACGCATTGCGCTTGTAAAAGCACAAACAGGCTTATGCAAGCTTGCGCTTTTTGACCCCAATCTGACCGTAACGTTAAGCGAAAAGCAAATTGGCTCAATGACGCAAGAAGTGCTCTGTCTTGCGGTTGAAGCGTATCTTTCGCAGCGCGCCAATTTCTTTAGCGACATGATGAGCGAAAAAGCCGCAGAGCTGCTCGGCTTTGCATTCGAAGAAAATCACTCGCTTACGGTTACCACGCCGCAAAACGAGCTGTTAGTACAAAGTGGCTGCATGGCATCGCTGGCAGCGGCAACAAGTTCAATAGGACCGGCTTCACTGCTTGCGCTCAGCATAAATGCACGCTACAAGGTTTCGCGTGCGCTTATTACGGCAATTCTGTTACCGCATGTTATTGAAGACTGCGCCGCATTTAAGGCTGAGCGAATTGCACGCATTATGGAGCACATTCGGCCAGACAGCGACAGCACGACAAACGATGCGCGCTCTGCTGACCTTGTTGAGATGGCCCGACAGCAGCTTGCAAAGCTCAACCTGCCAGCGCGCCTAAAGGATCTGTCGCTTTCGATTGAGCAGCTGACGCTTGCAGCCGAGGATGCCGGGCAGCTTGCACTGATAAGCGCTATGCCGCGCAGCATGACAAGCGATGACCTGTTTGGGCTTGTCAAAAAAGCATTCTAAATGCACCGAGCGGAGATACTCTGATGATAGAACCAGGAAAATTGAATCAGCTAGAGCCAGGGCAAAAGCGGCGCAAGCTTGCACTCACCTTTGGCGCCTTAGAGCGCGATATTGCGGGCATTGCAGAGCCTGGTAACGAATACACCTTTAAAAGCATGAGCCGCGCCGAGTATACGCGCCGCCTTGCAGAAATCGTCTTGCAGGATGCCGCCCTGAGCACAGAAGCGCGCGCCGAGCTAAAGGCGCTGCTTGCCGCTCCAGAGACATCATTTGATGAGCGGCGCGCCTGCAATATTGCACGCAATGCGCTGCTTGCAGCAATCGGCACGTTCCCTGCAGAATGGGATCTTGTTATAGCTCCTCACCGCCCGCAGGCGCCGGAGACAACCATTACCGCGCGCACCTTTTTTCCCGGCGTGGCTGTCTACGCCGAAGACATACGTTCGCCATTCAACTTAGGCTCAATCTTTCGCACGGCAGAAGCAATGGGCGCAGAAAAGGTCTATCTTTCGCCACTGTGCACCGATCCTGACCACCCGAAGGCCGTCCGCAGCAGCATGGGCTGCATAGAAACACTTGGCTACCAGCGGTGCGCGCTTACCGACCTTCCTGAAGACGTGCCGGTTTTTGTTCTGGAAACAGGCGGCACCCCTATCGAAGATTTTGTATTTCCGAAAGAAGGAATTTGCATAATTGGCTCTGAGGAGCTGGGAGTAAGCCCGCAGGCACTCAAGCGCGCAACGTATGGTCGCGTCACCATTCCGATGACCGGCTTAAAAGCGTCACTCAACGTGGGTGTTGCGTTTGGCATTTTAATGCAAAAGTGGGTAGAAGCTCTTCAAAAAGGTGCTGTTTCACAATGAAGCAGTACGCTTGGTAACCGCAGCAAATACTGAGCTAAACCGCTCGCTCAATTCCTTGAGCTGCTCTTCGTTTTTTATACCGAATCGCTTACCAACGTCAACATCAAGCGTACGCGCCTCTACTATTCCCTGCTCGTAGCGGGCAATAAAGTTTGCCAGATAGACAAGGTACGAAAGCTTGCGCGCATAATACGGCGACAGGTCAGGCTCATGGTGATGGCGGATAACGGCAATGATATTCTTGGGAAAATTCCATTTTTTTGCAATCATGGCGCCTAAATCGCTGTGGGTGACGCCGCTTGTCATGCGCTCAAAAACGTCAACCGAAAATCCACGGTTTTTAGTGACTGCCATTGCCTTATCAAGCAAATCAGGATGAATGGCGTCAAAAATGTATTTTCCCATGTCATGCAAAAGCCCACAGGTGTACGCATCCTCTGCAACGTCATCGTCATCAGGGGACAGTTCACGGGCAAGCAGCTCTGCATACAGCGCAACACGATGCGAATGTTCCTGTAAACCGGCGCGCGGATGTGCTACAAGCGGCAAAAGCGCATGTATGGCGACAACCGAGTGCAAAAGCTTTCGTATACCGCGCAAGCCAAACATAGTGACCGCTTGCGTCAAGTTGCAACACGGAGTTGCTAACGCATAGGCGGCAGAATTCACCTCTTTTAGCAGGCTGCCGGCAAGGTCGGCGTTGCTTTCGATAAGCGCGGCAATTTCAGTCATGCTGCTACGGGGGTCTTTTATGAGCGCTTCAAGCTTGGTAAGCGTATCGGGCAACACCGGTAAATCGTCAACTTTATCGAGGAATTCCTGCGACAGCTTTGCCACCTCCTGATTTTCCTGCACGTCCAACGGCAGAATAATGCGGGTAATCGTTTCGCCACGCTCACAAATAACCTGGAAATTTTCCTCAGTAAGCCCCACCTTCTGGAGCATCAGAATCATAATGATTAAGCCTAAGCCGCCGCCTTCGGTGTCATCAAGCACCGAAGCAAACGCCTGCTCCATTGAAGTGTACTGCTGCGCACGATTCATCTTGTCATGCACGCGCTTGTACTCTTCAAACGTCATTTCGGCGTTATTGCGCACTTCAATCTTAATCTTATTACTTCGCACCTGCATCAAAAGGCGCACATATAAGCCTGCATCCTTCTGCAACTGCAGGTAATGGTCAATGTTATCAAGCGTTTCTGACTTAAAGTTCTGCATACCGCGCTCATAATCGGCTTTGTCAAAAATATTGAGATTTTTTTCGCGAAAATAAATGCGCTTGGTGTTTGCTTTTTTTGAGTTAGTTAAAAGCTCGCTGAGGCAATATTTTAAATATTCAATTAGGCGCGCCTGATGAAGCTCCTGCAGAAATGTTGCAAGAATCAGATTCATGAAATCTTCGGTCTTATGTGGCAAGGTATAGGTCGTAATTGTAAGCGGAATCTCATCTTGAATGGCAATTTTAATTTTTGCCATGCTTTCCGGAGTGACAATGACGTCACTATGTTCCATACGTGCAAGCTCCTCTCTCAGAAATCAGCGCCACCAAATAGCAAGCTCAGTATACCCCCACCCCGTCGATTTGTAAATGTATTTTTAAGATTTATTTTTTAAGATTTGAAAGCAGTTTCAAAAGTTTTCACCCAGAGCCGGCTTTTCCATTGAGCAAAAAGAGTATTTTCGGCTATACTGCCCACAATTATGGTGCTTAAAATAATCAATTTCGCAGGCAGCTTATGTGTGCTGTTATACGGCATGAAGCTGATGAGCGACGGAATTCAAAAGGGCGCGGGGCAGAAGCTCCAGAAGGCGCTTGCGTTTGTTACAGGAAACCGCTTAGTCGGTCTTCTTACAGGTATGATTTTAACGATGGTTATTCAATCATCGGGTGCAACGACCGTCATGGTCGTTACGTTTGTCAATGCCGGACTGATGACATTGCAGCAGTCAATCGGGGTCATATTCGGAGCGAATATTGGAACCACGGTAACTGGCTGGATTGTTGCTCTGTTCGGCTTTAATTTTAAAATGGAAACACTGGCGCTTCCAATTTTTGCGCTTGGCTACCTGCTGACGATTGTAAAGCGCTACCGTAAGGAAAATGCCGGACACGCAATCATGGGCTTTGCGCTCCTCTTTATCGGCTTAGGCTGGCTTTCTGCCGCCTTCCAGCTGAGTGCTGACAGCCCAGTCGTGCAGCTGCTTGCGTTGGTGCAGGGACGCGGCGCGTTAAGCATTTTAATCGGCGTGCTTGTCGGCACGATTATAACCGGCTTACTGCATTCGTCGAGCGCGATGAGCGCCATCATCATAACGATGGCTTACAACAACCTGATTGCGTGGGAGTTCAGTGCGGCGATGATAATCGGCTCGACAATCGGCTCAACGATTGACGCAATTATGGCATCCTTTGGAGCCAGCCCCGACGCAAAGCGCGTTGCGCTCTTGCACGTGCTGTTCAATCTTTCTACCGCGGTCATCGCACTGGTTATTTTTAAGCCCTTCCTTGCTTTTGTTGATTTTATCACGCCAACCGTTTCACACGACCATCAGATTATCTACGACATTACGATGCTGCATACCGTCTTTAAGGTGCTGGGTGCCATTCTGTTCCTGCCATTTGTCAAGCAGATTGTGTGGCTCATGCACAAGCTCGTAAAAGACGACGAAAACGCCGTTCCGACGACCTACCGGCTGGAATTCAACGAGCGCATGGCGGCAGAATCTCCCGAAGGCTGCGTATTCCGCGTACAGAAGGAAATGAGTGCCTTTGCAGATGTTGTTGTGGAGATGTTTGACAGCCTGCAGGACGGCTTACAGCATCCTGACAACGACTTTATCGAGCATCACTACGCACGCATTGAGCAGCTGGAAAATTACACCGACCAGATGCAGGACGAAATTGTGCATTACTTGGTGCGCTGCTCTCACTTGCACTTAAGTGACGAATCTAAGGATAATGTGTCGACCATGGTGCAGCTTGCCGGCGAAATGGAAAGCATGGCTGATGGCTGTCTGAACATTGCAAATCAGATTAAAAAAGCTGTTGAGCGCGAAATGACGTTCCCGAAAGAAGACGTCGACCGCCTGCTGCCGTATTTTGAGCTTGCCCGCCAACTTTTGTATTTTATCCACAAAAATGTGGCAAACATGCAGTCACTCACGCAGGAGCAGTTTGAGTTTGCAAGCGGCATTGAGCAGCAGATTGACAACGAACGCACTGCGCTGCGCAAAATTGCGCGTGACCGCATGGAAAAAGGCGGCGACGTGCGTGCAGAGCTTTTGTATATGGATATGGTGCGCCAAATCGAAAAATTCAGCGACCGTTGCTTTGACGTAGCAGGCGAGCTTGGCAAAAAAGTACGCCCAATGCACCAGCGCGCGTAACGGTAGCCAGGATGTAGCTATGTATGATTCATTTCTTGCGACACTGCTTTCGCTTGCGCTTATATGCATAACCTGTCTACGCCTTTTTTTTACCAAAAAAGCCCGCATTGACCCGATAAGTCTGCTTGCGCCAACCGCTTTTTTCGCTTCTCTCTGCACAATCGCGCTGTGGGGCGCAGAGCCGCTTTTTTTACTCGTTGCGGCGCTCTCGCTGCTTGTGTTTTTAACAAACGTACGCGCGCTCTTCCGCCTGTCGGCACAGCTGTACGTAGACCATTACAGCATTTTGTTTGTGTCATTTAGCCTTTTTGAGCTTGTAGCAGCGTTAGCGCTCGGTGTCTGTACCGTGCTGTTTCGTCCCGTGCAGTACCGTCCAAGTGACTTTGGCGTTACCAAGCAAACGCAGTATCTCACCGGAACGCTTGCAACCGGCTACGCAGTACGGCACCAGCTTTTTGAGCCAACAAGAATCACAGGCAGATTGTACACGTATGCGCTTGCACCCGCAGATGCGGTAGCAGACGCCGTAGCAAAAGATGCAGGGACACAGCGGCAAGCAACGGCTACGACAGCGCAAGAAGGCGCAACAGCACCTGCGGACGCGGCAGCGCACCACGAAGCGCAGCCAGACGAGCAGGAGCATGCGAACGAGCAAGAAAAAACGGGCGATCACAAGCCGATTGTGCTGCTGGTGCCAAAAAGCACCGCAAGCGCCATTCACTACGAGCCGTATTGTCTCATGCTTGCGCAAAAAGGCTACACTGTGCTTACAGCTGACTTTTATGCTAACACGCCGCATCTGTATGATGAGCGCATATTTTTTTCACTTGACAGCCGCTTATTCCGCCGTGCGCACAGCGTGTCGCTGGCGCTTGCTGCCCGTAAAGCACAGAAAACGCATACACCACAGGATGCTGCAAGCGATGAACTTGAAAAAAACGATGCTGCGATTACCGCCTCCTGCTATGAGGCGCTTACCCGGCTTGCGCTCAGCCAGTTCGGTGCTGACGCGCAGCTTTTTTATGCGGTTGATATGCTCAGCATGGAAAAGCTGAATCCGCTTGTTTCTCGCTACGAACAGAATGTGCTCGGCTTTTTTGCACTCAACCGCGTGACCGAATACACAACCGCAGGCTTTGGCTTTGTTGAGCAGACCGACGCCTACACTGCCTGGAGGCTCGGTACCTGGCGCGACAAAACCTTTTTTATTCCACGCTATGTCGCCGGAAAAACAGATGAAATCATTCAGGACGCAGTAAAGCTGCTACAGCCTGTCGAAATAATCCGCAACGGAGAAAAAAAATGACACTAAACGAGCTTGACGCCTATTTTAACAGCTTTTTGCATAAAGAGGATTTTGCTTCCGACCCGTCACGAAACGGCATTCAGATTCAAAACAGCGCGCCTGAAAGCAAGCAGATTACAAAAGTAGCATTTGCCGTTGACGCATGCGAGGCAACAGCACGGCGGGCGCAGGAAGCAGGAGCACAGCTCTTGTTTGTGCACCACGGGCTGTTTTGGGGTGGTTGCACGCCCATTACCGGAACGCACTACAAGCGCATAAAGGCATTTTTAGACGCCGACCTTGCCTTGTATGCAAGTCACATCCCGCTTGACGCAAATGAGCTTGTCGGAAACAACTTTGGACTTGCCGCCCGCCTTAACCTGCAGGATGTACAGCCGTTCGGCTCATGGCGCGGTATGCGGCTTGGCGCAATCGGAACGCTTCCTGAGCCGCTGACGCTTGAAAAGCTAACCGCGCGTCTCTTTCCTGAAGGCGAAAAGCCGCTCCACGTGCTTGCGTTTGGAAAGCCACTGGTGTCACGCGTTGCGATAATTTCTGGCGGTGCAGGCGACGATTTTGTTCAGGCGGTAGAAGCCGGCGCTGACGTATACATTACCGGGGAAGTTGGGCACGAAGAGTACCACCCGATAGAAGAAGCCGGCATCAACGTGATTGCAGGCGGTCACTATCAGACAGAAACAGTTGGTGTCAATCTGGTTCGAGCAAAGCTCGAAAAGGATTGTGGCCTTGAAACCGTGTTTATAGACCTGCCAACAGGACTGTAGACGATAACCGCTTTTTTTTATATAGTTTGCTCTATGGTAGACCAAAATACGATTTCGGTTGAATTCAAGCCGATTCACCCGAAAGCAAAAAAAGTTATTCCCTTGATTTTAACGCTTGTTGTCATTCTTGCCGATCAGCTGACAAAGCTACTTGTCGTAAAGCATATTCCGCTTACAACAGTGGGCGCACAGTTTTTTGGCGATTTTTTACGTATTATTCATGTATGCAATCCCGGTATTGCATTCAGCATCGGACAGGGCTGGTCACTCATGGCACGCGGTATTTTATTCCGCCTGGTGCCGCTCATTGTCATTGTTTTAGTGCTCGTGGTATATGTGCGCAACGACACATTCACGCAGTTGCAGCGCTGGGCGATTGCAGGCATTGCGGGCGGCGGCTTTGGAAACCTGATTGACCGCTTTTTCCGCACAGAGGGCGTTGTAGACTTTATCGATGTAAAATTCTACGGTCTTTTGGGTATGGAGCGCTGGCCAACATTTAATGTAGCAGACGCCGCTGTTGTTGTCTGCGGAATTCTGCTTATTATCTCTTTTATTGGCACGGTCAAAAAAGAGCACGCGCTAGGAAAAGACGCATGACAAAATCTGAACGCACCCTGGTGTTTAATCTTTGCGTCGCTGTCTTTAACATAGTCTTGGGGCTTGCAGTAGAACTTACGTTGATTTTTATATTGCTGTTTATACTTCCCCACATACCGGGAGCAAGCGAGAGTATTCCCACGCAAACGCTGCTTCCGTTTGTGTTGCTTGCAGGCTTATTTGCCGCCATGGTGATTTCAGTACGCTGTATTTCTTGGGCAATCAAGAAATTTAATCTTGCAGAAAAAATTAACGAAAACGCCGTTAAGCGCTACATTCACGACGACAGCGAAAATCTCCGCCACCTATAACGCGCACGGACGCGTTATAGATACATACGCGACGGAAGCTTGCTCCCGTCAGAGCAAAGGGGATGACCAATACTTTTCAGATATCCCCTTTGCGACTTATGCCTGCAGTGCGGTCACTGCTACGGTGTCAACAATCTCATCAACATTGCAGCCGCGGCTCAAATCATTCAGCGGCTTTGCAAAGCCCTGACAAATCGGACCGATTGCCTTCCATCCGCCCATGCGCGCTGCAATCTTGTAGCCGATATTTCCTGCGTTGATATTCGGGAAAATAAAGGTGTTTGCATGTCCTGCAACCTTGCTTCCCGGAGCCTTGAGCTCGCCAACTTCCGGCGCGATTGCTGCGTCAAACTGGAACTCACCGTCAAGGGCAAGCTCTGGCGCCTTTTCGTGCGCAATATTTGTTGCATGAACCACTTTTTCAACCGTGTTGCCGTCTTTCGGGTCTGCGCCGCTGCCCTTGGTAGAGAATGAAAGCATTGCAACGCGCGGCTCAATACCAGCAATTGCTTTTGCTGTTCCCGCAGAAGCAATAGCGATGTCAGCCAGCTGCTCTTCATTCGGGTTGATGTTGATAGCGCAGTCGCCAAAAACAGCAATGCCTTCTGACAGATATTTGTTTCCGCCCTCTGGAGCTACCATGATAAAGCATGAAGAAACCGTGCTGCAACCTGGCGCTGTTTTGATAACCTGCAAGCCTGGGCGCAGGGTATTTGCGGTCGAGTGGCAAGCGCCGGAAACAAAGCCGTCAGCGTCACCAGCTTTCAGAATAAGAGCGCCATACATAGTGTAGTCTTTAAGCGCCGCAGCTTTTGCTGCCGCTACATCTGCATATTCAGGAAGACCAGTCTTTTTGTTCAGCTTACCTTCACGTGCCTTATACAGAATTTCTGCATACTTGTCTGCATTTGCATCTGCTGTCGGGTCTACAATGGTAACACCACTCATATCAAAGCCGAATTTTTCGATATCTGCCTTGTTGCCAAGCAGGATGATTTTAGCAATGCCCTCTTTTACGATGCGTGAAGCCGCTTCTACAACGCGCTTGTCTTCACCTTCACAAAGAACGATTGTCTTGCCAGCAGCCTTTGCCTTGGCACGGAGTTCTGAAACAAAATCCATACATGTATCCTTAAAAATAAAAAATTTGTCGGACGAATCCGACGGCTTTCAGCATATCACTAAAAAGAACGTGCAACAAGTAGAGTGCTAGGGCAAC
>CALAEZ010000099.1 GCA_937891125.1 uncultured Treponema sp. | reverse complement strand
CATAAACGGATTGTCTTCCGGCGCGTTGCAGAACACCACCAGCTTTGCGCAGCCAAGACCGTCTTTGTCTTTTGTCGCTTCGGCAGTCTCTTTGATGACCTCGCCCATGCGCTTAACGGCGTTCATGTTAATGCCGTTTTTGGTCGTTCCCACGTTTATTGAAGAGCACACGCGCTCGGTTACGGCTAATGCGTGCGGAATTGAGTTTATAAGCGTAAGGTCGCCGGGTGTCATGCCTTTCTGCACGAGCGCAGAAAAGCCGCCTACAAAGTCGATGTTCAGCTCGTGCGCAATTTTATCGAGCGTGACAGCCCATTCGGTGTAGTCAGATTCGCCGCTTGGTTCTGCAACAAGGCTAATCGGAGTGACGGCAACGCGCTTATTGATAATCGGCACTCCAAATTCTTTTTCAATGCCCTGCCCGA
Organism: uncultured Treponema sp.; assembly: GCA_937891125.1. Classification (GTDB taxonomy): domain Bacteria; phylum Spirochaetota; class Spirochaetia; order Treponematales; family Treponemataceae; genus Treponema_D. Next base: position 3,177 of record CALAEZ010000099.1, on the reverse strand, counting down.
CTTCTACAAGCTTTCCGGCATAGCGCATAATCTTGTCATACATGCGCTGGCGGCTTTTTTTGCCGTCAGCACAGGCGCAGTCGCGAAGCGAAATGCCCATGGTGATTGCGCGCACGTCAAGCTTGTGGCGCATAAACATATTTACGGTTTCTTCGATTTCTACTGGTGAAAAAAGCATGGCGCTATTATAGCGAAAAACGCGGCTGTTAGGGAACTATTTAGCGGCGCGCTATCTTAGCGCGCGCAAAGTCGCCCGCTTGTTACTGCCTGCTTGCTGACGCCCGCTTGCGGGTATCTGCGTGCAACGGCGCGAGTGCCCGTCGCCACAACGCGCACACCGCCTACACATCGCTTACAGAGTCACAACGCATGCGCCGCTTTTTTTGTCTGTCGGCGCGTTTTCGGAAGGCGCGCGCACTTCAATAAGGTCGCCACTTTTTGGCTCTGCGTGCTTTTTGTCGAGCACAAGCAACAGTCCTTTCTCGCTGCAGGCATAGTAGCCGGTTGCGTGCTGCTCTGGCAGGCGGATTGCGTCGCTTGTAATGCGCGCCTGCATGAGCGGGGCTTTCCATGCGGCGTTTTTCTGCTGCTCGCGGTTCTTTTCTATCTCTTTTGCCACCCCTCCGTTTGAAAGCAGCACAAAGCTGAGTGTGGCGCGGTCTTTAGACAAAAATGCTTTTTCTGAAAGCGTAAGCAGCTTTTCAGGCGCGTCTGCGGTAGCAAAGGCAAAGTTGCACCACTTACCGCTAAAATTGCCGTTTTTGTCTACATGGCGGCCTGCCATGGGACAAGACGCGCTGTGCGGACAGGGGGAAAGCGGCGCATAGTCTTTTCTGATAAAGGCATCGCGCATAAGGGAGATAAAACGGGCAGATTTTGGGTCGCCCGGCTCGATAAGCAAAATACTGGAAGTGCCGCCTATGCCGTCTGCGGTGCCATCTGTGCGAGCGCGGGCAAAATCTAAAAGGATGCGGCTGTATTTTTTTGCCAGAAAATCAGGCGGCATATCGCTTTTCTGCACGACCTCGTTAAAAACGTTTGCGCAGGTGATTAACGCCGCCTTTTCTTTTATCTGAATATGCTCGCCTAGGTCGCCACGCACGCGCACAATCTTCCAGGGCACGCACTGCGTTTTTGCCGCAACGGCCAAAAAAAGCTCTTCGCCTGCGCTCAGCGCATTCTGCGAAGTGTCCATGCAGTAGACGGTAAGTTTTTTTGTGCGCAGCTCTGGCCAGCTAAGCCACAGCGCAATCGGCACGGTAAGCGGACCGCTTCCAATGTCGAGCACGGCGTCTCCGTCGGTAAGCGGAAAAGCGGCGGCAGGCAGAGGAGCTAACAGGCGCGTTAAGCGCACTAAGTTCCACCACATAAAATAGTGAATGTAGGCAGAAACAGAGCTTGCGCTGTTCATGTAGCCGGTACGGCGGCTTTCGCGCTCGTCGGTAAGCTGGTGGGAAAGCGTTTTTATGTCTTGTGGAAGAACAACCTGCTGTTTTGCGCTTAATGGGCGCACGCTTTGAATAAGGACGTCAAACTGTTCGATAATGGCGCGTGCGTCAGAAGGAATTGCGCTTAGGTCAAACAGCGGTTTAGCTGAAAGCGACTTAGATTTTATCGGAGCGCGGAAATCTGCCTTTTTAGTGCGCAGATTTTGTCTGCCGTCAGCTGCCTGACTGCGTGAAAAGGCTTGCGGCTTACGTGCAAGCGATTTTTCACGCTTTTCTGTGGCGTCATTTTTCTTTTCCTGCTTTTTTGCCGCTTTTGCAGCATTTTTTTCTGAGCGCGGCTTTTTTCCCGCCGCCTTTTCATACCACGGCTGTTCCGTTCGTTTTTCTGACTGTTTCACAGGCGCGAGTATAGCATATTTACGTACGGATTGCACAGAGCAGATTTGCTTGCACTTCAACCGCGTTAGGTTCGCTCGTATATAAGCTTACCACGGCGCAAGATATGGTCAACTAAATCGGGGTTTTTAAGCTCCGAGAAAACTGAAATGTCAACGAGATATGGTAAATCAGAATCGTCAAAATCATTTAAGACGCTAAGCAAATCTGCATGAGAAAACGCACTGTCTGCAACAATCGTCATGTCGATGTCGCTTCCCTCGCGAAACGTTCCCATGGCACGGCTTCCATAACAAATGACCTTCTGAATTGCAGGATATTTTGCGTATATGCTGGTAATGGCTGAGCGTGTTTTTTCAGAAAGCCCCAATTCGTCAAGCGGTGTTTTATGCAAGGTCATCAAGTTTCATCTCTAATGCAGAAAAACAGGGCATAAATTTTTCACTGATATCTTTTACAAGATTTATGGAATCTTTTTCGTCATAGGTGTGGCTACTTAGATTTCTTGCTTTTATCATGTCCATCCAAATTTCGCCATCAGAAATAAGCCCGCGATTAAAGGCTTCTCGGATAGCGTCTTTGCTTCCGTATAGTTTTTCGCCGCCGCCTTTTTCTTCAATAAAGTCTTTTAAGACTTTCCAAGATAATTCCTGCGTAAACTCAAATGCCTGAATAACACCGCCACATTCAAGCTCTGACAAAGTGCGCTCTTTTTGCAGTTCTACACCGCTCCGTAAAAAAGCAAGTGCCTTTTTGTAGTTTTGAAACCGCTGCTTCCAGCGCACATCGGTCGGTTCTGTTAGCATTTCTTCGCTCATGCGCTCAGTATAGCAGATTTACGTAAGAATTGCACGGGCTAGATATGGATGTGCTACCGGCTATGCACTTGTTGTTTTCTTGGAGTGTTTTGCTGTGGATGCGTTGGCGCGATTTACTTCGTTTTCAATCTCGCTTGCAAACTCAGCATACGTTTCTGCATCAATCAAGCTTACAGCACTTAAGTACGGAATAATCTTATCGTTTATGCAGGTGAGCATTGATTTTTTTAGTTCAGAGGCAGTTTCTTTTGCTTTTGCCGCCGAGGTTGCCTTATTGTATTCGGTGTTTGCCGTTTTGAATGCAGTAGCAGCAGCTTGAAGCGCACTGATTGCCTCGGCAACTCCGTCTAAGGCTTCGATATGCGACTGTAAATCTTCTGCGCTTAAATCCTCCAAAAGACTTGCAATCAGCGTTGTTTCAGTTGCATAGTTTGCCGTTGTAATTGATTTTCCGTATCGGTTAAAAACGGCAAGAAGAGCTTGCGCTGCAGTTTGTTTTGCTGCAATGGGAAGTG
>CALAEZ010000098.1 GCA_937891125.1 uncultured Treponema sp. | reverse complement strand
GCTCTATGACGCAAGCTACTATGCCGCGCAGCCGATAGAAGCAAACGACCGCCTCATTGTGCCGTTTAGGCAATTTTTCGTAACGGTCGCTGGCGCTGTCACTAATCCCGGACGCTTCCCGTATATTCCTGACCGCGATTTTGAATACTATGTGGGCCTGGCAGGCGGCTTTGACCGCACAAAGAATAAGCGTCATGCGGTTGACATCATCACGTTTGACGGCGCTAAGCTTAAAAAGACCGATGCCATTTTGCCTGAAACGACGATTACGGCAAAAACAAACTCTGGTCTCTACTTCTTCAATCAATATTCAACCGTTCTGGTGACGTTGCTGAGTATTCTGTCAACATCGCTTTCGGCATACGCCGTCATAAAGTCGCAGTAGCCGAATATTTTCTGGAGGAGCCGTTTATGAAAGGCATTATTTTAGCGGGCGGGAGCGGAACGCGCCTGTATCCGATTACAAAAGCTGTTTCCAAGCAGATTTTACCGCTGTACGATAAGCCGATGGTCTACTATCCGCTTTCATGTTTGATGCTTGCAGGAATTCGCGAGGTGCTGATTATTTCAACGCCGCGCGATATTTCGCTTTTTAAGGAGCTTTTTGGCGACGGCAGCTGGCTTGGTATGCATTTTGAGTACGCGGTGCAGGATAAGCCGCGCGGACTTGCCGACGCATTTATCGTTGGAAAAGACTTTATTGGAAACGATGATGTGGCTCTTGTTCTTGGCGACAACATCTTTTACGGACAGAGCTTTACGCGCACGCTTAAAAACGCCCGCGCGCGCATTGAATCAAAGCAGAGCGAGGCGGTAATTTTCGGCTACATGGTAAAAGACCCGACTGCTTACGGCGTTGTTGAGTTTGCTCCCGACGGAAAAGTGCTTGGCATTGAAGAAAAGCCAAAAGAGCCGAAATCTAACTACGCAGTTCCCGGCCTTTATTTTTACAACAATGAGGTTGTGCAGATTGCACAGAACGTAAAACCGAGTGCGCGCGGCGAAATTGAAATTACCGCCGTAAATAACGCCTATTTGGAGCGCGGAAGCCTTGCAGTAGAGCTGCTTGGTCGCGGCATGGCGTGGCTTGATACTGGCACGTATGACGGGCTTTTGGAGGCAAGCAATTTTATTGCGACAATCCAGAAGCGGCAGGGAATGTATGTAAGCTGCATTGAAGAAATTGCCTACGCTAACGGCTGGCTTACGCGCGAAGCCCTTTTGGAGCTGGCTTCTGGCTACAAAACCGACTACGGCGCTTATCTAAAATATATTGCGGAAAGATAGAGAACTCCACGCGGATTCGAGTTTCCTATGGAAACTCTTTTTGCATAGAGGAAATTGCGTAGCAATTTCGAATCCGCGTGGCAATAATTTGGAGATAAATGTGTTTGAGTTTAAGAAATGCGTAGCGGCAGACGGAACTGAGTTTTCGGGCTTGTATGAGATTCAGCCGAAAGTGTTTGGAGACGCGCGCGGCTATTTTTTTGAAGTATACAGTGAGCGCGATTTTTTTGAGGCAGGCTTAACGATGAAATTCGTGCAGGATAATCAGAGTGCAAGCACACGCGGCGTTCTGCGCGGCCTTCATTTTCAGACACGGCATCCGCAGGGAAAGCTTGTGCGCGCGGTAAGTGGACGCGTGTATGATGTGGCAGTTGATTTACGCAGGGGCTCTGCGACATTTGGTAAGTACTACGGCGTTGTGCTTGACGGCGAAAAGCAGAATCAGTTTTACATTCCCGAAGGCTTTGCGCACGGCTTTTACGTGCTTTCTGAAACAGCCGTGTTTGCCTACAAATGCACGGACTTTTACGACCCGAAAGGCGAGGGCGGCTTTATGTGGAACGACGTGAACATCGGCATTGACTGGAAGGCAGTTGCGCCGGATATTACGCCGCTTCTTTCAGAAAAAGACGGAAAGCACCCGGCATTTGACAAAGACGGCGCGTATTTTGATATAAACGGAAAATGGCAACGGTAACAGCTGAAAGATTTTTGGAGAAGAAAATGAGTAGAAAACTTAAAAATATACTGGTAACTGGCGGAGCGGGATTTATCGGCTCTAATTTTATAAATTATCTGTTTGGCTTATCTGCAACCGGCTCTAAAGAGTTTATGGACTCTGGCTTTACCGGAAAGATTGTAAATGTTGACTGCCTAACATACGCGGGAAATCTTGAAAATCTTTCGGGCGTTGAAGAAAAATTTGGCAAAGCGGCTGGCGGCAATCAGCGGTATTTTTTTGAAAAAGTCGATATTACCGACCGCGCAGAACTTGAGCGTATTTTTAAGCTGTATGACATTGACACCGTCATTCACTTTGCGGCAGAAAGCCACGTTGACCGCTCTATTTTAGGACCGGAAGCGTTTATAAAAACAAACGTAATGGGAACCTACACATTGCTCGATGTGGCGCGAAATTACTGGGGCTGCTCTTTAGACAACAAGCGCGATGACGTTCTTTTTCACCACATTTCGACAGACGAAGTGTACGGCTCGTTAGGCGAAACCGGCTATTTTACTGAAAGCACACCGTATGACCCGCGCAGTCCGTATTCTTCAAGCAAGGCTTCAAGCGACCACATTGTAATGGCGTATTATCACACGTACGGCCTACCAATAACGCTTTCTAACTGCACGAACAATTACGGCCCGTACCAGTTCCCCGAGAAGCTCATCCCGCTCATGATCGCGAATGCGCTCGCGGATAAGCCGCTGCCGGTCTACGGCAAGGGGGAAAATGTGCGCGACTGGCTCTATGTGGCCGATCACTGCAAGGCCATCGACCTGATCATGCGGCAGGGACGCGCGGGCGAGGTCTACAACATCGGCGGCCATAATGAAATGGCGAACATCGATATTGTGAAGATCATCCTGAAGGAGCTTGGTAAGCCGGAGAGCCTCATCACCTTTGTGACGGACCGGAAGGGACACGATATGCGCTACGCAATCGATCCGGCGAAGATCCATGGAGAGCTCGGCTGGCTGCCGGAGACCATGTTTAAGGACGGCATCGTGAAGACCATCCGCTGGTATCTGGACAACAGGACCTGGTGGGAAAACATTGTGAGCGGCGAGTACAGGCAGTATTACGAGAGGATGTACGGCAGCCGTTAAGGCGGGAGGAAGGCAATGAGGGTTTTTGTCACCGGCGCCGCGGGTCAGCTTGGCCACGACGTGATGAATGAACTGGACAAAAGGGGGCATGAAGGCATAGGCTCCGATCTGAAGGAAACGTACAGCGGTGCGCAGGATGGCTCAGCTGTTACGCGCATGCCTTATGTCTCGCTGGATATTACGGATGAGGCGGCCGTGCACCGGGTGGTGCGGGAGATAAAGCCGGATGTCATCGTCCACTGCGCGGCATGGACGGCGGTCGACGCCGCCGAGGACCCCGCAAACGCCCCGAAGGTCCGGCTCATCAACGCGACAGCGACAGCCTTTCTTGCCGAGGCGGCGAAGGAAGCGGACGCGAAGATGCTGTACCTCAGCACCGATTATGTCTTTAACGGCCTCGGGACCAGGCCCTGGGAGCCGGACTGCAGGGACTACGCGCCGCTTAATGTGTACGGCCGCAGCAAGCTGGCCGGCGAGCAGGC
>CALAEZ010000097.1 GCA_937891125.1 uncultured Treponema sp. | reverse complement strand
TTATGTAGCTTCCTTCAGGATAGAAGGAATACATAAAAGTGAGATCAGTGACAGGAAGAATATTCCTTTTATTGTATATATGCAGGTGGCAAAGGATGTGCCTGACATTAAATTCACCTATACCTTTCTTTATGATGGAAAAGAGGAGGAGGATTTCCTTAAGGGAATCGGCATGTCTTTTGATGTACCCATTTCCGGAGCACTGTACAACAGACATGTAAAATTTGGCTCCGATAACGGCTATTTTCATGAGGCGGGAGCACTTCTTTTATCATGGCGTCCCAGAGTTCCGGGAGAAATTTACCATGCACAGATTGCAGGTGAGTTTTTAAATCCAACAGAGGAAACAAGAGAAAGCGTTTTTGAAAAAGTTGCTGAGAATGTGCCTGTCTGGGATGAGTATGTTCAGTGGCAGGATAGCAGCGAACATTTCGTTATCCGAAAAAAAACTGAAAAAGAAAGAGAACTCGCTGAACAACAGGCGAGAGAACAAGCAAAGGCTCTTATGAAAAAATATGTTGGTACTTGGTGGCGTTGTGCTTGTCATAACAATGGCAGTAGCTACGATGTAGGAAAACTTTATAATAAGCCTACTAAAGTTGTTCTGCAAGAAAATGGAACAGGGGTAATGTATTGGGATATGGCAAAAGATTCTAATTTTAATTGGACTGTACATAACGGCAAACTATCAATATCTGGAACCGCTCTTGATTTTGGTATAAACAAAAGCGGATACATGGTCTGTCAATGTGCTGCTATGACAAATCGCATGGACATTTGGTGGTTTACTTTTTTCTTTAGTAAAGAGTAAATGAACTTTGCTGCGTGACAAAAAGGCTTTTTTTGTAGGCAAAAATCTTATAAATCTTCACCGTAAATTGCCGATAAATATAAGAGGTGATTTTTCGATGAAACATATTTTTGCAACAGGATGTATTATTCTCGTATTGTGCGCTTTGAATGCAGCTCTTTCCTGTTCTCTTATTGGAGAAAACGATAGTTCTGATACGGGGATTTCGGCTCCAACGGTGTTGTCAAAGGGAACGAGTGTCATTGTTACATCTGCACCAATCAAGGATGAGTCTTTTCTTTCAAAAGTAACGTATGCAAATATTTTCAGACGAAGCTCCACTTCGAGCGATGGTTCAGCTTCTACCGATTGGACTAATATCGGGCAAGTTTCGTGTGCGGAAAGCGGGAGTACACTCACCTCATTTAGTTTTGCTGACGATTATGTGTATAGTGGGTACTATTACAGCTACTGTGTTCGCTATTACAATGGTTCGTACTATGTATATTCCGATTATTCTGCGTGGGTGCAAAACACAAGCGGAATAGGAAGCCAAGATATTACAGATGAAGCGACCGTGTATTATTATGGAAATGCGTCAACGAGCGAATATACCTTGTCGCTGACCTTACCAGAGGATGGCTTTTCAGGATTAGACACAAGTTTTGATTCTCTTTGTCTTATTTTAAGTAACAGCAGCGAAACAAGACCGTTTACGCTTGCTGCTGTATCAGATGGCGAGGTAACAGCTACAAGTGCGGTTGTCGAAGCACATAAAATTCTACCCGAAAGTTTTTTGGATGTAGAATTGACGGTAGGAGGACTCGTCCTCTTTCACACCTGGCAGGACGAGGGGCGGTATTTTAATTTTTATCGTTGGACGAAGCCTGATCTCAGTTTGCTGACGCTTGATGCGCTCACCATTAGCGAAAATGGCACCGATGTCGAGATAGGAACCCTATCTGATGATGGCACGTATACTCCAGCTTCGTATACCGATGATAGCTATAAAAAATTCACGGTGCCCTCGATTGCAAAGCCTGAAAATGCTTTTGATGCAAGTTCTCTTTCGATTTTGCAGAAAAATGACGTGATGCCGTCTTTCAGAGATGAGCGCACAAAAACCGCTTGCAGTCTTTTAGATGTAACTTCGTTTTAAGAAACCGTCAACAGCAAGGTTAAGCGACTTTTTTACACTTGTTACGTCTTTTTCTGCAAGCACTGCAATGCGGAAAATAGCGCTTTCTATCAAGCTGTACAAAAGCTCGTTTGCGTCCTTTACAGGTATTTTTTTGAATTCTCCTGATTTTTGACCGCGGATTATCAGCATGCTAAGCAGATGCTGCACACGAAGGACGCGTCTATGTACACGCGCTGAAGGGTCGTCACCGTTTTTCTTAATCTGCATTAAGTATTGCAACAGCACGTCAAACATTTGCAGTCGCGCAGTGCATGCATCGATAATCCAGCTGAGCGTGCGGCGAAGACATTCTTCACTCGTTAAGCTGTCATCCTTGATGATAGTCATAAGCATAGACTCGAGCTCTTCGGTTAGTTGCTTAATACTCCAGGTGAATATTTCACGTTTATTCTTAAAATAGATATACAAAGTTGTTCGTGTAATGCCACACGCATCAGCAATTTTTTGAAAGGTAACATCCTCGTAGCCATCGCGGCAAAACAGCTCAAATGATTTTTCGAGAATTTCGTGCTTGCGCTTATCGTGTTCAACAACTATAGCCATTAAAATATCTCCGGTTTGTGAAGTTTTTTTTCAGAACGATTTGTCTTTTTACGAGTATCGTGGGAACGGCTCATGCGTGGTGTAGTCGGCTTTTGATTTTGAGTGCCTTCGTGCTGCGTGTATAAATAGAGTGTTGTATCTAAATTACCGCTTTTGAGACTTTTTACGCTGGTGGCAGGGCGACCAAAGCTTTCTTGAAACTGTGTATGAGAAGTGATGACTCCGATATCCCACCCCCTAAAGTCCAGTAAGAGCGATTGCATATTTTTGTACAAAGCAGAGGCTTGTGCTTCATCGCCAATGCGCTCGCCATAAGGCGGATTGCAAAGCAACAGTCCATGGGGGAACGGCGCTTGTATATCGCTAAAATCAGCGACATCAAAATCTGGTCGGCGTACTTTGTCACTGCTGTCGATAAGATTGAGTGCACGACCAGCCATTACACACGCATGCTCTGCATTGGTGCGTGCGCGTTGTACCGCTGCTGGATCAATGTCAGTACCAGTGATGTGAACCTCGACATCAGTACGAATCTTTTCTGCCTCTGCTCGCTTTATTTCAAGTGCACGCTGATTATCAAAAAAAGGAAGATTCTCCATTGCAAAGCGGCGACCAAAGCCTGGCGCAACATTGTATGCATAGAGCGTTGCTTCAATTGGAATGGTGCCACTGCCACAGAAGGGATCATGTAACGGCGTTTTGCGACGCCAGAGGAAGAAATGTAGAAGCGCTGCGGCTGTTGTTTCGCGCAAGGGGGCAATGCCACCGTCTGTACGATATCCACGCTTATGAAGCGGAAGTCCGCTTAAATCCAGAAGAATGAGCGCGCGGTTTTCTGTCAGGTAGATGCGAATGTCACTTTCGGCGCCGCTTTCGGGCAAGGTCTGCATGTGCCAGACGCTGCCAAGCTTTTTGTAGATAGCTTTTTGCGCCATGCTTTGAATGCTGTGCTCGCTGTTTAGAATGGATTTGTGACTTCTTACCTTGTCAACAACGACGCGGCTGTCCTTGCGTAAAAAATCCTGCCATGGAATTGCGTATATGCCGTCAAACAGCTGGTCAAAGTTGCTCGCTTCATATTCAGCCATTTGCAGATACACGCGGTCGGCAGTACGTAGGCAAAGGTTAGCCCGGAACAGGGCGTCATCATCTCCAGAAAATATAACACGACCGGGCGCATTTGAGACAAGCTTATAACCGAGAAGTTTTATTTCGTTACCGAGTATTTTTTCGGCTCCAACTGCGCATAGAGCAACTAATGTATTCATGGTGAAGAGTATACCAGTTTTACAAAAATCGTTCTAGTGTCATTTAAATTATTGCTGTAAGGCAAAAGCTGTGTGTGCGAAAAAAAACAGCGACCACACAAGGCCGCTGTTTGCTTATGCATTGCTTTGCATTATGCTTTTATAAGCTCAGAAAGCTTTGCTGCCGTAAAGCCTAAGCTTTCTGCAACTGCCTTTGCAGGACCGCTTTCGCCAAAGCGGTCAATCGTAAAGCAGTCGCGGCGGCTTGTTGCAATGCCTTCCCAGCCGTTTCTTACGCCGGCTTCTGCCACGATTACGCGGCCGCTTCCAAGAATCTGCTTCTGGAAAGCCTCATCCTGCTCTTCAAAGAGCGTTTTGTCCATCATGGAAACAACGCGCACCTTCTTGCCAGAAAGCTTTGCAGCTTCAATCGCCATTGCAACCTCGCTTCCGGTTGCAACTACCGTTACGTCAGGCGTGTCAGCACCTTTCTGCACGATGTAAGCGCCGCGCTTAATGTTCTCGCGCCAGCCTGCGTCTTCCTTTGCAAATACCGGCACGTTCTGGCGGGTGAGCGCAAATACGACCGGATGGTCTTTTACGGCAAGTGCCATGTGCCAGGCTTCTACCACTTCTTCTGCATCTGCCGGGCGCAGCACCTGTACGCCAGGAATTGCGCGGAGTGAAGACAGATGCTCAATCGGCTGGTGGGTCGGACCGTCTTCGCCAACATAGATTGAATCGTGCGTCAGGTCGAAGATTGCAGGCACTTTCATGATTGCAGCTAAGCGGATTGCAGCGCGCATGTAGTCGCTGAATACAAGGTAGGTTGCGCAGTAAGCGCGAAGTCCACCGTGGAGCGTAATGCCGCAAGCTTCATCTGCCATTGAAAATTCGCGGATACCGTATTCAAGAGAGCGACCCTTGCGGTTTTCTGCATTAAATGTGCCGTTGTCGCACTTCATGCCGCTTTTGTTAGAGCCTTTCAGGTCTGCGCTTCCGCCAACCAGTGAGCTGTAGCGCGTTCCCATAACGGTAATCATGTCGCCGCTTGCAGTGCGGGTTGCAACGCTCTTTCCGACTTCGTATGTCGGGTCATCTGCCTCTCCGTCTGCTTCAAGCGCGTAGCCGGCTTTCCACTGCTTTAAAAGCTCAGGGTTTTCTTTTCCCCATGCTTCAAATTCAGCGTTCCAGTCAGATTCTCGTTTTGCAAATTCAGATTTTTTTTCT
>CALAEZ010000096.1 GCA_937891125.1 uncultured Treponema sp. | reverse complement strand
ACATGGCCTATAATGTAAGGATTATGGAAAAAGCAGAAGAAGATTTGTCGGAAATTGTAGATTACATTTCTGACACGCTTAAAAATCAAAAAGTCGCAGACAAGCTTCTTGTAGACTTTCTAAACGAAAAAGAAAATATTTCAGAAAATCCATATATGTACTCTCTTAGCGATAATACAGTATTGCAGAATGAAGGATATCATCGTTTTATTTTTTACAGAAATTTTATCGCATTATATTTAATTGATGATGTGGAAAAAACAGTTTCAATAATGCGTATCTTCTATGCTAAAAGAGATTATGCAAACTTGATATAAAAGCAAAACTTAACAAGAAGTTCAAAGCCGACAAACCGGTCAAGCCACCTGCAGTACAACTCATTGTTATGCTGCCTGTCAGTATGCTCAGCCGCGTATGGCAGCAAGCGTTGCCTTCATTTCGGAAAAGTTTTCTTCACCGTAGACTGCGGAAAACACATCAAAGACATCAGCGGTGGCGGCTTTCAGCTCAGAAAGATCTGGCTTTGTAATGGTTATGCCTTCTTCCGAAAGTTTTTCTGCATAGAGGGCCGCCTGCTCTTTGATAAGCTTTCGGTCGAGAGCCTATGCATGTACGGCAGCCTCTAAAATAACCTGTCTGTCTGCTTCTGAAAGACTGTTCCACAGCGACGAGCGTATGATAAGCGGAACCGGATTATATACGTGATTAGTCAGTGCAAAACAGTGGTGAATCTTATACAGCTTGCCATTGTAAAAATTGGTTATGGTTGTCTGCGTACCATTGATTTTGCCTTCTCTGGCTGCATCTGTATTTATGCGCTCCATAAACGAGCTGTCCATAAATTTCCATGCAGTCTCTTCGTCAGAAAACAGAAACGGTAATGTAGGAATGGTTAGGTTTGTTGCAAAAAGCCCCACCGTTCCGGCTCCTATACTCACCATGTCAATGCTGTCGTCAATAACGCCCTGCGCTTAAGGCGGAGATGCCTGCTGCAGCTGTTTTGTTCCTTACGTTTGTTTTATGCATAGACTGATTCTCCTTCATCTCCCATGTGGTCTTCATAAATGGCAAAATCATTTTTTCCGTGCCGTTTTACCTGATACAGTGCGGCATCTGCCTTTTTAAACAGCTCTTTATACGTCTGCGCCTGCTGCGGGTACAGCGACACGCCAATGCTTGCCGTCACGTGCACTACCGCATGTTCGCCGTTATAATCTTCCTCCAGAATGGCGCAGAGTGAACGCGCCTTTTCGGTAATAACCGCTGTAATCTGATTGGGAAGCATATTCGACCGCAGCTGCAAAAACACGCAGAATTCGTCGCCGCCAATGCGGGCAATGTAGTCGCGCTCTGAAAACACCAGTTTGAGCTTTGCGGAAGCATCGCAGATTGCCATGTCGCCCATGCTGTGTCCGATGCGATCGTTTACCTGCTTAAAGTTGTCAAGGTCGATAATGTAAAAGGCACCCATAAGCATGTCGTTTTTCTTTATACGCTCGGTAACGTGATTTTCAAGCGACACCTTGTTTAAAAGGCCAGAAAGCAAATCGGTTTCCGCCTTTTCTTTCAGCTCTAGCTCCCGGATTACCTGTTCATTTACGTTTGTCACTTTGCCGACAATCGTTTTGCCGTCCTCACTCCGGTTTGCGCTGATTCTAAACCACGCATACGAGTTGTCGGTTCGCAAAATGCGTATTTCTTTCGTAAACTCTTTTTGTTCGGTATGCCGGTAGATGAACATGCGCATTTCGTTAAAAAAGGCAAAATCAGCCTTGTGCAGCCGCCGCTCGATGCGCGAAAACTGCTCTTGCGGCAGGGAGTGCACATCTTCCCCAAAAATAAAATCAGTGTTTCCAGTAAATGTGATAGAGCGCTCCGCAATGGAAAATTCAAACAGAAATGACTGCGCCGATTCATTTGTCGATAAGAAAAGCTCGTTTGCTTTTTCGATAGAAGCGTTTCTCTTGCTCAAAACAAAAATAAGGCGCACACAGAGTGCAAAAGCGGTCAGTATTATGAGAATGACAAGCAGCGTATTAAACGCAATGCGCTGCTGCTGCGTTTCGATGTAGTCAGCAGTAGCCGCTGAAAGCACATACCAGTCGTTAATACCAAGCGGCACATAGACAAGGACGCGCCTTTCCTTTCCAATGCGGTAGCGAATCATGCCGTTTTTTGAAAGCAGAATATCCCGCTGAATGTCGCTTAAGGCAGGTGCAGATAGAGCATTCTGTTCAACAAGAAAATCAAGCCAGTTGTCGCCCGTGCACAGGCTGTTTTCATTTTTTGAATCAACCAGAATTTTTCCGCTGCTTCCCGCAAGGAATGCATAGCCGTTACCGTTAAACGTATCAACGGAAAAGATTTCATCTAAAGCAGTATACGGAAGCGTTCCAATGATGGCGCCGACAATCATGCCTTTTTGGAAAATCGGCACTGCAAGACTGAGCACGGCTTCTCCGTCTTCATCAAATGACACGCTGGAAGAAACAGACTGTTCGCCGCGCATTGCTCCCTTAAAAAAATCGCGCAACAGGATATTGCCGGAAGAGTGTCCGTCTGAATTTATGGTCATGCCGCTTGTTGGTGCTACTGAAATGCGCTTAAATTCGCCGACTCCCTTTGTTGACAGGATGGTCTGCTTAACGGCAGCATAGTCGGTCATGTCAACATCCAGAAAATAGCGTGCCTGACTTTCAAGCATGTAGAGCTGATCTGCAAATTTTACTTTGAATGTTCCGGCATAGAGCTGGGCGGTTTCCTGCAGGTACTTGGTGGCAGTGTCATACACCACAAGGTTTGTGATACGCACGTACAGCATAAAAGCGCCAGCGACAACAGCTAAAAGTGCTGCTGAAATAAGAATTCGAAGCTTCATCTGCCGACAGTATACACGCAAAAAACGCTGTAAACAAGGTTTTATGTAGGAAGCCTTAAAATCTTGCGCTCTGCTACCACTTTCAAAAAGCAAACAGACGAAACGCAGCCCCCTCCCTCACGCTTTTTTTGCAAACAGGCGCTGCGTTTTCTCGCACGGCTAGCCGCGGTAGGTGTAGCCGGCGTCGGTCACTGCCTTTTCAAGCGCACCGGTATCGACCGCGTGAGCAAGCGTCAGCACGACCTCGCCTTTTTCATGGCTTGCCTGAGCCGCCGTTACACCATCGACTGCTTCCAGCGCTTTTTTGACGTGCATTTCGCAGTGACCGCACATCATTCCTTCAACTTTGATTACTTTTTCTGTCGTTTCTGACATAGCTTTCTCCTTGCCTGCCAATTCGGCAGGCTTGCCCGCCAGTTCGGCAGGCAAGCCTGTTTTCTCCGCAGGCGCTGTATGTATTGTTTTTGCCGCTTTTGCACGCTGCGAGAGCGGCGGCAGGCGAATAAGATTTAATCGCAGTGCATTTGTCACCACGCAGAAGCTTGAAAGGCTCATGGCCGCCGCGCCGAGCATGGGATTGAGCGCCAGTCCGAACGAAGCATAGTAGGCACCTGCCGCCACGGGAATCAAGGCGACATTGTAGAAAAATGCCCAGAACAGATTTTCGTGGATGGTACGCAACGTTGCGCGACTTAAGCGAATTGCATGCACCACATCGGTAAGGCGGCTGTGCATGAGCACAATATCGGCAGCGTCAAGCGCAACATCGGTGCCCGCGCCAATGGCAATGCCAGTATCTGCCTGAGTAAGCGCCGGCGCGTCGTTTATGCCGTCGCCGACCATAGCAACAGCGCCAAACTGCGCCTTGAGTCGCTTTATTGCGCTTTCCTTGCCTGCAGGAAGCACGCCGGCAATCACGTCGTCCACGCCTGCCTGTGCGGCAATGGCGCGTGCGGTGCGTTCGTTGTCGCCAGAGAGCATAACCGTGCGTATGCCGAGCGCACGGAGTGCAGAAATCGCTACTGCGCTGTCTTCTTTTATGACGTCTGCAACGCCAATCACGCCGAGTACGTGGGCTACTGCTGGCTCTACGTCGGCGGCACGGTCAGAAGCAGCGCCTGCGACGGCGCAAGACGCAAACAAAAGCGGCGTCTTCCCCTGCGCGGAAAGCGCTGCTACCGCCTGCCGCATGTCGTCACTGACAGCGGCTTTTGTTTCGATAAAGGCAAGGCTTCCGCCATATAACAGCGCACCGTCACACGTACGGCGGGCAGTAACGCCGTTTCCGGCAAGCGCGGCAAAATCTTCTACCGCACCCGGCTCAAGAGTAGCTGCTGCTGCCGCGCGCACGACAGCCTTTGCAAGCGGATGCTCGCTTTTTGCCTCAAGATCGAGCGCTGTCTGTAAAAGCTCAGTCTTACTCGTGCCGTGCGCTACCATGACGTCCGTAACAGTCATCGCGCCTTTTGTAATCGTGCCCGTTTTATCAAGCGCAATCACCCGAGTGCGTCCCGCCTGCTCTAGGGCTGTTGCCGTCTTAAACAAAATGCCTTTTCGAGCACCAACGCGCACGGACAGCTAATAACAAGCACGGAAATGGCGCGGGAAAGCGCAAAATGGAGCGGATGCCCCACCAAAAGCCAGATGAGCGCTGTTATAAGCGCTAACAGCATGACGGCCGGCACAAAAATGCCCGAAACCGTATCTGCAATCTTTGCAATCGGCGCCTTTGAACTTGCAGCATCGCTTACGAGCTGAATAATCTGCGAAAGGGTTGTGTCTTCACCAACGCGCGTTGCCGTACACACAAGATGCCCGTTTACGTTTACGGTTGCCGCATGTTCCGCGTCTCCCGTCTTTTTATCAACAGGAACGCTCTCGCCCGTTAACGCACTTTCGTCAACAGCGCTGCTTCCGTCTGCCACGATGCCATCAACCGGAATATGCTCACCAGGGCGCACCACAAACTGCTCGCCAACGCCTACCGCATCCACCGGAACAGTCTCTTCTACTCCATTGCGAATGACAACTGCCGTTTTTGGCGCAAGTGAAAGCAAGCCCTTAAGCGCAGTCGTCGTTTTGCCCTTAGAGAGCGATTCAAGCAACTTTCCCACGGTGATAAGCGTGACAATCATAGCGGCGCTTTCAAAATACAGATTATGCTGAGCGCGTGCAGCGCCAGCATTGTCACCACTTACCAAAGCGTCAGTCATCAAAAAGAGCTGCACAACGCTGTAGGCAAACGACACGCCGCTTCCGAGTGCGACAAGCGTATCCATGTTTGGTGCGCGGTTACAAAGCGCCGTAACGCCGCTCGTAAAAAAACGCTGATTGATAACTAAAACAACTGCTGACAAAAGCAGCTCAAGCAGTGAAAGCGCAAGTGGGTTTGCCGAAAAAAAACGCGGAAGGGGAAATGACGCCATCGCGTGCCCCATCGACACATATATGAGCGCAAGCAGAAAAATGAGTGAAACGGCGAGCCGCTTTATAAGACGCGGACTTTCGGTATCACGCAAAAGTGCTGACTGCGCATCATTTTGTGCGGTGTGCGCAGACTGACGTGCTGAATCAGCGGATGACACCGCGCCGCCCGTAGCTGACGTGTCGCCGAGCAACGCCGCGCCATAGCCGGCTTTTTCGACAGCAGCAATGACCGCGCCAGCATCGGCGGCTCCAGCTACCGTGAGTGAGTTTGTTAAAAGACTGACCGCACATTCGGTAACGCCGTCAAGCTTTGCGACCGCTTTTTCTACACGAGAAGCGCAGGCGGCGCAGCTCATGCCGGTTACTGCATATCGTTCCATACGCCGCCCCTTTACGACATCAGCTTGTGCATGGTATGCACAAGCTCGTCTACAACCTCATCTTTTCCTGCGCGAATGTCATTCACCACGCACGAATGAAGATGATCTGCAAGCAACACTTTATTAAAGGATTTTAATGCGGCGATTACAGCAGAAACCTGCACCAATATGTCAGGGCAGTAGGCATTTTCTGCAACCATGCGCTTGATGCCGCGAATCTGCCCTTCAATGCGGCTTAAGCGATTTGTCATAGAGCGAACATCTTCTTCGCTCCGTTCTTTTGTTTTTGTTCCACAACAACAAGCTGGTGTCATTTCTTCCATGCCGAAACTATATACCCCCACTAGGTATATCGTCAAGTGCATTTGTGGAGCTTTTATTTTTAGACTGCGCAAATGCCCCGCTTGCAGCATTGTCTACTCCCAGCCATAAGCCTCGTTACCGTAGACGAAAGCACCAAAAGCATCTCGCAAGAGCTGGCGTATTTTTAGAGCTTGCTTTCAGCACTTAGCGTTCACAGTGCATCCAGGTAAGCTCGTGCTTGTTATAATGTAAGTGCACTACGCGGCTGTTGGGTATTGCGACAAATTCTGCAACAAGCGACCAGTCAATGGCGCCCTGCATTTTGATTGTGCATATCATGTTTTTTGTGCGACTGCTTGAAAGCCAGGTGCGCACCCACTCTAAAAGCCGCTCTGGGTAACAGATTACATCGCTGAACACCCAGTCAAGTTTTTCGCAAGAAAGGCGTGCACACACTTCTTCTGGAGTAAGCGTAAAGGCATCGTGCGCCTGAAAAATCACGTGGCTGTCTTCCATAAGCGGCT
>CALAEZ010000095.1 GCA_937891125.1 uncultured Treponema sp. | reverse complement strand
TGATAAAACTGCGGAATTTACTCCAAAGCTCGAAAGTTCAGACCATGAATTGCGCGTGCGGTTTTTTACTGACTCTGCTGTTTCAAGCTCTGTTACCACTAGTACACAGTGGAAGCGAACAACAAACCGCTTTAAGATGCTTCCGTTTATTGACACTGTTCTAAATGCGGAAGATGAAAGCGATTCATTTATGCAAGGTGATACAATTCGCATAATCGGCAAATACCTTAAGTTTGAAAAGGAAGATGAGACACAAGGCGTTTTTCTAAAGCAAGGAGAAGAAGAAATCCGTCTTACTGATTATTTCTGGAACCTACCTAAGCAAATTGAAGCGCGTCTTCCAGTAGATATTTCCTCTGGTAGCTACACGTTGATTGTGCGTGCAAAGCCTTCAACGCAAATTCGTGAAACAAGTTATGAAATTCCTGTAGTAATTACAGACTAAGCGTTTAGCAAAAGGGGATGACTAATAAGTTTGCTTAATAGCGTCATTCCGAACTCCTGTCTGCCGACAGGCAGGTCAGGCAGGTCAAGTCGTTTGAAACTTCGTTACGAATACAGCATGATAATACTTTTTGGTCAGCACCTTTTTTTTGACCTGGAAGCTAATTTTTAGACAAAAGTTCTACTTACTTTACCCCAAACTCCAGCCCCCGCTATAACAGGGGGCTGACCATAAACGCTATATATGGTGGTTTCGGGTTTCGATACGTAATTTAATTGCGTTGCGATTAAGACTACTCAACCACCGAACCACCGCAATTTTCACTTTTAACACCAATTATAACCTTTACTTTTGGTGTTAATCGGTGTTAAATATCTGTAAGAGGTCTAATATGGCGGATATTAACGAATTAGAAGAACAGATTGTAAAACTTCCCATTGGATACATTACAGAAAAGGTTATAAACGATAAAAAATATTACTGTCAGCAATGGAAAGAAAACGGGAAATCAAAAAGCCGCTATATTTCCGAAGAAGAAGCAAATACTCTCAAACCTCAGATTGAAGAAAGAAAAAAGCTTCAGAAAGATTTGAAAGCATTAAAAAAGACTCTGCCTAATCCTGTTTCTGAAGAAACAGAAGAAGCAACTCCAGAACCTGATTTCAAAATGTCGGCCCTCTATGGAGAAGCCCTTTTGAAGATGGCACAGACAGCAAGACAGTATGAACAAATGGAAAAGAAACGCCGTGTGTGCTTTGGGCAGAGCGTATGCCAAGCGTGCCCTTTGTGCTTTTATTAGAGGCAGAAAACTGTGCGTCTTTGTTCTTTGCTCCAGCTGATATGCATGAACTTTCTGAATGTGCAGAAGCTTTTGCACACGGAAAGCTCCTTAAAAGCCGCGCTGTTTTGGCTTTGAACGCAGAAAAGAATGTCTTAAAGTTTTTAGAGCTTTCTCGTCTTTCAAAAAATACACGCTTTGTGCTGTTTGGCCATTATAGTGGGCTTTCGGTAAAGGAAATTGCATCTCTTATGGGGTGCAGTAATGTGCAGGTAAGCGTAATCATGAACTGCTTAAAGGAGCTGAGTGGCATTTTTGATAAGCGCGCGCTCTTGGTAAATACAATGGAATGGATAAAGCTGGGTGCTATGCAGGATATACAAGGTGGGCGCGAATCTTTTTACCACACGGCATAAGAAGCCCTGGTATAAAAACCGCAGAGCCTTTGCGTGCATAATGAAAAAGTAGGCGGTGAAGGCTTTTTTCGGTGATTTCCACCGTATACAGCGCCTGTGCAGAAATGTCCGCGCCCCGGGACGCATCCCGCGGGCGTGTTTTTTTCGGAGGTGTTTTTTATGACAATGTCCACCGTATCCCGTACCCGCAGGCTGTCCGGCACCGCGATGCTGGCGGCAGTCTCCGTCGTGCTCAGCTTTCTTTCCTTTCCCGTGCCGCTGATGCCCTCGTTCATCAAGCTGGATTTCGCCGAGCTGCCCGCCCTCATCGGCGCCTTCGCCTACGGCCCCGTCGCCGGCGTGGCGGTGTGCC
>CALAEZ010000094.1 GCA_937891125.1 uncultured Treponema sp. | reverse complement strand
CAACTTCTCCTTCGCGCTATTTTTTATGCCTCTTCCTATAAAATTGATTTCCGTGATGGTTTTCTCGCACATCTTGCGGCTACATTTCTCTTCTGCTAAAATAACGTATTATTCTCAAATCCTGACCTATGGAGATATACATGACAGACATCGAAATCGCCCAGAAGAACAAAATGCTTCCTATTACGGAGATAGCACAAAAAATTGACATTTCGGCTGATGAGCTTGAGCTGTACGGTCCCTACAAGGCAAAAATCACCATGGGAAAGCTGCGGGAGCTTCAGGAAAAGGCAAAGAATCCGGCAAAACGCGGAAAGCTCATTCTGGTTACAGCCATAACGCCTACCCCTGCCGGCGAAGGAAAGTCCACCGTCTCAATAGGACTGGGAGACGGACTTCGTAAAATCGGAAAAAAATCGGTTATTGCATTGCGTGAGCCTTCGCTTGGTCCTTGCTTTGGCGTAAAGGGCGGCGCGTGCGGCGGCGGCTATGCGCAGATTGTGCCGATGGAAGACATCAACTTGCATTTTACGGGCGACATTCACGCCATTTCCATTGCGAACAACCTGATTGCCGCGCTCATAGACAACCATATACAGCAGGGAAACGCGCTGGGCATTGACCCGCGCACCATCAGCTGGAAGCGCTGTGTAGACTTGAACGACCGCGCGCTGCGCAACTGCATTATCGGCTTAGGCGGCCGCACAAACGGCGTTCCCCGTGAAGACCATTTCTGCATTTCTGTTGCCAGCGAGATTATGGCAATCATCTGCCTTTCACGCACCATAAGCGAGCTTAAAGAGCGCATTGACAACATCACCATTGGCGAAGATTTCAATAAAAAGCCGGTGCGTTTTAGCGCTCTCAAATGCACGGGCGCCGTGGCAGCGCTCCTTAAAGATGCCATCCGCCCCAATCTGGTGCAGACGCTCGAAAAAACGCCTGCCTTTATTCACGGCGGCCCGTTTGCCAATATTGCGCATGGCTGCAACAGCGTGAATGCCACGCTCTCGGCGCTTGCGCTCGGCGACTACGTGGTAACCGAAGCCGGCTTTGCCGCTGACCTAGGCGCCGAAAAGTTTTTAGACATCAAATGTCGCTTAGCAGGCTTAGCGCCGAGCGCGGTTGTCATTGTGGCGACTATCCGTGCGCTTAAAATGCACGGCGGGGTTTCAAAAGCAGATTTAGGCTCTGAAAACATGGCCGCCCTTGCGCTGGGTTTTGAAAATTTGCGCGTACATATCGAAAATATACGCAAGTATGGCGTTCCTGCTGTTGTCGCCATTAACCGCTTTGTTTCTGACACCGCAGACGAAATTGCGCTTGTTAAGGAGCTGTGTGCAAAGACCGGCAGCGAAGCGATTTTGTGCGAATCATGGGAAAAGGGCGGAGAGGGCGTCACAGAGCTTGCAACGCGTGTTGCTTCTCTCTGCGACTCCGGCGAAGGCGAAAAAGCGTTCCGTCACCTGTATGAAAGCACTCTTCCACTTACAGCAAAAATCGAAACGATTGCAACGTCGATTTACCGTGCAGAAAGCGTTTCGTTCAGCGAGAGCGCGCTAAAAAAGCTTGCCGCATTTACCGACCAGGGCTACGGCTCGCTTCCAGTCTGCATTGCAAAAACGCAGAACAGCATAAGTCACGACCCCAAGCGCGTAGGAGCGCCCAGCGGCTATGTATTCCCGGTGCGTGACGTGCAGCTGTACAGCGGCGCTGGCTTTGTCGTTGCGCTTGCTGGCGACATTATGACCATGCCGGGGCTTCCAAAGCTTCCAGCAGCGCTTAATATTGATGTCGATGACGACGGCGTGATAAGCGGTCTCTTTTAAGGATGCGATATGCTCGGATTTTTCTTCAAAAAAAACCTCTGTGACGGTTGGGATAACCTTTTTGCACTTATTGTAAGCAACACGCTTTCGCTTGTGTTGGGATTTGCATCTTTTTTTGGCATTCTTGCTGCCTGGGCATATAGCCCGCTTGCGGCAGTGCTTGCTGGGATTCTCTGTAGCGGCATTTTTATGATACCCGTTTTTGCATGGGGTGCAAACGCGCGGAAGGCGGCAGATTTTAACACGCCAACCTTTGCAACATGGTTTCGCACGATGAAGGTTGTCTGGAAAACGGCGTTGTGCTTTGGTGTGCTTTTGGCGCTGTTTTGCATTGTGCCGCTGTACTGCATGTATTTTTACTTGCATCAGACGCAGCTCGGTCTGTTTGCACTCTTGCTTGCCGCCGTGGTTTTCTGGATGCTGCTTGTGTCGTTTATATCGCTCCAGTGGTTTATTCCGCTGTATTTTTTGCAAGAAGAAAATACCTTCAAAAAGTGCTTAAAAAAGAGCTTTATCATTTTTTTTGATAATCCTGCTTTTTCTGCAGTTATGTTTGTCTACAATATCGGATTATTTGTTATTTCCTGTATGCTTTTCTTTTTTGTTCCTGGAACAAGCGGCATTACGCTTTCCTGCACGAATGCACTGCGCCTGCGTCTGTACAAATACGACTGGCTTGAAAAAATGGAAGAAAAAGACCCCGGTTTTTCGCAAAACCGCGACCGACGGGCAGAAGTGCCGTGGGAAGAGCTGTTAGCAGAAGATAAAGAAATGCTCGGTCCCCGCAAGCTCAGCTCATTTTTATTCCCTTGGAAATAGCGAGCGACGGCAGCGAAGTTGCCGGAAAATTGCGAGCGCGCGAGCAATTTTAGCGAGTCTC
>CALAEZ010000093.1 GCA_937891125.1 uncultured Treponema sp. | reverse complement strand
ATGACTGAAAGTGAAAACTCATTGTCTATTTTTGGACGAAAAGTATTTTTTATTGCACCGAATCTTGAATTCATGCCAGAAACGTATTTGCAGACGTTTTTGTCGTATGGATACGAGTGCTACGCAGTAAGGGCAGATGCTTCTTTTTCGCTTCCGCAGAAAATAAAAGCAATAATCTCGCTTTTTCCCGGCTCGCTTTTTATTTTTGACACTACCTCTTCTGTTGCTGGCATACAGTGGGAATCTTACATACAGGCGCTCCAGCAGACGCATGGCGATAAAGCAATTATCAGCGTGGTGTATTCAAAAAAATGGTCACTTGCAGAAAAAACACGGTTTAAGTCATTTTATGCAAATACAGCAAAAATCAAGGGCGGCTACATCGGACTGGAGCCGGGAGCGCCTAAAAATTTTGAGCGGCTTAATCGCATTTTGATAAAAAACAATGCTGGCGGTAGACGAAAAACCGTACGCGTAAACTGCGATGACCGCAGCACACTTACCTTTGCATATAAGGGACAAAACCTCACCGGCAAGCTTGTCGACATCAGTATTACGCATTTTTCGTGCGACATCGACAGCATTGGGAAGACAATTCCGGTATATGAAAAAATTCGTGATATGACAATTACGGTAAACGGAATGCAGTTTGTTTCTGACGCCGCAATTATTCTGCGGCGCAGTGACAGCGAAAGCGCCCGCTATATTTTCATGTTTATACAGGGAGAAGCCGGAGTGCCCGGTCTAAAGGACGGACTGTTAGAAAAGCTTGCTCCGCAGATTTATGCAATGGTTTCAGCTTCGTGTGCAGCGGTACTAAAAAAGGCCTACAGCGCACAGTAACAGAAATAGAAAAAGTAATGGGGAGAATAAAATGTTGGGCTTAAAGGAAAAAATCAATCTTGCGCTTGTTGCTGTCGTGCTTTTGTCAACAAGTCTCATTGTTGTCTTTTCATACCGGAAGTCACGCTCTGAGCTGACGAACGCTGTAGAAACAGGCAACACCAATCTTGTACATGCAGCGGCAAGTGACATTTACGTCATAAACGAGCGCGAATTTAAAATGCTTGAGTCGGTTGCGAATCTTTCTGTTGTGCGCAATCCAGAAGTAGACATGCACGACAAGTGGGCATTAGTGAACACGGCAACGGGCGGCAGCACCAAGTATTACGGCATGGGATTTTTCAATGCAGACGGCATTGGATACGCGACAACAGGCAAATGGAGCGACCTGCACACACGAGAGTACCTGCGCGTTTCTATGCAGGGACAGCGGGCACTCCAGGATCCGGACTTTAGCAAGGTAAACGGGCATTTGTGTACATATTACGCCGTTCCAGTAAAAGCACCCGACGGCAAGCAGATTGCAGAAATTTCTGCAGTCGTAGATGCAACCGACTTATGCCGCACGGTTGCCGCCATTACAGTCGGCGAAAGCTCGCATCCATTTGTGGTAAGCCGCACCAGCGGCAAATACATTGCGCATGAAAAGCAGGATTTGGTAAAAGACAGCATTGTTGTTGCTGACGAAGCAAGCGAGGGCTTTAAGCCGGTGCTTGCAAAAATCTTGGCGGGCGCGTCGGGAACCGAGGTGTATTACGATGAAGTGCAGCAGATGAAAATGTCGGTTGCCTATCAGCCCATCGAAAATTCGGCGTGGTCGGTTGTCTGCGTTGCCCCGTATACCGATTTTTACAGCGGCATTACCGAGCTTTTGCGTGCGATGATTCTTATCGGCGTTGTCGCGCTGATTATTGCGTTTGTCATCGGCATTGTTGTGGTGGAGCTGTCGATAAAGCCGCTGCAGCATGTCAGTGGCGCCATCGAAAAAGTGGCAACCGGCAACGCTGATTTAACGCAGCGTCTTGACGGCAAAACAAATGACGAAATTGGCAAGGTCGTGCAGAACTTTAACAAGTTTACTGAAAAGCTCCAGAGCATTGTGGTGGAGCTAAAGGGCTCAAAAGACGATTTAGCGGCGTATGGCGAGCATTTAAGCGACATGGTGACAGAAAACAGCCAGTTCCGTGGTGAAATCATGGAAAACATACGGAATGCTAACGCAGAAATTGATGCGCAGCACCAGACAGTAACGGGAACCGCAGGCTCGGTCGACAAAATTTCGCAGGCGGTCGGTGTGCTTCGCACCATGCTGCAGAAACAGACAGAAAGCGTTGAGCAGGCGTCGACAGCGGTCACTGAGATGATTGGCAACATCGGTTCGGTGTCTGCCTCTATCGAAAAAATGGCATCAGAATTTGATGTGCTGCAGAACGATGTAAACACGGGCATTCAGCGACAGAAGGAAGTTGGCGAACGCATTGGTCAGATTGAGCAGCAGTCTAAAATGCTTAATGACGCCAACAACGTTATTTCGTCAATCGCAAGCCAGACAAATCTGCTTGCAATGAATGCGGCCATTGAAGCGGCTCATGCAGGAGATGCAGGAAAAGGCTTTAGCGTTGTTGCCGATGAAATCCGAAAGCTGTCAGAAAACTCTTCGGCGCAGTCAAAAAATATTGGCACGCAGCTAAAGGGCATTTTAGGCTCTATCTCCGATGTTGTGCAGTCAGCAGAATTGTCTGACAAAGCGTTTACGGCTGTCATGGAAAAAATACAGGGCACCGGCGATTTGGTACATCAGATTAAGCTGGCAATGGAAGAGCAGTCAGAAGGCTCTAAGCAGATTGGTGATGCGCTTAACTACATGAATGACGCCACGGGGCAGGTACGAACTGCTTCTAATGACGTAGAAAGTGCACAGCAGGAAATTACCAGTGAAGTACAAGCGCTTAAGCTGTCATCAGACAGTGTACAGTCACTTGTTGCAGAAATGGGCGAGAGCGTAAAAAAGATAGAGGAGTCAGACAATTCGCTTTTGAATATTACGTCTTCTCTAAGCGGCTCTATCTACCGCATCGGTAGCCAGATTGACCAGTTCAGGACGTAAAATCAGCCTTGTGGGATTTCCAGACGCAGCAGCTTTGAGCCGCGCTCTGGAGACCACAGCTCGCGTCGCTTTTGCGGCATAGTAGAAAGCTCATCTGGCTTAAAGCCGATTTTTTCGAACCAGTCTGATGTTTGCGTTGTAAGCACAAAGACGCTCTTGAGTGACCGCGCTTTTGCTTTTTCAATCAAGCTGTCAATGATTTTGGGGCCAATGCCAATGTGCGTACAGGATTCATCGACCGCAACGCCCGCAATTTCTGCCTGCGCATCCTCGTACACATGCAGCGCGGCGCACGCTCGGATAGCGCCGTCAAGCTCGTAGACAACGTAGTCGTTGTACTGATTCTGGAGCTGCTCTTCGCTTCGCGGCAGTAAAATCTTTTTTTCGACAAACGGACGCATAAGCGAAAGCACTGCAGCTATATCCTCGCGCGTCATCGGGCGAATCTTACCGTAATTGCTTGAGTAAATCATGGTGCCCGAGCCCAAGTTGCTAAAGATTTCGCAGAGTAAGGTTCCTTCGAGCGAGCTGTTTAGGATATGGACGCGTGTTACTCCCTGTAAACAGGCGGTGCGCGCAAGATGAATCATGGAACGCACGTGAGTAAACTGAGCAGAATTGTCTGCTGGCGCGTCTGTCTTTGGCGTTTTGTTTGCCTGCAGAAAACGGTCTGACTCTTCAATGGTCATTGCTGGAATGCAGCCATCGGAAGAAATACCGATTTCGGGCGGTATGACAAAATAGCGTTCTGAAAGCTCTGCATCGGGCACCAAAAAGAACAGCTTGTCAGCATGAAGATGCATGGCTACTTGCGTTGCGAGCTGTATGGACGAAATGTTGTAGGGCTTTCCCGCAAGACTCCAGCCAATGCACGGAAAAATGGGGATAAAACCGTTTTCAAGCACGGTGTTGATGGCTGCATCTTCGATTTTGTCTATTTCGCCTGAGGTTCCGTAATCAATGCCGTCAAGGACGCCCTTACCGCGCGCGCGCACCCAGTTGCCGATGACTGCCGTTAAATGCTTACCGGCAAGGCTTGTCATCACCTTGTTTGAAACCTCAAAGGCAGCTGTTTTTATAAACGGCATGGCTTCTTCGCTGGTAATGCGGCAACCGTTTTTTATTTCCCAGGCAATGTGATGCTCGGTAAGCTCTTCGTTAATGTGCGTATGCGCGCCAGGAACAAGCAGCACGCGCAAGCCTGCTTCGTGAATCAGCGAAATATCGTAAATGTGGCTGGTGAACATGGGCGTGCCAATAATCCTGTCGTCAATGTAAATGACAACAGCGGCGTTTTTAAATTTGCTTGTGTAGCGTATTACATCGCGGATGCGCTCCGCTCTCGTTTGTATGGAGGTTTCCTGCATAATTTAAGTATCGGCATGAGCCATGTTTTGTTTAGAATAGACGCAGCCACAGTAATCCTGCCGCCAGAGTCCATATTCAGCTGATAGCTGCGTGCTCCGTAAAAAGCCGCCGCGCTTTTTAAAGTTGCTCGGCAAAAACTGTGTTACCTGTGCGCGTGTCGACAGCGGCTGGAGCTGTTGCGTCACCTGTAATGCTTCCCCGATAGCATTAATTTTGTCAGCATCTTTGTGCGGACTTATGCTGAGTGTGGTGGTAAACCAGTCAAACGAATGTTCGCAGGCATATTCGTACGCGCGGTGCAACCGAAACTGGTAGCAGCGGCGGCAGCGTTCGCCCTTTTCTGGCTCGGTTTGGAGCGCTGGCTCGTTCTGCACGTTTGTCGCTTCAAAATAGTCTTGCGGATTGTAATCAGCAACAACGAGCGTTACGCTGTTTTGCGTTGCAAGCGGAAAGGTGTGTAAAAATTTTTTTAGCTCCTCTAAGCGCCGAACGTATTCTGCTTGCGGATGAATATTGGGGTTGTAATAGTAAATGGTGATGGCAAATACGTGCGAAAGATATTCAATGACGTAGGAACTGCACGGCGCACAGCAGGCGTGTAAAAGCAGCGTTGGTTTTGAAGCGGCAGGAGATGCTGTAATGCTCTGGATGATTTTGTCGAGTTCCTTTTGATAATCTCTTTTTTTTGCGGTCATTGGCTGTATGGTACCGTGCTTTTGTGCTTCAAGCAAGCTATAAAAAGTGAAGCTTTTTAAGATTACTTCTCTTGATTTTTTTGCGTGTACCTTTACACTAGAACAGATTGCATAAAAGGGGGAATAGAAAATGCAAAAAGGCAATTTTTTCTGGGCGCTAGCAGGATTAGCGCTTACGACAGCATTCTTTAGTGGCTGTTCAAACTCCTCAACCGAATCAATAAACAACGGTGGAGATGATGACAGCAATACGACGTATGTGTATTCGGCGGGAGATACACGCGCTAGCTGGAATTTTGCAGATTTAGCAGATGTTACGATTAAGGGCGTTGCTTATGATTCTGAAAGTCCTATTGAAAATGCGACAACGCTAACTGCTGCAGACGTTGCGTATACAACATTTAGCGGAACAGACAGCAACAAGTTCTATTTACAGTCAGATGTAACGTATGCCGCTACAAGTGGCAGTCTTTCTATGACTATAAATCACCTAGACGAAGATAGTGTACCGATTTTGTTTAACAGATACGGTGCATCGCTTACTGCAAGTAGTCAGGAAAATACAAGTGCTGGTGCGCTTGACATAAAAAAGCAGAATCTTTCTATCGCCAGCGTGCAGGGACCATTTGCGGTAACCATGTACTATACGTCAAACGGCGGCACAAAAACAGATCGGTATGCTTATATTCGTGTTGCCGATGAAGAAGTTGCGACAAACGAATCTGTAACAAATGCAGAAGCTACTGTTTCTTACATCTACACAGGTACCGATGCCGTATCGGTCGTTATTGGTGCGACAAGCTGGGTACGTGTGTATGATGTCATCATTTCTGACGTTACAAAAAAGGCGGTTTCGGTTGATAACAGCCTCGACATTAGCTTGACTGCAACCCCCACAAGCAGCACCAGTGTTGATTTTACCTGGGTGCTTCCCGATGACGCTACATCAGTGACGGTTTCTGCTACACCGGTGCCAACAGATTTTTCTTCTCAGACGGTCGAAGGAACCGCTGGCGAAACAAGCGGTTTTTCTGTTTCTGGTCTGACAGCTGGAACTGACTACACATTTACATTTGCGGTTAACTATGAGTCAGCAGATACGGAATATGCTGTTGCGAAAATTAATTTACTGGATTCAAGCACGCTTGATTTTGGCAGCTCAACAGCGGCAACGTATTTTTCAAAGACAATTTCGATTGATTCGCAGTCAGCAGCCACAACTGACGGCGTTGTAACGAGCGATGGCGATGTTGACGTAAACAAGCTGCAGGCAAAGCTTGACGAGTTTGATGACGAAAACGATGTTGCACCGTACTTTGTGCTTGCTGCTGATACGACAACAGGTGCAAATGCTGCAGGGCAATACTGGCATATTTTCTATGGTGCTGCTGCCGGAACAACGCTTTCAGGCACGGAGCTTACGGTATCTGCTACAAACGTTAATATGGCTGTTGGCTTTGATGCCCTAAATTATGCGCTTGCAAGCTTACCTTCGCGTACTACAAAATATAAGGTGCTTGTCGCTTCTGATATGTATTCAGGTGAGCCGACAGACACTGCGGGCATTTCTACCAATTCAAAAATTTCTAACCTGTATGGCGTAGAAATCCCCAGCTATACTATTTTGGACTTTGACAACAATACGCTGTATTCAACAAATGAAACAGCAAGTGCGATTGTACCACTTTCGATGTATGGAAAATCATATATTTCTGTACGCAATATTACGGTATATGGTCACGCACGGTATACGTTCTGGTGTCAGGGTAGCGACAACATGGTATTTGATAACATTACTATGACGCTTGACAGCTCAAGTGGCTTGGGCTTGCGTATTGCTGACCGTAACGTGACTTACTGGTCAAAAAACATTTATGTTGACAACGTTGTTGCAACGGGCTGCCAGGATAACGCTGTAGAAACAATGAAGGTAGACGGCATTTACATTGGCACGGTTACTGCAACTGACTGCAACGACTGCGGATTGCTTTTGAACACCACGACAAATGCTGTTGTCGGCACGGTAAACGGTACGCGCTGTTCTCCGCGGTCCGGCAGCGGTGTGTATGCGGCAATGCGCTGTGCAAACTATGTCGGTCCGAACGTGCATATCGGCAGCATTATTGCAAACGAATGTGGACGCGGCTTCTTTAGTGTATCTGCCAACCACGGTATTACGATTGATTATCTTGAAAGCACAAACAGCTATGCTCAGGCAATGCTTATTCAAGATACGCAGAATCTGCTGATAAAAAGCGGAAAGCTTACCGCTGGTTCTCATAACAGCGGTAAGGGTATTGAATTAACAAACGGCTCTGGTGGCGGCTCGCTTGCGACAATGAACAACACCTTTAAGAACCTGACGATTAGCGGCTATTCATCTCCAGTGTATGAGCGCAGTGGAAAATCTGATTATACCACGCTTATTGGCTGTACCATTTCTGGAGCGGTGACGTTAAGTGACAACTCAAAGCAGGTTACCTCGGAATCTAGTTTAGTGACAGATAGCAGCACCACTTCGCTTTCGTTGAGTGGTACATCTATTAGTGACAGCGCATATCGTGGCTATACGGCACTTACATCGGTAACCATTCCGAGCACGGTAACCTCTATTGGAAAGGCTGCATTTATGGGTTGTACGGCTCTTGAAAGCGTTACTATTGAGGGCGCATGCACCATTGGTGACAACGCATTCTATGGCTGTACGTCACTTAAAAAGCTTACTATCAAAGGCAGTGTAACAAGCATTGGCAACTGTGCATTTGGCGAAACTGCTATCGAAAGTGTGTCGCTGCCAGCTTCTGTTACCTCGTTTGGACACAACTTGTTCAGCCAGACAACGACGAGCGTAACAATACAATCAACAACAATTGATACGATGGGCGTGGAAGCGTTCTTTAACCTGAACGATGCGTCGACAATTACGTTTGCTGTGCCATCACTATACAGTGGCCACATCTATTATAAATCAAGCTCTGGATATGCCGCTTGGGGTGACTGGGGCGTCCACTGGTACGGCTACACCCGCTCTACGATAAAGTAATTTTTTCCTCTTGCTGCTTAGGGGCTGACCAAAAAGTTCGTTGAATAGCGTCATTCCGAACGCTACGCCACGACCGCACGCTAGCTACGCTCGTGCGTT
>CALAEZ010000092.1 GCA_937891125.1 uncultured Treponema sp. | reverse complement strand
GTCTTTCTCATACGACCTGATTAACAAGGCCGGATACAATATCATGGCTGCCAACGAGGAGTATCTCATTTACCGGTATCTCATCGATAATCACCACATGGAGAACATCTATATGTGGAATGCAAAGCTGCAAGATGCCGGTATCCCGCAGCAACTACCCAAAAACGGGAACAAAATGACTGCTCCTGAAAAATAATTCGGAAGTCGCACTTCCGGTATAAAACCCAGATAAATCAAGGCTCTTATGTTGACGCTCAAAACACTAAAGGAATTGCTGTAGACGCAATCACGGGCGAAAAAAAGATTTCGCTCAGCCTTAAAGAATATCCAAACATAGACAGCATTGTTGTGCGTAACCGCAACACGGGCGAGCGGCTCTCTGTTTCTACATTCACCGCGTTTGATGAAAAGAAAAATCTCGGCTACACCCCCATTCACCCAGCAAGCGTCGCGGGGGATGCAGTCATTAAATACGAGGGCATTACAATAACGCGCCCCACAAACAAGATTGACGATGTTGTGCCGCATGTGACGCTCAATGTGCATGATACGACAGACCGCACAGCGACCATAAAGATTGAGCCGGACAAGGAATCAGCAAAAGATGCGCTTATCAGCTTTGTCGGCACCTACAACCAGGTTATCGCCGAGATGAACATATTAAGTCAGAATAAGCCTGAAATCATCAGCGAGCTTGACTATCTTTCAAAAGACGAGCAGGAAGACGCTAGCAAGCGCCTTGGCATGTTTGCAAATGACTTTTCACTCACCAACAGCAAGGCGACCATGCAGTCGATTGTTGCAGGAAACTACCGCTGGTCAGAGGGTGCGCTCATCACCATGCTGTCACAAATCGGCATTTCGACCCGTGCGGCATCAGGCGGCGGTGGCGGCTACTCTGCAAGCCAGCTTCGCGGCTACCTTGAAATTGATGAAAAAAAGCTCGACCAGTCACTCGGCGACAATCTTGATCAGATAAAGAACATCTTTGGCTACGATTCCGACGGAGACCTTATTGTAGACTCCGGCATTGGCGTTGCGCTCGACAAGCAACTGGGAGCATGGGTTTCAACTGGCGGCATTATTTCAAACAAAGACCGCACGCTTTCGCAGCGCATAACCGCTTCTGAAACAACCATACGAAAGCTAGAAACACAGCTTGCGTCAAAAGAGCAGCAGCTCAAAGACAA
Organism: uncultured Treponema sp.; assembly: GCA_937891125.1. Classification (GTDB taxonomy): domain Bacteria; phylum Spirochaetota; class Spirochaetia; order Treponematales; family Treponemataceae; genus Treponema_D. The sequence continues at coordinate 7,954 of CALAEZ010000092.1, read as the reverse complement.
ATATGGGCAAATGGAAGGCACGCTCAACAGCTTGCAGGCACAATCAAACACGATAACAAACTTTGCCAATGGTGGCAAATCACAATAAAACGAGGTAAGAAATGGAATTTTACGTAAACGGAAACAAGATTGATATACAGCTTGAAAACGAAAAAACGGTTGGCGAGGTTTTAAAAGCTTTTGAAGAAGAATGTGCGAAGAACAACGCAACAACGGTCAGCATTTTTGTCGACAACGTTCAGGTTCGTGCAGACACGTTCGATGAGGTAACCAAGCAACCGCTTACAGCACGCACTAAAATTGAGCTTGGCATTGTAGCGCAGGATGAGATTACAAGTGCGTTCTTGCAAAATGCCGAAAGTTGTCGTGAGGTTGCCCATGAGCTCGAACAAATTCCTGTTCAGCTCCAGAGTAGCAAAGATAAAGATGCAAACCTTGTCATTAGCCACTTAGCAGATCTTGTAGATGACATTTGTCACACCTCCTCACTTTCAGCACTTTTTCCCGAAACATATAGCAGAATTCGCATCGGAGGAAAACCGATTGCAGATTACTTTGCAGATTTATCAGCAATGCTCACCGAATTTGAACGGGCGCTCGAAACAAAAGATACGGTATTAGTGGGCGACTTAGCTGAATACGAGCTATGCCCTCGGCTTGTTGCATTTGCCGATGCCATGGAGGTATTAAAATGAACGGTTCTCCACTTGACGCTCGCGCGGCACTCAATCCACTGTACGTGGCAGCTATTATTCTCATTATTTTTATCGTGCTGGCAGCGCTGTATGTCATCACAAAAATGCTTGCAGACTACAAGGCCTCTCCAGCATACTTAGAAAAACAAAAAAACAAGCCAACAACCTTTGCGAATGTCAACGATACGGCAAAGCTCGCACATCTGTTGCGTGAAGAGCGGGATTTGCTTTGGTCAATCTGCAAAAAAAATCCAACGCCAAACCTACGCTACTACCTGCGAGATCCGCTGACATTAGAGCCTCTTTTTAAGGCAACATTTGAATTTTTAGATCAAGCTGATGATGAAAAGAGCAAAACGTACCTTTTTTCTTTGCGTGGAAAGCTGAAGGATACGTTTACACCGACAGAAAACATGAATAACTCGCGCAAGATTGAAGTCGGCACAGAGCTTACCTACACCGCATCCCAAGGCGTACATTATCGTCTAAAACTCGTAGAAAAACAGCCAGATTCAATGATTCTAGCACTTCCAGCCGTTATGGTAGAACGCGGAGATAAGCCACAAGAGCTTTCAAAAATTACGCTGATTTTTATTCACAAATCGGGAAACGCCTACCAAATGGAAACGCGTGCCGTACGCTACCAGAAGGACAAGCAGAATGGAGAGCAAATGATTATCATGCATTCAGAAAACTTGTCTCCTCTGCAGCGGCGCCAGACAGAGCGCACGGACATAGAACAGCCCTGTCTCTTTGCCTCTGTCGCTGTTAAGAAAAATGAAACAGGCAAAAACAGCACGGTAAGCTATACGCCATCAGAAAATCTGCATAAAGGGATTCTTATGGATGTATCAACAGGTGGTTGTCGCATCACAACGACCATGCCGATAAAGCCAGAGCAATTTATTTACATACGAGGTAAATTCAATGCCTCTGATGAAGATGCCGTAATCGGCACCATCGTCAGAACAACAAAACGTTTAGACGGACTTTTTATCTTGCACATTCGGTTTGTAAAAATCGAACGCGAGGTAGAAAATCGTATCCAAGCGCTTGTATGCCAATACACGCTGCCAGAATTAAGCATATAATTTGCGGATAACTTGCGCAAAGTTTAGCTTGACGGCAAACACATATTAAGGTATTCTTGAAGAACATGAAGGTACTGGAATTGCGATCAATCCAACGTGAAGAGTTTGGATTGTATTACCGAAGAACTTTTACAGCTACAGTTATTCTCGACTTGCTTTCTAAAACCGTAGAAGCTCCGATTACGTTCATAATCGAGACAAGTCCGCTTGGTACAAAGACCATTGATGTTGACATAGATGCAAATAATCTTTTGAACTACCCTTCTCTTCCAGTAACAACAGCAATAAAAAAATATATACAGGAACTTGACTCTCAGGGTGGCTTGCCATAATTCCCGTAAAGTCATTACACTTTCTCTATGCTTTTTAAAACTCACTCTACAGAAGAGACCGTAGCGCTTGGAAAGAAAATAGGTGCTCGGTTAGTGCCTGGTGACGTTATTGCACTACAAGGCACACTTGGTGCTGGAAAAACCACAATCACGAAGGGTATTGCACTTGCACTTGGCATTACCGAGGACATTACAAGCCCCACCTTTTGCCTTATTTCTGAATACGGAGGCGCAATTCCCTTGTACCACATGGATGTTTATCGACTTGACGGTGCGGAAGATTTTATCAATTTAGGTGTTGATGACATGCTCTATGGGCAAGGCGTCTGCCTTATCGAATGGAGTGAAAAAATCATGGATGAGCTTCCCAAAAATACGATTATTTTACGACTCACGCCAAACAGTGATGAGAGCCGAACAATTGAAATAGAAAACTGGAATCACGGAGAAATACAATGAAAGCGCTTGCCATAGACTCTTCTGCAAGCTGTATAACCATAGCAGCAAAGAATGAAAACAATACGGTTACACTGACGCTTGACATCGGTATGCGGCAGTCTGAAAAAATACTTCCAGCAATCGACACTGTATTAAAGGAAGCAGAGCTTACCCCAAGTGAGCTTGACTATACCGCGTTAGCAAAAGGTCCTGGAACCTTTACCGGCTTACGTCTTGCGTTTGCTGCATTAAAAGCAATCGAACTTTCTCATGCTGTACCCGTGTACGGAGTCGGCACGCTTGAACTATATGCATACCCCTACCGCGCACTTCCCCATAAGGTAATCAGCGTAATTGACGCCAAAAAAGAGCAATTTTTTGCTGCAGTGTATGATGGCAAAGACGTTCTTTTTGAAGCGCAAGATACCGATTTAGACACCATTCTCGATTTTATCGAAGACGGCGAAACAGTTATCGTTACGGGAGCTGATGCAGCACTTTTTTCCAATACTCTAAGAGCCAGAAACAGCTCGATTACGACACTTGAGCTACCATTTCAAGGAATTTCGGCACAGTCGTTGTTTATGCTCGCAGAAGAGCAGATAGCAAAAAAAATGCCGCCACTTCAAGCGTATGAAGGACCGGCATATATGCGAAAAAGCGAAGCTGAGCTTGCGCTCGAACGGAAAGTGCAGAATTAGGAGCTCAATAAGTTTGAAAGCGCTTCGAGCGCAACAGAGCCAGCCGCAGCTTCCTTATTCTGACTTTGAATGGCATTAAACACCTCTTGTCGGAACACTTTTACGTTTTTCGGAGCCTCCACACCGATTTTCACCTGGTCACCGTGGAGCTCAATAATCGTAAGCGTAATATCGTTTCCGATTTTTATTTTTTCATCTACTTTTCTCGACAATATAAGCATTATTTCTTCCCCTCTTTGAGCGCCTTGAGAATATTATGCTTCGTTGTCCAATGAGTATTTGCTAGAATTACCTGGAGCGCCTGGTTATTCTTGCGATTTATAACAAGCGGTCCCTGCAAATTTGCAGTTACCGGTCCGCCACTTGCCGGCACGGTGACAATCGCAAACACAATGACATCAGCAGGAGTGTCTATTTCAATTTCTGACAGCGTCTTATCGTCAACATCAAGCTCGTAATCCTTTGCGATTAAAAAAGGATCGACCAAGATGAATGCTAACTGCTGTTCATCTAACGACTGTAGCCAAAAAAATGGCTCATATTCTGCTTCTATAAGCGCATAGCGATGATATTCTTCAAATCCAAAAAGTCCGTTCGGAAACGTAATAATGTGCGCATCATCAACAGTAACCGTTCCGCGCGTCTTTGTTTGTACTTCCATGTTTTATCTCCTACTGTATAAAAGCGGCTAAGGCGTACACAGCCTACCGCATGTAGTTCAAAAGCGTAGATGAATACATCTTTCCGGCATTACTAAGCGTCGCCTGCTGCGTGTATTCAAGCATTTTTTCGTCAGTAATCGCCTGCGTTAAGTCTAAATCACCCTCGCGGCTAATCTGACCGGTGACATTCAGCGCGGTAGCAGAGTTGCGCACAATGTCATTCTGTACGCGCTCATACTCAGAGCCGCTTTTGGCAACGCGGGCGGTAAGCGTCGAAATGCCGCTATCAAGGCTCATAAGCACGCGACCGCCAATGGCTTCGCTGTCGCCTTCGAGCATCGCGTTCCGAAGCGCAATAACGGTGTCAAAAAGCGAGCCGCCGGAAACACGCACGCTGTCGCCGAGATTGTACGGCGGCTTTTGCGTACTGTCCTTGATGATGCCAAGTTCGTTTAAAGCGCTTCCCGACACGTCTTCCAGCCAGAGCTGGCGCGCATCGGTCGTAATCAGGTTCAAGCCGTGAGAAACTGGGTCGATGCTCGCTTTTACCGCCGCACCCGACGCATTGATTTTTGAAACAAGCGCGTAGATATTGTCGCCTGCGTCCAGATAAATTTTCTGTCCGTCCACGCCGATAATCGAGTCATCCTGCACTACCCAGTTGGTCGCATCCCTGCCGCCAAACAGGCGCTGGCTTTCGCCCCAGAAGGTGCGGTTTCCGGCATTATCAACCGTAATGTATTGGTTTTCGTCAATTTCAACCTTATTTACATCGATTGTGCCGTTATAGCGCACTGCCTGAACGAGCGGAATTGAAGAGCCGGGAACAGCCCCCATCTCAATGTCGAACGCGCGGCTTGTCGTATTCGTGCCGGCAAAAATGGATGTTCCGTCAGGCCCGACGGCATTTGCATTCTGAATCAGCTCACCTAAAAGCTCGTTCACTTCTGTCGCCATGTTGGAATAATCTTCTTTGGTGTAGATTCCGTTTGCGCCCGTAATGGCAAGCTCACGCACACGCTGCAGCACCTCAAGCGAGTTTGTCATATAGCCCTCGCGGTAGGCAAACTGATCGGTCAACACCTGCGCATTTTTCTCAAACATATTTACGCGGTCAACAAAAGACTGATATTTTACCAGATGACCGGCAGCAACAGGATCGTCACGGAGCTGTGTTATACGCTGCTGTGTGCCAATTTGATTTGAGATTTTATTTTTCCGAGTTTCCTGCAACCGCAGATTGTACTGCGTGTTGTTGTTGTTCATCTGGCTAGAAATCCGTCTCATCTATATGCCTCCATGCCCTGCCTGATTTTAGACGCCCAAGCGGTTGATAACCGTATCAAGCATTTCGTCGATGACGGTCACAAACTTAGCCGCAGCATTATAGCCGTGCTGGAATTTGATAATATCGGCAAGTTCTTCGTCGATGTTCACGCCGCTGATGCTGTCGCGAAGGTCGCGCAAATCGTTCATAATTGCATTCTGGCTGAGCATGTTCGTTTCCGCCTGCTCGCCTTTTAAGCCGACATTGGTAACGCTGTTTGCAAAATATTCGTCAAACGAGCGGTCTTTTCCAATCATCACCATGCTGTTGCGGATAGAAGCAATTTCTACCGCAGCGCGCCCGTCACCGCTCATGGCAAGTCCGCGACCTGTCGGGAAACCGGTCGCAACAGAAAGCACGTCACCGCGTACTGCCTCGTTTACCGCAACATACGCAGACGGGTTTAAGACGGGCGCTACCGCAAACTGAGCCTGCAGCGCATTTACTGCGTCTGCCTGCGCAAAGTCATAGGCATTTTCCGCGCCGCTTCCCCGCAAGACGCCTGCATAGCCTGCAAGGAACAGGCCTGAATCTTCCACATGGCGGATAACAAAGTCGGGATTTTCCGCATTCTGCGCGGTAGTCGCCTTCAGAACAAGGTGACTGTTGCGGTCTAAGTATGCCTTTACTTCGCCGTCGCTGTCGTTAATGCGGTTTACCACATCGGCAATCGTGTCGGTTGCGTAATACGGAACGTTTACCGCGCCGCTCTTTCCGCTAAAAGTCATTACACCCTCTAAGCCCACCTTATCCTGCGGGTTTAGCGTGTTGGTGCCGGTAAAGCGGAAGATGTATGAGGTATCAGCCGTTCCGTCACCGTTGCGGTCATAGTTACCGTTTACGTCAGTTACAAACGGGTGCTGCGTGAAAAAATCAAGACCGGACACATTGTTTGCACCAATACCGGCACGGTGAACATCGTTTACCAGGTCAACAAAGTTCATCGTCATGGTATTTAATGACTGAATTTCGCTTCTGATGTCGCTGTCGCGTAATTCAAGCAATGCGCCGAGCGTGCCGCTGGAAAAATGAGCATCATTTTCAGTGTCGTTCCAGACGATTTTGCTGTATGCGTTGTTATCAGTCGTCGCAACAAGATCAAAGGTACGTGCCTTTGAGCCCTGAACAAGCACCTGTCCGTCAACATGCACCATAAACTCATCGCTGTCGCGGCGGTCGGTCGTCACATTGACAAGCTGTGAAAGCTTATCGACCAGAAGATCGCGCCTGTCCATAAGGTCATTCGGATTGTCACCCATCGCCTTTGAACGCACGATTTCACTATTTATGGCAGCAATCTGCTTTGAATATTCATTTACCTGCTTTACAGTCGCCTCAATGTCACCGTTTAAAAGCTCGCCAATGCCGGAAAGGCTCTTATAGCGCTGCTGAATAGATTCTGTCAAGCTTTCTGCACGGGTAACGACAGCCTGACGGGCCGCCTTGCTTTCCGGATATACCGACAGCTCCTGCCAGCTTGTCCAGAATTTATCCATGTTGGTGCGTACCGAAACCTCATTCGGCTCGTTGTACACCTGCTCAATCATTGTGTAGTATTTCTCGCGCGTAGACCAGTAGCTTTCCTGGCTTCCCTGCGCGACAATGCGCTGGTCTAAAAGCTCATCGCGAAGACGGGTAATGCTTTCAATAGATGTTCCCTGCCCTATCTGACCGGGCGTTTCTGCACGCTCTAAGTCAGGACGATAAATGGGGTCAAACGTTTTTACATTTACCCGTTGGCGTGTATAGCCCTCGGTATCGGCATTAGAAATATTGTGACCGGCAGTTGTAATCTGCGTACTATGCGCCATAAGGCTACGCTTACCAAGTTCTATTCCTGCAAATGAGTTTGCCATATTCACTACCTCCGACTTTACTAAATAACCTGATTTAAAACGACACTGCTCAACTCTGGCTTAACAAGAGCTCCAGAGCGCGAATACACCTTGTTTCGGCGTTGCGGCACAACAGAATCAAAAACGCCTTGCAAAAAACGCCTCGTTGTCTTTATATATGCGTTCAATGCGGAATTTTCCACCTTAGATTTCAATAGCTTTCCACGAACTTCCTGCATGACAGGAGCAATATCATGTTCGCGTACAGGATTACATGCTTCACACAACAATGTACGCTTTGTTTCAAGCTCACTAAAAGTGTCACTTAAAGCCTGCAGGTTTGTCATAGCACTTTCAAGTCCTTTCCAATCCCGTTTTGTTACACACACATGCAACACCGTCTGCTGCTCAAGAATAGTATCGAGCAATGCATTTTCCTGCTGCATAACCTGAATGAGCTCTTGTTTTTCTACAAGCGATGCCTTATCTTCCGCCATACATGAACCTCTTCTTGCAAAGCACGATTTCACACACTTTACCGTATGGGTACTTCACTAAAAAAAACAGTATTTAGAAATACCCTCATTCAATTATCGGAACATAAAAAAACTGCTTTAGTCAAAAAAAAATGTTTTTCTTTTTTATTTTTCGCATTTTTGCTATTGACTAAAAAATGCGTTTACGGATATAGTACTCAAGTCAGTTACATGGTGTCTGTAGCTCAGCGGTAGAGTTCCAGATTGTGGATCTGGCTGTCGTGGGTTCGAAACCCACCAGACACCCTTCCGCAGAAGGCAAGCGCTGTAATCTGCAGAATATGCGTTCGTAGCTCAACTGGATAGAGCAACGGACTTCGAATCCGTAGGTTGCACG
>CALAEZ010000091.1 GCA_937891125.1 uncultured Treponema sp. | reverse complement strand
ACACATTGTCCGGATCCACAGTTACTTTGAAGAAAACAACACCGCATACTTCGTCATGGAGTATGTGGACGGATATGCCCTGGACAAGTATCTTGTGCAAAAGGGCGGCAGACTGAGCATAGAGGAAACGAATCGCCTCCTCCTTCCGCTGATGGAATCCCTCAGTAAGGTCCATGCAAAAGGAATCATCCACCGTGACATCAAGCCCGCAAATATCCTCATTTCACGGAAGGCGGAAGTAAAGCTTGCTGATTTTGGCATTGCCTCAAGCGAAAAGGACGCCGTTTTGCCGTCAGCAAAAGAGAGCGCAAAGGAAGGGGAAAAAGTAGCTCAGGCAGAAGCTGCGGCGTCAGCAAAAGATGACGGCAGCGGCCTAACCCGCATGGGCGTTACGCTTGGAACGCCTGCCTACATGGCGCCAGAGCAGATTTCTGATTCACGCTCTGCCGACAAGCGTGCTGACATTTACAGCATGGGTATCATGCTGTATGAAATGCTCACGGGTGCAAAGCCGTTTGACGCAACGTTGTCAGAAGCAACGCTTCGGAAAATAAAGCGCGGTGATTATATTGATCCGCGTAAAATCGACAAATCCATCCCCAAGCCGATCTGCCGCATGATACGAAAAATGCTGCGTGCAAACCCCGCCCGGCGGTACCAGTCGGTAGACCCGATTATTGCTATTGTCAAAAGCTATCTTTCCCGCTATGACACGCACGCAATCCGCATTGCGCTTGCGCAGTCTGTGCTGACAAAGCGCCAGTTTGCCGTTCCGCCGTTTACGCCGAAAAAACGTATTGGTCGCACCGTGGCGCTTTCTGTTGGTGCGGCAGTAGCCATCGCAGCAGGTTTTTGCTGGCTTTGGAATGCGGGCTACGTTCATGCAACGGTGTTGCGCCACTGGTATACGCCCGTGAGCATTACGCTGAGCCTCCCGGCAACGGCAAGTGCGGCAAGCGATCTTCCAGCGCGCGCATTTTTCTTTGTTGATGACGGAGATGCAATTCCAGAGGTGCCGCACAGCAGGCGCGTGTTTACAAAAGCGCTTACAGAGCAGCCAACGGGCGCCCGCATGACGCTGTATGAGATACAGCCCGTGTATGTAAAGCACGGTTCGTATCGCATAAAGGTTGCTGCCGGTCCCTACGTGGTGTGGGAAACGCTTGCAGTAGGAAAAACCGCGCGCACGATTATGCTTGAAGACTTGCAGACGGTTCGCCGCGAGCTTTCGATACATGCGCAGGGCTTTGATGCAAGCAGCGGGAAGCCGGTGAATGCACAATTTCAAATTCTGTATAAAAATCGCTGGACAGCCCTTGAGGCAGTGCCACATCGCGAGCTGGTGACCGGTTCGGTTTGGCGGATTCGTGCGCGCTGTGATGGCTACAAGGAAGCGCTTTTTTCGCTTATAATCGACTGGTATCAAGATGATTTACGGATTGTTGCACGGCTTGAGCGCAGTGAATAATCATGCGTAAGACAGACTTGCCGTGGAAAAAAAGCGCAGAGCGCGTGTGTACGTGGTGTTTTTTTCTTGCCTTGTAAAGCGTATGTTGGGTATATTAAAGATATGACAGACGAACAGAACAACGAAAGCACAGACTCGCAGTTTCAGATAGAAGAAGGTGAAGATACACCGGCGACTCCTAGTGAGGAGCAAGAACATACACCGCAGAGCGCAGAACCTCCTAAGAAAAAACGCGGCAGAAAGCCTAAGGCCAAAAAAGCTGAGGAGGCTCCTGCGACTAAAGCCGAAAAGAACGAAAAAGAGGCTCCTGCTGCCTCTGAAACACATGGCTTATCGCAGGATGACTTAAACGAAATCCACATCCGCATTTCTGACGCCATGACGGGCGCGATTATGCCGATTGATCAGATGCTTCCGAATAAGCTTTTTGTCGTTCCCATGCAGGGACGACCGATTTTCCCGGGCATTTTTACGCCGCTTATGATAAGCCCCGGCGACGACACTAAGGTTGTCGAGCGCGCCTACGAGGCAGACGGCTTTATCGGCATTATCCTCACTAAGACAGATGAAGAGGAGCCTAGCGCCAATGATCTGTACGACGTGGGAACTGTTGCCCGCATTATAAAGAAAATCAATCTGCCGGATGGCGGCGTAAATATTTTTATTTCCACGCTTAAACGTTTTAGAATTCGGAAAGTGCTTCACGCAACAAGCCCGATTGCCGTTGCGGTAGAGTATCTGGAAGATTTTGAAGACGACACATTTGAAGTAAAAGCATTGACGCGCGCCCTTATCAGCGAAATGAAAGAGGTAAGCGAGAATAATCCGCTTTTTAGCGAGGAAATGCGCCTTAACATGGTGAACATTGACCATCCGGGAAAAATTGCAGATTTTATCGCTTCAATCTTAAATGTAGAAAAAGAAGACCAGCAGAAGGTTCTTGAGCAGATGAACGTGCGCGCCCGCATGGAGCAGGTGCTTGTGTTCATCAAAAAAGAGCAGGAGCTTTTGCGCATTCAGAAAAAAATCCAGACAGAGCTGAACGAGCGCGTCGAAAAAAATCAGCGCGAATATTTCTTGCGCGAAGAAATGAAGTCAATTCAAGAAGAGCTTGGCACTGCGGCGGGAGCTGGAAGCGACTATCAGAAGCTTAAGGAAAAAATTGACGCGTTTAAACGTGTAAATATGACGCCGCCCAAGGATGCTACGGTTCGCGGTTATTCGGACACAGATCGCAGGATCGTACTGGAACCGGAAGTTGCGGGAACTTTGCTTAATGTGAATCAAGTATGCCAGGCGGTCGGTGAAGCTGCCGGCTGTGGGCAGATTGTTGTAGATATCGAGGAGAAGGGCTGTTATGTAGAGCCGAAGGTTACGGTGGAAGATCCGGCATTGAAAAGAAGCATTGCGATGGCCAATACATGGCTGCAGACTTCGATCACATATGACTGGAATGGATCGGAAGTGATTCTGGACGCGGATCAGATCAAAGATTGGGTTGCCTTGGAGAATGGCATTTTCACATTGAATGAGGAAGCCGTAGCGGCATATGTAGCAAATCA
>CALAEZ010000090.1 GCA_937891125.1 uncultured Treponema sp. | reverse complement strand
CCCGTCACCATCAAAGTACGCTCTCCGCTATACCAAAGCCAGGGAGCGTTGCCTATCGCCTTATTACCGGCGAGTTTGACTAAAGCTTAGTAAGAAAAACTATTCAAGTATGCAGTCAGCTGCGTTGTAAAGCTTTCTTTAACACGTGAAGCAACCTTGTTGCGCGCACGGGTGTCTGCATTTTGTGCACTTCAACGGCGCTTAATGCAGGGTTTTCAGCAGCTTTTGCTGCCTCCGCATTTATAACGGTAAGCCGTGTAAGATAGCCGCCGTTCTTTTTTGCAATCTCAACGGCAAAGTCAAGACAGGCAAACGCATCGAAAGACGCACCCTTTGCTGAAGCTTCATCTATCAGCGCGCTAATCTCGCGATAGTTTTTTGAAAGCATGGTAGTGTACATCGCAGTCGCCTTTGCCTTATCAAGCACCGCAAGCGCTACCGATGTTACATCCTGCCCGAAGATAGCGGCAATTCCCTGCACAGCCTTAAGCTCAGCAGCGTCCTTGCTGGTTCCTTCGCCTACCGCACTAAAGTGCGTCTTTGACGGATATGCTTTTGCCATGCCGCCCGCTGTTACGACAGCATTTTCAAATGCCAGTGCGTAGGTCTTCCACATAATCGGGTTTACCGGCTGACCTGGCTGTGGTGTTACGGCAGAAAGTGCTACCGAGCCAGCAGTAACAGCGGCAGCCTTTTTGATGATGCTGCGCGGAATGCTGCGTAAATATGCGCGGCGAGCCTTTGTGTTGACATCCTGCTGAACGGCATAGCTGAAATCTTCCAGCAGTGAAAGCTGCTTTTCTGTTCCATCTGCAAGCACCACCTTTACACTAGTAATGGTCTGCGGAGCCTGCGGAATAGTGTCAATCTTACCAGGCTTTAAGACGCTTGCAGGAATATTCTTTGATTTATCCTCAGCAAATGTCCAGAGTGCATAGCGGTCAAGAATTTCGCTCTTAATCTGTGCCTCTGTTGGAGCTGGATAAACGGGGTATGGGAATTCAAGATCGAACGGCGGAACTGCAATTGTTGCCGGCTTTCCGTCCTTTGTCTTTCCCTGAATAAAAATCGGACCAATCGGGCCGAAAATCTTGCGGCTTTCACCACGGCGGCCAATTAGGTTGGCAAATGCAAGCACATCAAGGCGTCCTTTTCCAGCCGCAATATTCAATTCGCTTGCCGTGTCAAAGCTTTCGTTAATGCCATTTAAGGTCTTTGCATCGAGCGCCGCATTGTCAGCATCCTTATCCATCAAGTAGAACAGCATGCTTAAATAGCGGGCAGCAGCAGAGTCACGGAAAACATCGCCTGCTGTTGGCTTTTTCGTAGTAGTTCAAGGCATTAAAACGATTGATGTAGATGTACTCATACGGAGTGCCTGCATATTCTGCTGCATTTTCGTTTGCAACAGCGGCAGCAAATCCCTTAGAAATGCTTTTTATTACCGCATCCTTCATCTTTTCGTTTGTTGCATTTAAGATGGTGAGCGAACCGTCATAATCCTTCTGATAGTGCTTCATCATAGCAATGTCAAAATTGTCACGAATAATGTCGCCCGTTTGTTGTCTGGAATTTTGCAACACGCGCTACCTTTGTAGAACCACAAGAAGTCAGAGCTGCTGCTGGAACAGCGCCTTGTCGATTGTCCACACTGCGTAGTAAGAATAGAACGGCGCCTCTTTTTCCTTACCGCGTACCTTCTGGCTCTGTGTCCAGAACTGTGCTGTCTTTTCAAGACCGCTAAAGCGTACACTGCTCAAGGAAGTGCGGTACATATCCATGTTCTGCTGAACCTTGGTTGCGTCAGTGCGGACAGCGCCTTCTGTTGCTGCGCTACCGGTCATGCTTGCCTGCACTGCCTTTGCGGCAACGCGAGAAAGGGTTGAAGCAACCTCTGTTTCTACGTCAACAAGGTCAGTCCACTGGCGCACGAATTCGAGGTTGTCGCCATAGCAGATGGTGACGAACGTCTTTTTGCCTTCGACATCAGGCATCATACATTTACAAAAAAGCTCTATATAAGTAAAATAGCACCCATGAGAAACGAGTTTGAAATCGGACAGGAAGTCGAGACGACGGTCGTGCTTGTAAGCGGCGACACGATATTTATAGATTTAGGCTTAAAAAGCGAGGGCTTTATCGATGCACAGGAGTTTACCGGAGAAGACGGAACGGTAAGCGTAAAAGAAGGCGATAAGATTAAAGCATATTTTGTGGGCGACACGAAAGGCGAGCTTCATTTTACCACGCGCTTAAGCGGAGAAAGTGCCGGAAACGAAATGCTTGAAAAAGCATACAAGGCAGAGCTTCCGGTAGAAGGTGCCGTTGAAAAAGAAATTAAAGGCGGCTTTGAAGTAAAAATCGGAAGCGCACGCGCATTCTGCCCCTATTCACAGATGGGCTACAAAAACCGTGAGGAGCCGGGCGCGTACGTCGGCCGCCATGAAACTTTTGTAATCACTGAATACAAAAATGACGGGAAGGACATCATTGTTTCTAACCGCCGCGTGCTTGAGGCAAAAGAAAACGAAAAGAAGGCCGCTCTTTCACAGAAGCTTACGCTTGGCGCAGTGGTAACCGGCACGGTAAAGAGCTTACAGAGCTACGGTGCGTTTGTTGACGTAGAAGGCTTTCAGACGCTGCTTCCAATTAGCGAAATCAGCCACGAGCGCGTAAGCGATGTTGCTGACGTTTTAAGCGTCGGACAGGAAGTAAAGGCTAAAATCATCAAGGCAGACTGGGCGCACGAAAAAATTTCGCTCAGCACTAAGGCATTAGAAAGCGACCCGTGGGATTCTGTCACGGACACAATAAAAATCGGCGCAAAGATTGAGGGCACGATTGTGCGCATTCAGGGCTTCGGTCTTTTTGTAAACATTGCGCAGGGAATTGACGGTCTGGTGCACATTTCTACGCTCGAAGACGTCGGTGCAAACACAAATCTTGCAAAAAAATACAAAATCGGGCAGAAGTTTGACGTTGTTGTAGAAAAAATTGACGCAGCCGCAAAGCGCATTTCGCTAAAGCCTGCAACAAACGCAGAGCAGGATGCAGATGCCGCAAGCTATCTTGCCGGCCAGTCTGATGACGACAGCAACACATACAACCCATTTGCCGCGCTTTTGAAGCGATAAATGGCGCAAGAGTAACGCCGCTATTAAAAATGGATTTTCACCAAAAGCGGTGTTTTTTAGGAGTAACAATTTTGAGTACATTGCTTGAAGTTCAAAATCTTTCTGTAAACATAGAAGAAAAGACCGTCTTAAACGGCGTAGACTTACACATCGGTGCGGGCGAAACGCACGTGCTTATGGGACCAAACGGAGCGGGAAAAAGCACGCTCGGCTACACGCTGATGGGAAACCCGCGCTACGCTGTCACCGGCGGCAAAATCATATTTGACGGCGAAGACATTACCGAGCTTGGAGCCGACAAGCGCGCGCAGAAAGGCTTATTCATGTCGTTTCAAGCTCCGCTTGAAGTGCCCGGCATTACGCTTGAAAGCTTTATCCGTAATGCGCTGCAGCAGACGACAGGCGAGCGCGTAAAGCTCTTCCAGTTCCAGAAGCAGCTTAAGGCAACGATGGAGCTTCTGCACATGAGCGAAAGCTACGCAAGCCGCGACCTAAACGTAGGCTTTTCTGGCGGCGAACGAAAAAAAAGCGAAATCTTACAGCTTTTAATGTTAAACCCAAAGCTTGCAATTTTAGACGAAACTGACAGTGGCCTTGACGTAGACGCTGTGCGCACGGTAAGCGAAGGAATCCGCGAATACCAGAAGCGGCAAAATGGCGCGCTTTTAATCATCACGCACTCAACAAAAATTCTCGAAAGCCTTTCTGTCGACCACACGCACGTGCTTGTCAAAGGTAAAATCGTAAAGACAGGCGACGGAAGCTTAGTTAGCCAAATTAACGAAAGCGGCTTTGAGCAGTTTATTAATTAAGGAAAATGCATGTCTGAAAAGAAAACCGACATAAAGGAAATAAATTCATCTCCTTATGACTTTAAGTATGAGGAGAAAGGTTTTTATCGAAACAAGCAGGGGCTTACCGAAGATATTGTCCGCAAGCTCAGCGAAGATAAGAATGACCCTGACTGGATGCGCGAGTTCAGGCTGAGCGCACTCAAAATCTACAATGAGCTTAACGTTCCAGAATGGGGACCGGATATTTCGGGCTTGAACATTGACGAGATTGCAACCTACGTGCGCCCGAACACAAAAATGCAGACAAGCTGGGAAGATGTTCCGACAGATATTAAAGACACGTTTGAAAAGCTCGGCATTCCGGAAGCAGAGCGCACGAGTCTTGCGGGCGTTGGCGCGCAGTATGACAGCGAGCTTGTCTATCACAATCTGCAGGAAGAAGTTGCAAAGTCTGGCGTTATCTACACGGACTTTGAAAGCTCTCTTCGCGGAGAATATGCTGACATGGTGCGCGAACACTTTATGCAGCTGGTAAAGCCGAACGACCACAAATTTGCCGCCCTGCACGGAGCGGTTTGGAGTGGCGGAAGCTTTGTCTATGTTCCAAAGGGCGTAAAAGTAGAAGTTCCGCTTCAATCTTACTTTAGATTAAATGCAAAAGGCGCAGGTCAGTTTGAGCATACGCTGATTATCGTAGACGAAGGCGCAGACCTGCACTTTATCGAGGGCTGCTCGGCTCCAAAATACAATGTGGCAAACCTTCACGCCGGCTGCGTCGA
>CALAEZ010000089.1 GCA_937891125.1 uncultured Treponema sp. | reverse complement strand
CGTGACTGGAGTTCAACGTGTCTTCCGATCTGCAGCTCCCGAACAGGTAACCTTAAAAGTTTAGAATGCCCAAGCTCTTAAGAAATAAAATGATAAGCAGCAAGGGAGCAGCGAATTTTACCATAAAGATATAGAGATTTTTTCTGTTGAATACCTCGCCGTTTTTAGTTGTTTCGTCAATGACCGTTTTTGTTTTTAAAATCCAACCGATAAGAATACAGGTGCTTATGGAAACAATCGGCATCAGAATATTATTGCTGACGTAATCCATTATGTCTAAAATTTGTGCAGTAACGCCATTTGGAAGCGATACTTCAAAATAAAGCACGTTATATCCCATGCAGATAATAATGCCAACAATCAGCGCAATCGCTCCTTCAATAACAACAGCTCGTCGGCGCGAAATATGGAATTCGTCAATAAAGCTCGAAACGATTGCTTCAAGGATAGAAATTGCACTGGTGAGCGCAAAGATTGCAATGCCAACAACCAGGATGACTAAAATCGGCATAAGAATTTTTGAAAGTGCTTCAATACCTATAGCAAGAATCAAATAGATGACAAGAAAAAGACCGCCACCATCTTTTGCGGGCGAGCCTTGCAACGGATACGCCGCAAAAGTATACTCATTGGCATGACGCGCGCGCGTTTTCGGCTGCTGTACATTGTTTCGTCTCTTTTGCTTGTGTTTTCAAGCGCATGGAATGTGCGCTTTGCACTTTCTGCAAAAATTGACGCGCAAAAAAGCGGCTCGCTGCGCCCTGTTATCAGCGTAAACGCGAATACCATTGCAGAGCCTGTGCTTTTCCGCACGCAAAACCGTGGCTTTCAGCTGACGGCGTGTAAAAAAGGGCGTGCACAGTCGCTATTTTCGCTTCTGCTGCTTTTTCTGCAGGCAGCTTTTTTCGCAACGCTTCTTCCGCATACGGCTTTTGCACTATTGCGCGCGGCGGTAATTTCCGCTGTCTTTAATAAATACAAATCTGTCATCACCTACCTGCAGACGCTTATATAAGGCTAAAAATCTTCCCTCAGTAACAAAATCCAATTTTTATTTCTCATTTTTAGGTATGGAGGGCTCATGCTGTACGTAGTTATTGGCATAGTTGCTTTTGTAGTCCTCGTTATCGTAGGACTTTTGGCGTAGTAATTTGAACGTTCGCCTGCGGCTTTGCATGGAAGCAAAATTGCGTTTTTAAAGCCGCTTGCCGCAGGTATTTTACAGGAGATGTATTATGATGATTATACTTTGTTTATGTGCGACCATTTTGGAAGCAGTTGTTTTTTCAGCCATCGCTGTCGGTCTTGACAGCCTCGGCGAACACATCATCGAAAAGATGAACTAAGCGTTATGGGGAATGCAGTAGCGTTCCCCATAAAAACTTGCTATTATCTACCCATTACACAGGATTAGCGCATGAACCTTTTGCAAAAACTTCACGAAACAGTTTTCTCTGTGCTGCCGATTATGGCAGTTGTGCTTTTACTCGCTCTTACGATTGCTCCGCTGGGGGCTGCTTTAATCGTGCGCTTTTTGATTGGCGGCGTGCTTGTCATTCTGGGGCTGACGGTATTTTTGCTTGGCATAGACATTGGCGTTATTCCGATTGGCGAGCGGAGCGGAGCTGCCCTTGCCGCAAAGCGAAATTTGCCGCTGCTTTTGATTGCCGCCTTTGCAATCGGCTTTATTGTGACGGTCGCCGAGCCTGACGTGCAGGTACTTGCAGATCAGGTAAAGGGCATTGCGCCGCAGGTGAGCAAATGGGGCTTAATCTTGATGATTGCCGCCGGAATAGGGCTTTTTGTCGCCCTAGGTATGCTCCGCACGATTCTGTCGCTTCCGCTGAATGTGCTTCTGCTTGTTACCTACGCGCTGGTGTTTGCGCTTGCATTTGTAACGCCTGCAACGTTTCAGGGCGTGGCGTTTGATTCTGGCGGCGCAACGACAGGGCCGATGACGGTGCCGTTTATCATGGCACTGGGCGTTGGCGTTGCGGCGGTTCGTGCAAAGGCAGACAAGAAAAGCGGAAAGATTGCGACAGGCAGCGACGACAGCTTCGGCTTAACCGGCATTGCGTCTATCGGACCGATTGCGGCTGTCTGCCTGTACGGAATTCTACTGGCGCACGGAACACCGGCGGATGCAGGTGCACTGGCTGCGGCGGACGTGGCAGGGACGCTAGACGTAGCAAACGCAATTGGTGCGGTAGATGCCGCTGGCGCGGGCGATGTTGCCGCAGAGTTGGAAGCTGCCGCCGTGACCGATGGGCTTGCGACTGCTTCCGTGACAGAAAACGCCATGACAGACTTTGCAGCCCTCGCCCTATCGCCGTTTGCCGAGTTTGTAAAGCTGCTTCCCAGCGTGGCGCACGAGGTTGTCAGTGCCCTGCTTCCGCTTTTGGCAATGGCAGTCTTCTTTCAGATTACGCTGATAAAAATGCCGCCGTTTCAGGTTATCCGCATGGTGCGCGGTTTTCTTTTAAGCTTTATCGGGCTTGTGATTTTTTTGACAGGAGCTAACGGCGGCTTTATGCCGGCAGGCGAACGCTTAGGCGAAGTGCTCGGCGCATTTGCAGCTGGCAGCATCTCGTGGTCGGCACTGCTGGTGGCAATCGGCTTTGTATTCGGAGCGGTCGTCGTTATTGCAGAGCCTGCCGTGTGGGTCTTAACCGAACAGGTAGAAAGCGTAAGCGGCGGCACGATAAAGCGGCGTGTTATGCTTGGCGCGCTTTCGGCAGGCGTTGCCGCCAGTATCGCTCTTTCCATGCTGCGCGTCTTAACCGGATTCAGCCTGTGGTACGTGCTTATTCCCGGCTACGCGCTTTCGCTTGCACTCACCTTTATCTGCCCGAAGCTTTTTACCGGCATTGCCTTTGACTCTGGCGGAGTTGCAAGCGGCACGATGACAAGCACATTCATTCTTTCATTTACGCTTGGCGCGTCGCAGGCAAGCGGCGGAAATCCTGCGGTAGACGCATTCGGCGTAATCGCCCTTGTTGCCATGACACCGCTTATTGCAATTCAGGTGCTGGGCGTCGTCTACGGCATAAAAACAAAACGCGCCGCCCGCCAGAAAGAGCTTGCCGCACACCAGACAGAGCTTGAGCGGGAACTTAAAACGGAGGCTGCAAAATGAGCACGTTTTCATTACTTATAAGCATTGTGCCGCATGATAGGGGCGAAAAGCTTACTGCGGCGGCAGTTCAGGCAGGGTGTGGCGGCGGCACGGTGATGATGGCGCGCGCGCTTGCAAAGACAAACCTTGCCGCAATTTTGGGGCTTGGCGAGACGACAAAAGACATCATCTACATGCTTGTGGAAGCTCGCAAAAAGCAGGAAATTATCGACGCAATTGTAAACGCAACCCTGCTTGAAAAAGCTAATTTTGGGCATCTGTTTTCGCTGGATGTAAGCCAGATGATGAAGACAGGCACGATTACGCCGCTTAATGACGAAGGAGAGACGACTATGCAGAAAGAATCAACCCGCGACATGATTTCGGTTATTGTAAACAAGGGCTATGCGGAAGATGCCATGGATGCGGCCCGCAGGGCAGGTGCCGGAGGGGGCACAATCATGGGAGCCCGGGGCACTGCAAAAGAAGGCGACGCAGCATTTTTTGGCATGAAGATTGTACCTGAAAAGGATATGCTGATGATTCTGGTTCCATCAGAAAAAAAAGATGACATTGTTGAAGCAATAAAGGCTCTTCCATGCTTTGCAGAGGCCGGCAGCGGAATAATTTTCTGAACCATACCCTTACCGTAAGTTTTTGTCCCTAACAACTTAGCTTTATTATAATCTTTCAAAGCACCGGATAGTATCTCACTCGCGCTTGCACTCGCTCCGTCAACCAAAACTATTGTCGGTTTATCTATATGAAATTCAGTATCTTGCGCGTTTATATCAAACTTGTTACCGTTTCTGCCGACAATACTTACAATATTTCCTTGAGGAATAAATAAATTTGCTATAAATATGGCATTTGGCAAAAGCCCGCCTGTATTTCCTCTCAAATCGAGGATTAAACCGTCAGCTTTATGTGTTTTTTCAAGCGCATCCAAAAATTCATTTGGTGTTGAAGAACCTATAAATGTTGTTATTTGAATATAACCTATGTTTTTATCCATAGAACTCTTAACCGTTTTAATTTTTATTTCTTTTCTTTTAATTTTTTTTGTAAATTTATCAGTACCGCGCAAAATCGTTAGTTCAACAAATGTATTTTCACTTCCGCGAACCATATTTGCAACATCAGAAAGCGACAATCCGTTCACATCTTTGCCGTCAATATTCGTTATGTAGTCGCCCGCCTGAAGATTTGCATATTGTGCAGGAGTACCGTCCATAACACTTATTATCACAATCTTACCGGATGAAT
Organism: uncultured Treponema sp.; assembly: GCA_937891125.1. Lineage (GTDB taxonomy): Bacteria > Spirochaetota > Spirochaetia > Treponematales > Treponemataceae > Treponema_D. The sequence continues at coordinate 1,563 of CALAEZ010000089.1, read as the reverse complement.
TTGCGATATTAACACCAATTCCGGTAATTTTTGAACTTATTGAAGAATTTTGCTCCGCATATTCATCTTTTGACATGTATTTTGAATACGGGTCATTCAAACTCTCAAGCATTGTTTGTATTGCAACTTTTGCATCAGCATCGGTTTTAATCTTACCCCTGTAATGCTCTTTCCAACGATACCAATACTGATTATTCAAATTGGCATCGTAGTAATTATCACGAATTGTCATCCAAACATTGTCATATAATTTTTGAGCAGAAACATAATCCCTGTTTATCATTTCCGTATTGTCGGATATATTTGTAAACGGATAATTTTTTATTTGCAAAAAAATACCGTTTAATGCAAACATTGAAATAATGATTATGAAAAATAAAATAAAACGCTTCTTCATATCATTATTTAACATCAACGGTTTTTTATAATCAATATACTTTTTCCGTAAATCGATTAAGCAATAAAAAATTTAAATTATAAATCTTCAAACCCAGGAGATGTCGCAGGGAGATTTGCGTAACCTTTATTTTGATGAACGGTTTTTTTAATGTATTTATCAGTATAATTACCTTTTTCAAGAAGTTTTTTAAGTGTATTTTCACGAACGGCAAGCGGATGAGTATTGTTATCACTTTCCGGAAATTCTTCTAAAATCTGACTCCAAACCGTAGCTTCCATTGTCCAAGCATAAGTTTCTTCCGCCAATGAATTATATTCATCCTGATGCAGAGCTTCATGCGCTAAAAGTGCGGCAAGAGCGCCTGCAGGAGCATCCTTGTGACGGGGATTTATAAAAATATAAAGTCTTTTCCCTTTTTTCCATCCTAAAGCATCAAACGACGAATATGCTTGATTTATTTCACCAAGATTTTTGAATTCAATCTTGACAGGTTTTTCGGTTAAGTTATTGCCCAAAATTGCCATTCTCGAAAATTCGCCGGTAGTATCTTTTAACATATCAAGTGCAACATAAAAAATCTCATCTTTCCCAACCGATTTGTACTGCGGAGTAATTTTATTAATGTATTCTCTGTTATATTTTTTGGGATAATTTGCGGGAACGGTTTCTTCTTCAAAAGTATCCTGAGGTTGAATATTTTCTTTTGATTCCTGCGCATACACACAACCGACACTAATTCCTAAAATTAACGTCATTATAACAAATGCTTTTTTCATATATCCTCTAATCTCCATATTTAATATTATGAACTAGTAAATGCGACATTTTAATATCACAATCCACTACGACATTATCACGTGATAACAACACTCGGCACCGAAAAGAGTGTTATTTTTTTATTTTTATGCTATAATCGTAAGTATTATGGCGAAGGTAATATGTGTAACTAACCAAAAGGGCGGAGTAGGGAAGACTACTACTGCTGTCAACCTCAGCTATTATCTCGCCAAGGACAAGAAAAAGACCCTCTTAATTGACTTTGACCCCCAAGGCAATGCCACTTCTGGCCTTGGTTTTGATAAGAACGATCCGGACATGATCGGCACCACCATGACCGAAGTCATTCTCGGCGATGCCGAAATGCAACGGGCGATTCGTCCCAC
>CALAEZ010000088.1 GCA_937891125.1 uncultured Treponema sp. | reverse complement strand
ACTCTTTCTCTACACGACGCTCTTCCGATCTCTACCGGCGAAATTCGGCGCACGCTTTTGTGCCGCGCGCTTCTTTCAGGAAAAAAGCTTTTAATTTTAAGCGACCCGTTTGCAGGCTTAGACGCACAGAGCCGCACAATTCTGCGCGAATTTTTCCAGACGATTGCCGGTAAGCAGAAAAATGCGCCGGCGGGCGACATGCAGACAACGCGCATTCTGCTTTCGATGGAGCGGTATTCAGAAATTCCTGAGACGATTACGCACGTTCTGGAGTTTGCTGGAAGCACGACTGGCAACGGCGCAGGTTTGTCTGCAGGCGGCGCGAGTGTCGGCGCGATTTCTTTCTGTGGCACAAGAGCTGACTACGAGGCTTTGCTTAAAGTGCGCGAAAAAGAGGCGGCACAGGGGCGAAAAGCAAATGCGCACGCGCTTGAATCTGCCTTTGCCGCGGCAACAGGTGAAAGCGCAATCGTTACAAGCACGTCTGAGCGCGCGGCGACCGGCTCAAGCGAGCACGCGACAAGCACGCCAGACGACACTGGCGAAGTGCTGATTGACATGCGCGATGTAAACGTCGGCTGGGGCGGTCATCAGGTGCTTTCTCATCTTAACTGGAGCGTAAAAAAAGGCGAGCACACGCTTATCCGCGGCCCGAACGGAAGCGGCAAGACCACGCTTTTAGAGCTGATTACCGGCGACAACAAGCAGGTTTACTGTAACGACGTGCGCCTGTTTGGCATAAAGCGCGGCTCTGGCGAGTCAATCTGGGATATAAAAGCAAAACTTGGCATTGTAAGCTACCGCCTGCATGTAGAATACCGCATGGTCGGAAGCACAGACCTGGAAAGCGTCATTATTTCAGGCTTTAAGGACAGCATCGGCTTATACGAGCCGAAAACAGACGTGCAGGTAGCCGCCGCGCGTAAGTGGCTTTCGCTTGCAGGCTTTAGCGGGCGCGAAAACGCTTCGTTTAACAGCTTAAGCTACGGCGAGCAGCGTGCGATTTTGATTTTACGAGCCAGTGTAAAGCAGCCGAAGGTGCTTATTCTGGATGAGCCGTGCCACGGCCTGGATGAAGCTCAGCGCACGCTTGTGCTTAATCTGCTTGAAAAAATTGCAGAAACCGGCACGACCACGCTCCTGCACGTCACGCACGACCCGACAGAAGTCCTGCCGTGCGAAAAGCACGTGCTTCAGCTGCTCCCGAATGAAAATCCGATGTACTCAGTGCAGGTTCTGTAAGCGCACACCGTGACGCACTTTGCAACCGACGCACGCGCTACAGGTGCTGGAGGCACAAAAAAACGCCTGCGCGTAAACCGTGCAGGCGTTCTGCGTATAAAGCATCTACAGCGTTTTTCCTGTAGATGAAATCAAAATCCTAGAAAATTGCTCCAACAAGCTTTCCAATCGGGTCAAAGTCTAGCAATGCGCCATCTACCAGATACATAAATCCAATGCCAACAACAGCAATTACCGCAAGAATGCCAATGCCCGCTAAGCACTGTACTGGAATCGGAAGCTTGTCAAATTTTGCCTGACGCTCTGCTGCCTTTGCATCGCGTGCTGCCGCTTTTTCAAATGAAGACATAGTATTTGTGTCTGCCATAGTAACTCCTTTGTCAAAGTTACAAGCATGATACAAGCTGCATTTTCTGCCGTCAAGCGTAGAAGATTGACGACTGTTTGCACATAACCGCGATTTCTAGCTATACTCTGTGCCTGCGGCGCGCGGGAGTTTCACTGCGAATACTGCGGCACGCGTGAAGTTTCACTGCGAATACCATGCCGTTGCGAGTACGCAAGCGTACTCGTGGCAATTTTTTACTTTGTAAGCAAGTGACATCCTTGTCACTATAAGGAATACGCATGAATATACTGTCTATACATAATCTTTCAAAAATGGGGCGGGAATCTCCGCTCTTTACGGGTGTCACCTTTGGCATGGATTCTGGCGACAAAGCCGCCATTATCGGGCGCAACGGCACGGGAAAAAGCACGCTGCTTGCAACGATTGCAGGCGCAAGCGGCTTAACGCAGGGCACGCTGCTGCCGGATGAAGGCGAGGTCGTCTTAAATAAAGGCTCTGGCGCAGGCTCTTCGGCGCGCTTGAGTGCAGGCGTAAGCTATCTTGCGCAGAATCCGACATTTAACGCCAGCGACACGATTCGCGACCACATTTTTGCAAACCGCAGCGAAAGCCCCAAGCTTGCCGTCATCAGCGAATATGAGGCTGTGTGCGATGAAATGGCGGCTTTGACCGACCCCGCGGACACCGACCGCGCGCGCGAGTCGGCTGTAAGCGAGCCTGCCGTGTCCGACACTGCCAGCGCAAGCGAGCCTGCCGCTCCCGGCGCGCCTGTCGCGTCTGCTGCCACAACCAGCCCACGCGCAATTCCTGCTGGCTTACAAAAGCGGTACGACGCGCTCGTGCAGCAGATGGACGCAGGCGACCTGTGGAATTACGAGGCGCAGGTGCAGTCAATTCTGGGCGTGCTCGGCATTCACGATATGAGCCGGCGCATGGGCGAGCTTTCAGGCGGCATGGTAAAAAAAGTCGCGCTTGCCCAAGTGCTTGTAGAAGACACCCAGCTTTTGCTGCTTGACGAGCCGACGAATCACCTTGACATCAGCACCATCACCTGGCTGCAGAACTACCTGCGCGACACCGACCGCGCCGTCCTCATGGTAACCCACGACCGCTACTTTTTAGACGCTGTCTGCAACAACATCTACGAGCTTTTCCGCAGCCGCTTAAAGCTGTATCAGGGGAACTACTCAACGTATCTTGAAAAAAAAGAAGTCGAAGCCGAAATCGAAGCAAATACCGAGCGGCGCATAGAAAGCGTGCTGCGTTTTGAGCGCGACTGGCTTTTGCGCGGTCCGTGTGCGCGCGGTACCAAGGCAAAGGCGCGTATTCAGCGTGACATGCAGCTTATTAACCACGAAAAATTCGCTGCCGACAAAGGCTTTCAGTTTGAAGTCGCCGGCCGCCGCTTGGGAGGCAAAATCCTTGAGTTGCACGGCATTTCAAAGCTGTTTCCGAAAGGCTATGCCGGTGCCAGTGGTTTCGACAAGCTCAACCGTCGCAATGACAGCGCGGACGCAGAGCCTGTCGAAGCGCCGCACATAGCGTCAGGCGGCAGCAGGTCGCTCGCCTCCGTCCCCGTCATCCAAAACTTTTCCTATACCTTCAGCAAGGGCGAAAAAATCGGCATTTTCGGCGACAACGGCTCGGGAAAATCCACGCTCTTAAATCTCATTACCGGCACCCTCCA
>CALAEZ010000087.1 GCA_937891125.1 uncultured Treponema sp. | reverse complement strand
TACGGCGCAAGGTCTGTCTGCACATCAAAGACTAAAAGCGGCGTAATTTCAAAAAAACGCAGCTCTGAAAACAGCGTCTGAATCTGGCTTTCCGTGTAGCCGCGCGCGCTCAGCCGCCTTGAAAGCAGCGCCCCGTCGCCGTCAAATACAGCGCTGTCAGGAGCATGTACCGCAGACGCACACGCAGAAAGAAGCAGCAAAAGCAAAAGAAAAGCACATGCGGCGTGCCGGCGGTATCTCCTGTTCATGGCGCATTCTTTATTTTGTAGCTACGATGGTTTCAAGCGCAAGCTTCATCATGTTGGTGAAGGTTGTCTGGCGCTCTTCTGCAGTTGTCGCGCCGCCTAGCAGAATGTGGTCGCTTACCGTCATGATTGCCATGGCGCGGCGTTTGTATTCAGCGGCAAGCGTTAAAAGCTCGGCGCTTTCCATCTCGATGCCGAGTACGCCGTATTCTGCCCACTTCTTCCAGTTTTCATTCTTGTCGTAGAAAAAGTCGCTTGATGTAACGGAGCCGACAGCATAGCGAATGCCCATCTCGCTTGCAATTCTGTCTGCCGCACGCACAAGCTCAAAGCTTGACGTCGGCGCATAGTGCAGATTGCCGAAGCGCTGGTTTAAGAGGCAGGAGTCTGAGCAGGCGCTGTTTACGATAATCGTGTCGCGCAGCTGCACCTTGTCGGTCACGCCGCCGCAGGTGCCGACGCGGATTGCTGTCTGCACGTTGTAGAACTTAAAAAGCTCCGTCACGTAAATGGAAAGCGACGGCTGTCCCATGCCTGTTCCCTGCACGCTCACCGGTACGCCCTTGTATGTGCCGGTAAAGCCATACATGCCGCGCACTTCGTTGTAGCATTTGGCATTTTCCAGGAAATTTTCTGCAATAAACTTAGCCCGCAAGGGGTCTCCCGGCAGCAGCACTGCCGGCGCGATTGCGCCCTCTGGCGCGTTGATATGTGTACTCATGCGCACAGTATAGCATGTTTTTACACTTACTGCATGTTTTTATTGAAATAAAACGTGCATTTCGCTATATTTGAGCCATGGCAAAGAATTCATCAGGCAAATCATCAGGCGGCGGCTCTTTTTTTGACAAGCTGTTCAGCTCTCTTTTTGGTGGAAACGATCCAGAAGCTGCGAAAAAACGCCAGCTCAAAGCTATTGCAAAAAATCTCGCACACTCAAAGTACAAGTTTTACAAAATCAACTCTGACCAGATTTTACCGTCTTTCGGTAAATTCTTTTTTGAAATTTACAAGGCTATCGGCCCCTGCCAGCTATGGTTCCAGAATCAGGAAAACCCGAATCAGCTCAAGAACATCGTTGTCGAATATTCGCTTTCCGAGCAGCAGCGCGCGCTTGCAGAAGAGTTAACGGCAGAATCAATAAAGGCGATGGCAACGCACATGTCGCCAAAAGAAGTAAAGGCGAAAATCAAGCAGGATTTAGACCTTTTTAACAGCGAATTTGACAGCATGAAGATTACGGCGATTGATACGCTCTATTCAAAAACAATTGCGTTCAAAACGTTCTGTCTGTACGATTTTTACTTCATGCTCAAAAAATTTGACTCTTCCATTCATGAGCAGGAATTTAGCCGCACGCCAAAGTTTGACGCCATCGATGCTTCGTACGTTGCCGAAGACCTAAAGGACTTTGTTTCGGTAATTGCAGGGCTCCCGCTCGATGCCGACTGGACAGACATGATGCAGATGTTTAAGGCTGTTCGTGGCGTAGAGCCGGTAAAGCCAGTGCTGTGGGGTAAAATCGTCGCCCGCTTGCGCTCACTGCAAGCCTCAGGCGTCTTTGACATGATACTTAAGCTCACGACAAAAGATCCGTTCTACCGGACGCAGATTGAAGAAAAGCGCGAGCAGATTGTTGAGTCCTACATCGACAAAATTGAAAAAGAAGCGCTTGATGCCGTAAAAAAGCTGGAAGCAGACCAGAAGCACTCAAAAATAGACAGCTTACTTTCACAGATTTTCAACACCAGCACCATTGTTGCACTCAAGGGCTACACCGAACAAAACAGCGCCGTCTTTGAAAAGAAAAACCTCGGCGCCTACGAATATGCAGCTCCGCTTAACTACCTGAAAGCATTCTTAGTCGAATACGTAAAGCGCGATGTGCGTGAATACGCCGACCTGGTGCTTATCCGCGGTCAGTGGACGACAAACCCACTTTCACAGCAGATGAGTGATGCCTTCCATGAGCTGTTAGCCGCTTCTGATAAGATTACCGCCTTTGACGAGCGCATGGCAGAAGACGGCGCAATTGGTATAAAGCTTAAGACGCTGTTACCACGCACCGAGCGTGACAAGGAATCTGCTGGCATTGTCAGAACCGTTCTAGGCGATGCAAATGACGAAGCAAAGGATTACATCGCCGCTTCTGCACGCGATTTAGTAACGTTTGCCAAGAACGTAAAAATGCTGCTCGAAGATTACCAGAAAAAGAATCCAGAGATGATTACAAACTGGAAGGAGCTTGACCGCTTTGCTGAACATCCGCTCCAGGAGCTGGGGGTCGAAGTCTACAAAAAGATTTACCTGTTAGTAACGCTCTTACAAAATTACCTCGGCGGCGGTCAGAACCAGTAATGACAGAACACTCTTCCCGCACCTGCTATACCGCAGCCCTTGTCGGAACCGGCAGAATCGGCTTTAGCTTAGGCTTTGACAAAAAGCGCGAGCAGCCTGCCTCGCACACGATGGCGCTGCTTGCAAACCCGCGCGTACGCATTGTTGCCGGCTGCGACACAGACACCGAGCGCCTTGCAAGCTGGCAGCGCTACGTCAGCAAAAAACAGCATACGCCGGTTGCCACATTCACCGACAGCGCGGATATGTACGCGGAACTTCGCCGGCGGGAAAATGTGCCCGACCTCATTGTGGTGGCGGTGAACGAAGACGCGCACAAGGCTGAGACGCTTGCCGCAATCCGGGCAAAGCCGCGCCTGGTCATTCTGGAAAAGCCGGTTGCCTTGAACAGCGCCGAAGCTGAAGAGATTGCGCGGGCGGCAGATGAATGCGGCGTGCCGGTCATGGTAAACCACGAGCGGCGTTTTGCAACAGACTACCGAATGGCGCGCGAGTACATGCAGAAAATCGGCGACATTCAAAGCATCCGCGCCGAGCTTTTTTCGAGCCTGCGTGTGTACAGCGCGCAGGAAGAAAAAACCGGAAGCTACAGCCTTTTACACGACGGCACGCATTTAGTTGACATCGTGCGTTTTTTGCTTGGCGACAGTGCGGAAAATGCCCAGCTTACCCATCCAACGCTTACCGGCGTATGGAAAGACGACAAGGGCGATGTGCGCAATTTTTCGGCGCATTACACAACAAGCGCGTGCCCGGCTGTCGACATCTCTATGAGCGGGCGGAGCCGTTTTTTTGCGTTCGGCGTGGACATTCTCGGCACGACCGGCAGAATCTGCATTGGAAACGGCTATGCAAAGTTCTACCAGCGAAAGGAAAGCAAGCTCTACACGGGCTTTTATTCGCTTGCCCGCGACAAAAGCGTGCGCCTTCCGCGCAAGACCGGCTATTTTTCAAACATGACACAGAACGCAGTCGATTTTTTAGACGGCAAAGCCAGCTTAAAAAGCCCGCTTTCGGTCGCCATAGAAGACCTTGCCGTGCTTGAAAAAATCAAGGCGGAGCTGAAAAAATAGCCACGCGTTAGGCGCTGGAAGGGCGCGAAGCGCGTGCGCTGTGCGCACCGACCGTAGGGGAGCCTGGAAGCACCGACCGCCTTTAGGCGGGAACGCCCTTTTTACGAATTTGCAATGCCCCACCCAGACAAAAGAACTTTCCGCTTCTTGTAGCCGAAACGCGCATAAATCGCTATCTTTACATGCGAGGTACTATAAAAATGGCAGATTCTTGTACACACAACTGCTCTACTTGCAGTTCAAACTGTAAATCAAAGGACTTGCGTGCACAGCTAAAGGAAGGTAGCTGCGTTAAAAAGGTAATAGGAGTTGTAAGCGGAAAAGGCGGCGTCGGTAAGTCGCTTGTCACCAGCCTGCTTGCCTCCGCATTTTCCAAGGCAGGAAAGCGCACCGCAGTTTTAGATGCAGACATTACCGGTCCTTCAATTCCGACAAGTTTCGGGCTTGGAAGCGAAAAGGCACTTGGCGACAAAAGCGGCACTATCTACCCGGTCGAAACAAAAAGCGGCATTCAGCTTATGAGCATGAACTTTTTGCTTGAGAACGAGAATGACCCAGTCATTTGGCGCGGTCCTGTCATTGCGGGCGCGGTAAAGCAGTTCTGGACGGACGTGAACTGGAAGGACGTTGATTTTATGTTCGTGGATATGCCACCGGGAACTGGCGACGTTCCGCTTACGGTGTTCCAGTCGCTTCCTGTTGACGGAATCATAGTCGTCTCTTCGCCGCAGCAGTTGGTGCGCGTGATTGTTGAGAAGGCCGTTAAGATGGCAGAGATGATGAACATTCCGATTCTGGGGCTTGTTGAGAACATGAGCTATGTAAAATGCCCGGACTGCGGAAAAGCCATTACCGTATTCGGAAAGAGCAATATTGAAAAAATTGCCGAGGCATTCAAGCTTCCGGTTCTTGCAAAGATTCCGATGGAGGAAGCAACGTCGGCCGCCGTTGATGCAGGAGACGTTGAAAGCCTTAACGTGGACTACCTTGACAAGGCGAGCGAGACGATAGAAAAGCTTTTGAAATAGTATCTCAGTTTTCTTCCGGCTTAAGACCGTCCACCATGAATTCGTCCGGTATTTTTGCCGGGCGACCGGTAGAGGTTACGCTTGCCCACGTTACGGTCGCCTCTGCGCAGACCGTTCCGTCCTCTTTTGTTATTTTCTGCGAGAATTCGCCCATGACGTGCTTGAGCTTGCTTGGGTACGTCTCTATAAAAAGCCTGTCGTCCAAAAATGCCGAGCCTTTGTAGTGGATGTCGATGTGGGTAACGTACAGGCTGAAGCCTGCCGCAACAATTCCCTTGTAGTCAAAGCCTGCCGCATGCAAAAAATCCATTCTCGCATGCTCAAGATAATTCAGGTATACCGCGTTGTTCACGTGATTATAGGAGTCGCACTCATAGGAGCGGACGATTATTTCCGTCGTGTGTTTCATGCGTTCATTATGACAAAAAGAGCAGGCTTTGGCGAGAGTTCCTTTGCTCATATCTGCAAAATCCGCTATGATAGAAGCATGAAAAAAAATACGTTAATTGCAGGGCTGTGTGCCGTGCTTTTTGCGGCGCTGTGCATGGCGTTGCTTTCTTCCTGTGGGCGCATAAAGGATTCCGTGCAGGACAAAAAAGAAAAAAAAGAGCGGAGCGCGTACCAATCCTTGTATGAGGAACTTCATCAGGAGGAGCGCCTTAGAAATGAGGCGCTTGCAAGATATGTAAGGAATGCGTCTGTGCACGAGAAGGTGTGCCAGATGTTCATAGAAAACATTGAGGGCGACACGACCTTTGTTCCCGTTGAAAAGAAATTCATTCCCGGTGGATATCTGTTCTTCAGCTATAATCTTGCGGATTCCGCGCGGGGAATCATGCGCTTTACGGATTCAATCCGCGACTGGTGCTATAAGAACGGCGAGATTCCTCCATTTCTTGCGATTGATCAGGAGGGCGGAGACGTGAACCGGCTTCGCGCCGTGGCAGGACC
>CALAEZ010000086.1 GCA_937891125.1 uncultured Treponema sp. | reverse complement strand
TCTATACCCGCTTTCATCACTCAATTGGAACAGCGCTCATCACCTGGCATTTTACCAAAAGCAAAAAACAGACGATTGCCTCGCTGTTGCATGATGTATCAACGCCCGCGTTCAGCCACGTGTCAGACTTCCGTAAAGGAGACGCCCTAACGCAAGAGGCAACCGAAAGCGAAAACAGCCAGATGATAGAAAGCGACCCGTACCTGTCTACCCGCGTATTTGAAGACGGCTTGTACGCAAAAGAGATAAGCGACTACCACAAATACGCCATCTGCGACAACGAAGTACCTCGCTTATCAAGCGATCGCTTGGAATACATGTTTCCGTCTGGCATGGCCTTAGACGCAAGCTGGGATATAGCGGCCGTCGAAAGAGCCTATAACGACATCACCGTCTTGCAGGCAGAAGACGGAACAGCTGAGCTCGGCTTTACCACGGCAGAGCTTGCAGCTGACTACTGCGCACGCGCCTGCAGCATCGGGCTTATCCTGCAGAAAAACGAAAACAAGCTTGCACTGAACCTTATGGGCGACATCATAAACACGGCACTCAAAGCGGCCATGATTGAAGAACACGATTTATACGAAAAAAGCGAGGAAGAGCTGATGAAGCATTTTGGCGCAGAAGCCAGCCGCGCACCCGACACCCGGTTCGCCGCACTCTTCCGTACCTTTACCGGCATGACGGCAATCCAGCATACAGACACTCCGCTCAGCGGCGCCTACTGTGTGTCGCTCGACGTAAAAAAACGCTACATAAATCCGCTCGTGCGCACACCAGACGGCGCAAAACGCGTAACCGCCGTATCTGCCGCCGCATCTGCCGCCGTACAGCAGTTTTTGGCGTTCAATGACACAAAATACGGCTGCGTTACACTCTTGTAGGATTCTCAATCGCCAGTGGCAGCACCATCGCGCTTAGCACCACCTTAGCAGGCGAGGCTGCTGACTGGACAAGCGCAACAGAGGGTGCAACCTCAAACTGGACTTCAGCCATTACAACTTGTTACGGCGTATATCTCATGAAAGATAGCAGTCTAAGAAAGCGCTGAGTAACACTCCTGTTTGCCGACAGGCAAGTGAGGCGATTAATCAGCACTTCATGAGCAGTTTCTCGCAAAAGCGAGAAATGACCAAATCGTTGCACTTAGCGTGTAAACTCACCCTGCTTCAATTTATTGGTTTTAGATTTTTGCGTCGCTTTTTTAATTTTTTGCGTCGTTTTACGATTTTTTTGCGCCGCTTTTTTAGAGATTTTACCTTGAGAAAAAATCCGTAATACAAGAGTTTGTCTTGGCGAAACGTCGCTTTTTACCTGACTTTGTGTCGCAAAATCCGGCTCATTGCGTCGCTTAGAAAACCGTTCCTTTTTTTTACGCAAAAATGTGAGAAAAACGCAGTTTCTCGACAATAAATAGGTAGAGGGGAAAACTTTTTTCAGGAGGCACTATGTCAACACAAACTACTATCACCCCATGGGAAGAAGTTACGCTTTCCAACAACTACATGTTCAATAAGGTTATGACATCGAACCCAGACCTGTGCAGACGCTTTATTGAACATCTGTTGCATATCAAGATTGAGAAAATTGATTTTCCCATTGGCGAGTTTACACTCGAAGCCGATGCGGAAAGCCGCGGTGTGCGTCTGAAACAAAAATGACCTCCTGTCATTTTTGTTTCTGCGATATTTTGCCTACGGCAAAAATCGCTTACAGACAACGGCTTTTTAGGCTGGCGCATCCATGCGCCTATTATGTGGCGACAGGAAGTCGCCAAAACGCAAAACGAGAAACGCAGTTTCTCGCTGAGAATAAAATGACAGGACGTCATTTTATTCTCGTTATCAAGGCATGATGGACCAGAGTGAGCTGCAGATTGGCAGCCAGTTTGAGTCGCTCAAGACAAGCTATATTCTCTTTCTCTGCCTCTTTGACCCTTTTGGCGCAAATCTTCCCATCTATACCTTTCAGAACCGCTGTGAAGAAGATGCTAGCATTTTACTGAATGACAGAAGCTATAAAGTGTTTTATAATATCAGCAGATGGGAAGATGTAGAAGATGCGGAACTTAGGGCAATCTACCGCCTGATTTTAGAAAATCAGGCAAGCACGGATTTTACCGACGAGCTTCGCAGGCAAATGAATTTCGCACGACACAACGAGTTATAATCAAAAGTTGTGGATTGGCTAAGATAGCCTAAATAGAAAAAGAGG
>CALAEZ010000085.1 GCA_937891125.1 uncultured Treponema sp. | reverse complement strand
GACAAAGGCTTTACCACCTACGACATTCGCATCACCGAACCAAACAAAGAGCCGGCAATTGCGCCCGCCGCAATTCATAGCATTGAGCATCTGATGGCAACCTGGTTTCGCAATTCACGCGTAAAGGAAGATGTCGTGTATGTCGGTCCGATGGGCTGCCTCACAGGCATGTACATCATCATGCTTGGCGAATACAGCATTGAGGATATGCGACAGCTTACCATCGAATGTTTAGAATGGATTCTGACGCAAGACGCAGTGCCCGCAACCCAGCCAGAAACCTGCGGAAACTATCTGCTGCACGATCTTCCTATGTGCAAATGGGAATGTGCCCGCTATCTTGACCGCCTGAAAAATGATTTCCACTGTGAATACAAAAAGCTGCAAATCACGCTGAACGACGGAAAAGTCTTTGCGGACGCCTAAGCATGAATTTTTACGAGCTAGAAGCATTTTTAGAGCTTTCTAAAACACTGCACTTTGCCCGCAGCGCAGAAAAACTGAACGTCAGTCCGTCAGCATTAAGCCGCATCATTACGCGCCTCGAAGAAGAAACAGGCACGCTATTCTTTGAGCGCGACAACCGTTCAGTAACGCTCACCAAAAACGGCGCAGCATTTGCTGACTTTGCACGCACCTGCATAGAAAAGCGGGATGATTTGCACGCAACGCTTTCGCAAAAGCACACATCGGTCGCAGGAACATTGCATGTATTTGCTTCGGTAACAGCCTGCTATTCAGTAATGCCGCCGTTCATAAAGCGGCTAAACGAACGCTATCCCGACATTCACCTTTCGATAGAAACCGGCGACCCCGCGCTCGCCCCTGCAAGCATAAAAAGCGGACGCGCCGAGCTTGCAGTAGCAGCCATTCCCGAACATGGCTTTGTCGGCTTTGATACCGTGCCCGTTTTACGCACGCCGCTCGTTTTTGCGGCAAGCACCGGCGGCCGGTACGCCGAAGTAAGCGGAAGTCCGCAGGACATCGTTTCTTCCGTGCCACTCATTCTGCCAAAAGCAGGTCTTGCACGCGAGCGCTTTAATCTCTGGGTCGAGTCGCGCAACGTACATCCCGTGATTGCCGCCGAAACAGAGGGAAACGAAGCAATCATGGCGCTTGTGCAGCTCGGGCTTGGCATCGGACTCGTTCCCCAAATCGTGCTGACAAACGGACCATACATAAACGGCTTTACCTGCCACACCGCCGGAAACGCGCTCGGCTACTACGAGGTCGGCTTTATCCAGCGCCTCCAAACAGGCGGAAGCGAAGGCGTGCGCCGCATGCGCGATGCGGTTACCAGCGTGCTGCACGAGCTGTAAAAGCAGTGCATGGTCACACGACACACGCTGCTCTGCCCACTGCCCACTGGCGTAAAACCTGATTCCCGCTTTCCACTACCCGCTAGCGTAACCGTGCCGCTACCGCTTTCCACTACCCGCTTTTCTCTTTCACGTTCCACTTGACGACAGCGCTACATAGGTTTAACATAAACGCATGAACAACTGTTCAAATGTTTTAGCTGAAATGCCTGACGAAGACACGCTGTTTGATCTTGCCGAACTGTACAAGATTTTTGGCGACTCGACGCGCATCAAAATTCTGTTTGCACTGCTTGGCCGTGAACTTCCCGTTGGCGACATTGCTACAATTCTCACCATGACTCAAAGCGCCATCAGCCACCAGCTACGCGTGCTCAAAGCAAACGGACTGGTACGCTTTCGCCGCGAAGGAAAATCGCTCATCTATGCGTTGGCAGACGAGCATGTAGAAAAAATCCTGAACATGGGATTAGAGCATATAGAGGAA
>CALAEZ010000084.1 GCA_937891125.1 uncultured Treponema sp. | reverse complement strand
CCTTGATGTTGGAAAGCTGGTCGCCGATTGTCTTTGACTGGGCCGTTGAGGTTTCTGAAAGCTTACGGATTTCGTCCGCCACGACGGCAAAGCCCTTTCCGGCCTCGCCCGCATGAGCCGCCTCAATGGCCGCGTTCATGGCAAGGAGGTTGGTTTGGCTTGCGATAGAGGCAATGGCTACGTTGGCTTCCTGCAGCATCTGTGACTGAGTTTCAATCTCTGTGATTCGGTCATTCACGGCCTTCTGCTTTGAGATGCCCTCCTGAGAATTAGAACGCAATTCGCTGAAAGACCCGGCCATTTTTTCCATGGAAGCGTTTACGGAAGAAATGTTTCCTATCATCTGCTCTACCGCCGCGCTGGCCTGGGTCACGCTGGAAGACTGGCTTTCAATCATGCGCTCAAGGGATTCGATGTTAGACGCGATTTCGTTCACCGCGCCGGCCGTCTGATTTACAGATGAATTCTGATTATCAATTTGCTGTTTCATAGAATCAATGTTGGCTATGATTTGGGTGATTGATGCGGAAGTGTCTTCAGTGGCCCCGGAAAGATTTTCGCCCGCCACCATAAGCTCGTCTTTTGAGGATTTTACGTCGCCGATGATTGTCTGCAACTTACCGGCGAAGGTGTTGAATCCATTTACTACGTCACCGATTTCGTCCTGAGACTTAAGCTCGATTCTCTTGGTTAAATCCGCGTCGCCGGAAGAAATATCGTTCAGCGTTGCTTTTACGCCGTTCAAAGGCTTGAGCAGCGAGCGCAGGAATAAGGTTGCGACAATGACAAGAACCAGTGCGAGAAGAATAATAATGGGAATGACAATGCGGATAATTCCGCTGATTGCGTTCGTTATAGTGTCCGTGGACTTCGCCACGAAGAACATGCCCATTATATTCCCGAACCTGTCTTTAAGGGGGGCATATATGGTAAGGTATTTTATGCCTCCGAGGGTATTCTCTCCCTCGTACTTATTACCTTCGTTCAAAACCTGCTGAATGATTGCCTGATTTTCCAAGGGCTTTCCGATAAAATCAGTGCCTAAGGTAGTGGCCGCACGGACGTTGCCGTTGAAAACAGTGCACTCAACCTTAAAGTTGTTCTTGATTTCGTTTACGAACTCATCAGTGACTAGGCTGAATCCGCCGATGACCGTGCCGACTATTAAGCCTTCGTATTTAATGGGGTAAGCCACCATCAGGCTGAAATCAGAGATGTCGGACTCTTCATAAGAATAAGTTATGTTTCCGCCCAAGGCTCCTTTTACCGAATTAAGGACACCCATGTGCTTTCCATAGGCGCCCCCAGCCACAAGGTCTCCCTTTTCATCAGTGACAAAAAGATTATCTATATTAAGCGTGCGTTTCTGCTCCGTCAAAAGTTGCTGGACCGTAGAGACATCATCGTTTTTGAGGGCCGTGGCAAGACGAGTTTTGTCGGCAAGAACCAAAGTGGCGTATTCAAGCATCTCACGCCAGTTATCCAGAGTGTCCATTACGCCAAGCTCTGTGGTCTCAATATTTTCAATAATGAGGTCTGTGACTTCGCTGCTTGTGACTTCGGTTGAAATAAAACCTACGGCTGCCGATGAAGCAATAATTGATACGGCCGCAAGAATACTGATTTTGGTGGAAAGTTTTAGGCTTTTCATCGCTGCTCCTTAAATTAAATTAAATAAGTTAGGGGAATCCAGAGGATTTTATGAGAGTCCCTTTTGTAAAACTTTTTAGATTACTTTCAATTGTATAGGATAATATTATTTACTACTAAATGCAAATTTTTTATTTGCTGACCGATTCAAAGGAAGCAGGAAGGCATCCAGCCCAGTAGCTTTTTTCTCATCAACGTGATACATTCACTTATGCTTGATTCTTCTAATTTTAGAAGGGCTGTAAAATTAACCACTCCAGTCTTTTTCGGCTACATTGCCATAGGGATTCCTTTCGGACTTATGGTTGCAAACGCCGGTTTTCCCTGGTGGCTTGCTCTCGTAATGAGCCTGCTGATTTTTTCGGGTACGGCTCAGTATGTCGCGATTGCTTTTTTTGCTTCCGGGCTGGCGAACGTCACATCTTTCTGGACCAGCCTCCTTGTTTTTTTGGGCATAGAATTCTTCATCGGTCTCAGGCACATTTTTTATTCCTTATCCCTCATAGAAAAATACCGCGACACAGGAAAATGGAAATTCCCGCTGATTTACACTATAACTGACGAGACATTCGCCCTGGTCTCATCCTGCAATATTCCCAAAGACGCGGACAAGGAGGCCTACCTCGCCGTCATTTCTCTCTTTGACTATTCTTATTGGGTGGCAGGAAGCCTTATCGGTGCCCTGCTCGGCAACCTGATTCCCGACGGCTACCTGAACGGAGTGGATTTTGCCCTCACGGCCCTTTTTGTCGTGCTGATGATTAACCAAATCAGAGCCAGCCGGGATTTTCTGCCTTCTCTGGTAGGAATTGCCACTACATGCTTTGCCACGGCCCTCTCCTATATCAGAATCGGCGGGAAAGCCATACTGCCATCCCAGCATGTAATTCTAACCGGGCTTTGCCTTGGAATCACAGTCATGATGATTTTGAGGAGACGCAAATGAAATTTACGGAAAGCGAGGCCCTGATTGCGACCATTGCCATAGGAATCCTTATGCTGACCCTGCGCCTGCTCCCCTTCATCATTTTCGCAAAGAGGAAAACACCGGCATTTTTTTCTTTTATCGAAAAATTCATCCCGGCTCTCTCTATCGCCGTGCTTTTTATCGCCTGCCTTAAGGGAAGTACCACTGACATTATATTCAGAAGCCTCGCGCCTCTTTCCGAGCTGCCTTCCATGTTCTGCTCTTTAGCGGCGGTTCTTTTTACCGCAATCCTGCATATATGGAAAAACAATGCCATGGTCAGTATTTTCGGCGGAACGACTTTGTACATGGTATTGAATTATTTCTTTTAAAACAGTATTTTCTATAACAAAACAAACAAGAAATCTTTGGGGTATAAAAGGTGAAAGGCAGTCAGGTTACAATCAGCGGAGTACATAAGCAATTCGGAGATTTCACGGCTCTGGATAATGTGGATTTTACGATTAAGCAAGGTGAATTTTTTACCCTGTTGGGGCCGTCAGGCTGCGGCAAGACTACCCTGCTTCGCATTTTGGCGGGATTTGAGTTTCCCGATGCCGGCACAGTTCTCTTTGATGACGTTGACGTTACAGATCTTCCTCCCAACAAAAGACACTCCAACACTGTTTTTCAGAATTACGCCCTCTTTCCCCACCTCAGCGTCTATGAAAACGTCGCCTTCTCACTGCGCCTGAAAAAACTTGATAAAAAAACAATCGATGAAAAGGTCAGGCAATACGTGCATCTTGTGGAGCTTGACGAGCATATCTTCAAAAAGCCGAATCAGCTTTCCGGCGGTCAGCGTCAGCGGGTGGCAATCGCCCGAGCGCTGATTAACGAGCCTAAAGTTCTTCTCCTTGACGAGCCGCTTTCGGCACTTGACGCGCCGCTTCGAAAAAAACTTGCAGCAGAAATTAAGCGGCTGCAGGCGCAAATCGGCTTTACGGGTATTATGGTGACGCACGATATTGCCGAAGCAAAGGCGGTTGCCGACCGCATTTTAGTGATGAGCCACGGAACACTTGTCTGGAGCGGAAAGCCAGAAGATTTTACAGAAGAACTGCTTTCGCTTGCGGCTTCGGAGGAAGAAAGATGAGCTTGATGACCGCTTTTCGGCGCGGGCGAGCGCGTATACTAACCGCTACGGTACTGCGCGCGATTTTTGTGCTGCTTGCATTTTTTGCCGGTGCGCGTGCATTTTCGTTTTCTGCTGATGACATACAGGCGTATACACTCGAAAACGGCCTAAAGCTGTATGTGCTTTCTGACCCGAAGACAGCGACCGTGCGCGTAGAGCTTGACGTGTACGCCGGCTACAGCGCACAGTCAGAAAAGACTGCTGGCTTTTTTCCGCTGTATGCGCGCCTGCTTTCAAAGCATGTGCTTACAGCGCAAACGGGCGCCGACTGCGTGCGCCTGGTGCAGACGGTGGCGCCGTATGAGGTTGAAGCGGCGCTTTCTCAGCTTTCACATGCGCTTCGTCCGCTGGTGGTGAGCGATAGCGAGCTGCGCACGGCGCTTACCGCCATGAAAGCAGAGGTGAACGAATATGCCGAAAGCGCAGCGGGTTTTATCAACATGGCGATTGATGCGCGTATGTTTTCGGATGCGCCCTGGAAGCAGGAAAGTGGCGTGTATCCAGCGCTGTTTACGGCGCAGACGGTGCCGCAGGCGCGCGCGGTGCTTGAAAAAATCGGGAGCGACTACTACACGGCAAAAAATGCGGCGCTGTTTGTAAACGGAAATATTACGGAAGAAAGCGCGCTGCTTTTGGTGACGAATGCTTTTTTGGGCGTGCGTGACTCATTTCCGCCACTCGAAGCGGCTCAGAAAGATGCTACGGCGACAGGCTCTGCGCGTGCAGCATCTGGCTCGGCAGATGCTGCGGGTGCTGACTCCGTGCGCAAGTATGTGCTTTCTGACGATGCTTTTTCTGCTGACATAACGCAGATTGTCTTACAGTACACGGGCTTTTCGAGCGACCAGGCAGATGTGCTTGCAGCGGCGCTGAATAACGACCGCTCGGCTTTTAAGGCGGCGCTACTTCAGGAGGCGTCGCTTGGCATTTTAGGTGCCGAATATATCAATGTCGCTTCGGCACAAAAACGCGGCTCGTCACGCCTGATTGTGCAGTCGCTGCTAGAAAAAACAAAGCGCTCGCCGTGTGCGCAGGCAGAGGCCTTTGTGCGCCTGGTTGAAGAAACGTCCGCTATCGACAGCACGGCGCTGCAAGGTGCGCTCGCGCTGTTTAGAAACAGCTTTTTTACGCGGCGCGACAGCTCTGCTCCGCTTATGGAGCTGTTTGCGTCATACCGTGCGGCAACTGGCGCGGCAGATGCAGAGACGCTTTTTTTGCGCGACGAAGCGCTCGCTCGCTTTTCGGCGCAGGAGCTGCAAACCGTGCAGCGCCTGCAAAAGCCAGCGGTCTTTGTGCTGGTAAACAGCGCTGTGTACCAAAAACGCGCCACCGAGTTTAAGAAAGCCGGCTACACGCTGGTAAATCGGCAGAACGGTTCCTGGTACACACAGGAGCTGCACAAGGCGCGTCTTACCTCTGGTGAAACGCTGTTTTCGCCGCAGGACGCCGACCTTGAGCGCGCGTTTTTGCAGACAGAAGCGGCGGCGGCGCGGTTTATGCATGCGCAGACTGACGACATTGTGCAGTACACGCTTACCAACGGCATTCCCGTTACCGTAAAAAAAGACAGCAGCTCACAGACGGTTGCCATCATGCTGACCATTGCGGGCGGCGAGCTTCTGTTTGCCGACAAAACGCCCGGACTCTGTACGCTCTTAACCGACGCGCTTTCGCTTTCTATGCGGCGCCATATAGCGGTTGCGTGCGACATTACAGCAGAAACGTTTGCGTCGTTTTCACGCATCTGCATTACCTGTGCCGCGCGCGATGTTGCCGCCTGTGTGCAGGGCGCGGGCTATGCGCTTATCTACAGTGATATAACGCCGGCGATGGCTGACGGCATTGCCTACGATGAGCGGACGCAGTGGCGGCTCAAGGCGGGGACGACCGCTTTTCAGCTTTTGTGCGAGGCGGT
The DNA here is from genome assembly GCA_937891125.1 of uncultured Treponema sp. GTDB lineage: Bacteria > Spirochaetota > Spirochaetia > Treponematales > Treponemataceae > Treponema_D. The sequence goes on along the minus strand of CALAEZ010000084.1, from coordinate 40,778 downwards.
GCGCACGGTGTATGGTGCTCCGTACGCGCGGCTTTTTAATGACAAGGACGATAAGCCGTCAGCTACCATCGACTTTACGCGGATTGCAACCGCATACCCGCTACTGTTAGATGCGAGCCGTTATTCGCTGGTCGTCTGTGGTGGTATTTCTGATGACAGCCTGCAGACGCAGCTTACTCTTTCGTTTGGCGTGCTCGAGTCAAACAAGGCAACAGAATCAAAAGAAAAAACGCTTGCTGCTGCCAAAATTCCCAAAAAAGCAAAGTCGGTCAAGCTGCGGCATTTGTTTTTGACCGATGTGTCTGCTGATAAAGCGGGCCCTCGCCCTGCAGTGCTTGTCCCGACAAAGGATTTTTCAGATCCGCTCTTGTATTGTATGCCTGTTCCTGCGCTCTCCTCAACGGACAGTGCGCTTTTTAATGCGCTTTTGTACGAGCTTACAGAGCGGTTGCAGGCAAAGCTCGGAAGTGCAAGCGCCGTTACGCCTGCTGTTGCTGATGACGACATTCCGTTTGCGCGCATAACGGTTGCAAATGTGGCAAAGACAAAGGTTGTTGATACGCTGTATGCAGAGGTGGTGCGCGCGCTTTTGCAGGAAATTGCGCAATTAGCAGGCGAAGTTGCTGCTGAACGGCCTGTGTTGCTTACGGCGCTGGAAAACCGCTGGCTCATGGAAACGCTCGGCGAGACGGGGACGGAACAGGAAACGGCGCGTCTTATGCAGACCGGACTGGTGCGGGCTAAAAATGCGCGCCTGTTTGCAGAGCAGTATATGGCGGTTCATGCGGCGACTGCGCAGGATTACTCCATTATTGCGCAGGCGTATCTGGAAGAAACGGCGCCACTACGCCTGTATTCAGCGGATGCAAAGTAGCAGGTGTTTCGGAATCTCTACACTATATGCAGCGTACAAGCTCACGCTCGGTTACCACTATGTCCATGCGGCGGTCGTAGCAGTCTGTCGGCACCTGCGCCACGCATTGCACCGAAAAGCAAAAGCCGCATAAGCAGACGCTCGCAGCGCTGTGTGCAAGACGCGCAATGTATCGGTCGTAAAAGCCCTTCCCGTGCCCAAGCCGCGCGCCATCGGAAGAAAACGCAACGCCAGGCACAATCATAAAAATGCGCCCTGCTGCCGTTTCCAGCTCAAAACGCCTGAGCGTGGTAAGCGGCTCCTGTATGCCCCAGGCGCCCACGGTCGTCTGCGTGCTAAGCGGCGCTGTTTTATCAAGCAGAAAAAAGTCCATATCGCTGGTTCCCGGCTGCACCCGCGGCAGTGCCACTTGCTTTCCGTGCTGCGCTGCCGCTTCAATAAGCGCGCTGCAGTCTGCTTCTTCGCTTAACGCCATGTAGGCAAGCACCGTGTCTGCCTGGGTGAACTCCGGCAGCTGTTCTATAAGGTGGCAGCAGGCGGCGCTTGCAGTCGGCGCTGGGGACGGCGCTTCTGAAAGCCAGTGCAAAAGCGTTTGGCGCATACGTTTCCTCAGTGCGCGTTTTTCTTCCTGTTTACTCATACCATGCTCCAAAAAAAAACTGTCGCAGTATATCATAAACGGGCACGTTCGTGGTAGAATATTCTCAGAAGCAACCGCTCACCGCGGAGTTTTTAAGGGAGAAGATAATGGAATTTGACGCAAAGCATGCGGCGATTGTGCCGGAAGGCGTTTTTATTATTGGAACGTATGACGAAAACGGCGTTCCAAATGCGATGAATGCGGCATGGGGCATTCAGTCGGATTATGGCGAGATTACGCTGTACCTTGCGCAGCACAAGACGACCGACAATCTTAAAAAAACGGGCGCCTTTACGGTTGCCTTTGGCACGCGTAGCACGGTAACGATTTCTGACTACTTTGGGCTTGAAAGCGGACGCGAGGTAAACAAAATCGAAAAGGCGGGCGTGCACGTGCATAAAAGCGCCCATGTTAATGCACCTGTCATCGAAGAATACCCGCTTGTACTGGAATGTGAAGTAAAGGAGTGGGATGAAAAGCGCGAAATGCTTGTCGGCAAGATTATTGCACAGCAGGCTGATGACAGCATTCTTACTGACGGCAAAATCGACTTAGGTAAGCTTGAGCCGATTATGTATGATGCGTCATTCCACGTGTACCGCGTTATTGGCGAGGCAATCGCAAGCGCATTCAGCGAGGGAAAAAAGCTTAAGTAGCAGTGCGGCGTCTGCTTTGCTTGAAGATCTCGTGCTTGCTTCGGATGGTCAGCTTGATAGTCCTCGCGCAAAGGTGGATGCAATTGTAGAGGTTATTACCGATGCCGTGCACAACTGCAACGAACCGCTTACGTTGGAGCGGCTTTGCGTGTGGCATGAAAAATTGTTCCGACCGAATGATTCTGGCAGAGGCTGTAACGGGCTGTATACAAATCTTTCGGGAAAGCTCCGGACTGATGAGGATGGCCCCATGCGCGTTATAAGCGGTATGGGCAAAAATGAAATTGTGCATTTTCAAGCACCTCCAGCCGAGCAGCTCCCTGCACAAATGCGTACTTTTCTGGACTGGTTTAACGTCCCTGCTACGAGCGGAAACGTCATAAAAAGCGCCATAGCACACTTGTATTTTGTTACGCTGCATCCGTTTGAGGACGGTAACGGTCGCTTAGCGCGTGCCGTTGCGGATATGGCGCTATGCAGGGATGGTTCCTCGGCTACGTTGTCCCGTGTTGGCCATTTGTTTTCTATGAGTGCACAGCTGTGCAAAGAACGCAAGGCTTATTATGCGCAACTGGAGATGGCGCAAAAGCAAAAAGACATGGATATAACGGCATGGCTTTTATGGTACATCGGCTGCATGAACCGCGCTATCATAACAGTGCTCGATACATTGCAGGAAAGCCAGAAAAAGAAGCGTTTTTGGGAAAAAACGGACGGGCTGGCTATAAATGAGCGCCAGAAAAAAATCCTTGCGCTGCTACTAGACGGCTTTGAGGGGAATCTTACTTCATCGAAGTATGCAAAAATCTGCCATTGTTCACAGGATACAGCTGGCAGGGATATAGAAAAGCTTATCGTTGCAGGTTTGATGCAGCAGACGAACGCAGGCGGACGCAGCACAGCCTACGAAATTCGAAATCCCTGAAGGCGAGGTTTTTCCCCACTCTTGGACGAGCCTTTGGACGCTTCTTTCAAAAAAAAATAAAAATCATTCGACAGCTCGCCAATTATGCCCTATACTTTTGGTATGCGTGGTTCAATTATTCAAGAGACATTAGCTGGTTTTGATTGTTCGCTGTATTTGCCTCCCGATTACAAGGAGTCAAAGCAGTCGTATCCTGTCATTTATTTACTGGGCGGCAAAGACCTTTCCCACATAATGACAATCCTTGAAAAATCAATGGCGGCAGAGCCGAAAAAAGGGCAGTGCAAGGAAGCCATCATCGTGGGGATTGATACGCAGAATCCTGAGCGCGACTACACACCGTGGGAAGCCGAAGCGTTAAGCTCAAAATCACGCCCTTTTACGGGCAAGGCTGACCACTTTCTGTACATTCTTGAAACGCAGATTAAGACCTTTATCGACAAAAATTACCGCACAAAGCGCGATATTGAAGATACGTCAATAGCAGGCTATTCGCTTGCAGGCTTGACGGCAATTTATGCGCTGTATACAACAGGTTTTGCGCTTACCTATGCAAGTATTTCAGGCAGCCTCTGGTTTCCAAAGTGGGATGATTTTATTAAAAAGCATCACCTGCGCCAGATGTCAGAGGATGGCGTGATTCGTGTGTATGTTTCGCTGGGTAAGACAGAAACAAATGCGTCTGACAAGCTGAAGTCGAAGGTTGACGCCCGCACGCAGGAAACCGTAAAAATCCTAAAGGAACAGGTTGCGTCACTCGGGCAAGATGAAAGTGACATCTTCTTTGAGTACAACGAGGGCGGTCACTGGGCAGATATTCCGGAGCGCACGGCAAAAGGATTAGCGCATCTGCTTATGGTTGACGACTAGGTTTTAGATTCGGTACACTTTTTTAGGCTGTCGCTTAGACAGCCTTTATTTTTGTAAAAAGAGGATTTGTATGCAGCATTATTTGTTCGTGCACTTTAAGGAAAAAACGACGCCAGACGGCGAGCAGGTGTATTTTGGCGTAAGCAGGGACGGCTTTAACTGGGAGCCGGTAAACGGCGGCCGGCCGGTGCTGTGGGCATTGTATGGCGACAAGGGCGTGCGCGATTTTACGATTACGAGATGCGCTTCTAACGGCAAATTTTACATTATTGCAACCGATTTGAGCCTTTCATACGGAATGCGCAATCAGTACCACGCGTCATGGGCAGAAATTGCACGCAACGGCTCAAAGCACCTTGCGCTGTGGGAAAGTGATGATCTGGTGCACTGGAGCGAAGAGCGGCTCATTCAGCCGGGGGCGGGCTGTGACGACTTTGGCTGCCTGTGGGCGCCGGACGTTATTTTTGACAAAGCGCATGATGACTACATTCTGCACTGGTCGTCGTCACACAAGGCGGATGACTACAGGGAAAAGTGCATTTACTACACGCGCACGCGCGATTTTGAGCATTTTACGCCGCCCGCCGTGCTGTACGCAAAGCCGGGCAGCAACGTGATTGATTCGGCGATGTATGAAGAAAATGGCGCCTACTACCTGTTCGTAAAGAGTGAAAAAGACCCGTCGCGCATCCTTATGCTTACGTCTGCCAGTGCAACCGGGCCCTGGGAGCGGATTCCTGCTTTTGACGAAAGCATGAGCTCCATTCAGGAGGGCTTGTATGAAGCGCCTACCGCCGTAAAAACGGACGACGGGCGCTGGTGCCTGTTTTTAGACTTTTATGGCGTAAAGGGCGCAGGGCAAGGCTACGTGCCGTTTATCAGCGACAGCCTGGAAAGCGGACGCTTTGTGCGCTCTGACGCGGCGTTTTCGTTTCCCTACGGTTTTAAGCACGGCACAATCCTTGCCATAACCGAAGAAGAATACAACCGCGTCAAAGCGCTGGTGACTGAGTAGCCGCGCCGGTTCAGCGCCTGCGGCGCGCTTACTTTGTCACCGTAAAGCGCAGTACGTTCCAGCTTGCAGGCTTAAGAAGCACCGTGTAGGCGCCGCTGTCGCTCTGGGTGAGTGGCACGGCTTCGGGCCTAACGGCATCGGGTGCGGCAAGCGAATTCTTTGCTGCAAGGTCGCTTCCGGTAAGCTCGGTGCGGTAGATCATGCTTGTTTTTCCAAAGGAGGCAAGGTGTATGTCGGTGGTGGCAGATTCTGTCTTGCTGCTGTTGAGCGCAAACACGCTGATTTCTTCTGCTTCCTCGTTGTAGACTGCGGCAAAAACCACTGCGGGCACGTCGCCATACGTCTTTGTTGGCTTAGTTGGCGTGTTAACGACAGGCATAAGCACCGTTCCGCGTCCGTACAGCGACACGTCCTGGAACGGATAGTAAATAGCCTGCTTGTACGCGCCCTTTCCCGGCTCGGTAAACACCGGTGCAATCACGTTGACAAGCTGCGCAAGGCAGGCGACCTTTACGCGGTCAGCATGGTTCAAAAGCGAAATTGCCATGCCGCCAAAGGTGAGTGCGTCTAACAGCGAGTAGTGGTCTTCAAGAATGCGCGGCGCCTGTTCCCAAGGGTGCACCTGCTGCTGGCTCTGGTACCAGACATTCCATTCATCAAATGAAAGATACATCGTCTTTTTGCTTCTCGTGAGTGCCTTTACGTAGTCGCAGGTGGCAATGCTTGTCTGTATGAACTGATCCATGTCGTAGAATGACGCTAAAAAGTCGTCATCATCGCCGCGGTTTTCAAAATAGCGGTGGATAGAAAGATAATCTGCTACATCGTAGGTGTGCTCAAGCACGATGCGATCCCATTCGGGGTAGGTTTTCATGCTGGAGCTTGCGCTGCCGCAGACAACCGTCTGTATGCTGTCGTCCGTCCACTTCATCAGCTTGATAGCTTCGCGCGCTTTTTTGCCGTAGTCTACCGCATCTAAGTGGCAGATCTGCCAGGGGCCGTCCATTTCGTTTCCGACGCACCAGTATTTGATGGCGTGCGGCTCCTTGTGCCCGTTTTGAATGCGCAGGTCGCTCCAGGCGGTTCCTGACGGATAGTTGCAGTATTCAACGATGTCGGCAGCGTCTTGCGGCGTGCCGGTGCCCATATTGACGGCGCCCATGACGGCAGTCCCCGCTTTTTTTGCCCAGTCGGCAAACTCATCTATACCAATTTGATTTGTTTCGATGGTGTGCCAGGCGCGGTCAAGGCGTACGGGGCGCTTGTCGCGCGGGCCAATGCCGTCACGCCAGTTGTAGCCGGAAAGAAAATTGCCGCCCGGATAGCGCACGAGCGGCACGCGCAGTGCCTTTACCAGCTCGATAACGTCCTTTCGAAAGCCTTGCTCATCTGCCGTTGGATGACCCGGCTCGTAAATGCCGGTGTAGACGGCGCGTCCTAAATGCTCAATAAACGAGCTGTACAGTGTGTCGGAAACCTTGCCGACGGTGAATTCTTTTACAACAGTGATTTTTGCGTTCATTATTTACTCCTCATAAAATTTTTGCGTAAGTGGCGGGCGGTCGCACGAGCTGTGCGCCTGTTGGCTTGTCGGCACGGTATGCTTATGCCCACCTACTGCCGCCGGGGTAGGGGCAGGTTGCAGCGCTCAGGCGCGCGCGGTAAGCGACGTAGCTGCCGCATTCTGCGCACAGTACGCTCCCCTGTAGCCGCTCGCAGCGGGCACAGACGGACAGCCTGCGCTCGTATTCGTCTGGTGGCGTGGTAATGCCGTCGCGCGCCTGCATGGAAAGCGCCTGTGCCCGGATGCGCTCCGGGGTAAGCGCTGCCTGCAACTCCCTGAGCGCGCACTGCGGGCAAAAGCCCGCGCTGTCTCTGCGTGTGGCGCCTGCGGTGGTAGCAGGAGGCTCGATGGCGGTAGCGTGTGCAGCGCTGTCGGTGCTGGCGGTGCGGGTGCTTTCAGGGGTGCCGGTGTTTTGTGCTGTCGGTTCGTTCATGGCGCGCCTGTTAGGCAAGCACCGTAATGCCAGCAACTGCGTGCGCTGGTAACTCTATGCTGACGGTATGCGCGTCAAGCACGGTGACGGAAAGCGCTTTTTCAGTAACAGCGTCGCCGCGCTCAAAGGTGTTTACCGTGTTCGGTGCGTCGCCAGTGACGATGACGCCAGATGCGCTCTGTATGCTACCGGCTAGGTGCGCAAAGTCGACGACAACCGTGCGGCTGTCGTCATAGTCTGCATTTGCGACGGTGACAAAATACTGCGTCTGAGCGCCGGTGCTGCCGGCTGCAGCCTTTTGCGACGCGCTTACGCTTAATGCGGGCACCGTGATGTCTTTTTCATACACGCCTGCCGTTGCGCTTGCGGCGCGGGTAGCAAGCAGCGTCGCGCCCTGATGCGCCTTGTATAGATGCAGCACGTGCCAGGTTGGGGTGAGTATAATCTTGTCGCCCTCGGTAAGCACGGGCGCCTGTAAGACGTTGACAGCTTGCGCCAGGTTTGCAATGCGCACGCGGTCAGAATGATTGTTAAAGATATTCAGATGGATTCCGGCAACAACGGCGTCACAGACGCTGTTCTGCTGGTAGAGGAAGCCCGGATTGGTTCCTGGCTCTGGCGCAAACCAGTTGCCCCATTCGTCTACAACGAGCGCCACACGCTTTTCGGCGTCGTACTTATCCATGACTTCGCTGTGGCGGCGTACCAGCTCGTCCATGCGCCAGGCATTCTTCATAATGCGGTACCAGCCTTCCTTGTCAAAGCCGGTGGCGCTGCGGAAGTCGCCCCAGTGAGATTCGTAGGTGTAGTAATGCAGGCTCAAGCCGTCCATAAAGCGCCCTGCCTGCTGCATGAGCACGTCCGTCCAGCGGTAGTCGTCAATGTTAGCGCCGCCTGCAATCTTGAAAATCTTGTTCTTGCCGTACTGGCGCACAAAGGTCTGGAAGCGGCGGTATAAATCGGCGTAGAATTCGGGGCGCATGTTGCCGCCGCAGCCCCAGTTTTCGTTACCAACGCCAAAGTAGTCGAGTTTCCAGGGCTCCTTTCTGCCATTGGCGGCGCGCAGGTTTGCCATGGGAGATTCGCCTGAGAATGTCATGTATTCGACCCACTCGTCCATTTCCTGTACGGTGCCGCTGCCGACGTTGCCGCAGACGTAGGGCTTACAGCCAAGCTCTTCGCACAGTCCCATAAACTCGTGCGTGCCAAAGCTGTTGTCTTCAACAACGCCGCCCCAGGTGGTGTTAATCATGCGCTTGCGGTTTTCTTTCGGGCCGATTCCGTCCTTCCAGTGGTATTCGTCGGCAAAGCAGCCGCCCGGCCAGCGCAGGTTTGGTATATCAAGCTCCTTAAATGCTTCGACAACAGCTTTGTTGTAGCCGTGGATGTTCGGAATCGGCGAATCCTTACCGACCCAGAAGCCGCCATAAATGCAGCGACCTAAATGTTCTGAAAAATGACCGTAGATGTCACGGCTGATTGTTTGCTTTGTGTCTTTTGTGTCGACAGTGATGTACTCTTTCATCGTTTTGACTTTTCTCCTGTTTGTATAATGGTGGTGGATTTTGCCTTTGTCAATAAAGCAGCCGCTGCCGGCGAACTGGCATGAAAGCCGCATTTTGTGGTATAGTGTGCGCATGACCGATGTATCAACCGATTTTTCAAGTGAAGTGGCGCCTGTTGGCGAAAAAACCGCCCTTGTTACGATTATTGGCAGACCGTCTGCCGGTAAATCAACGTTTTTGAATACTGCAAGCGGCGAGCCTGTTTCGATTGTGTCGCCGCTGCCACAGACGACGCGGAATGCCATTAAGGGCATTGTAAATACCTCGCTCGGGCAGCTGGTGTTTGTTGACACGCCCGGCTACCACGAGTCGGAAAAGAAGATGAACCTACGTATGCGCACGCTGACGCATGACCAGCTGGAGAACGCGGATGCGGTGCTGTACGTTGTTGACAGCACGCGTGCCTGCGGTGAGGAAGAAAAGCTGATTACGGCACTGCTTGCCCCGTATGCGGCAAAAACGGTTGTCGCGCTTAATAAGACGGACGACACTCATGCACGGCCTGACACTGCCCGCGCCTTTGTCCGCTCAGAGCTTGCGGCAGTGTCAGATGAGCGGATTGTCGCCATTTCTGCCAAAAATGACAGCGGCGTAAACGAGGTGCTGCGTGCGCTGTATGAGCTTGCGCCGGTTGCGCCGCACCTGTACCCGGAAGAGTATTACACTGACCAGGAAGTAGATTTTCGCATTGCCGAGGTTATCCGCGAGCAGGCAATCAACCGGCTGCAGCAGGAGATTCCGCACGCGCTGTATGTGCAGATTGCCGACATGGAGATGAAAAAGGAAAACCTGCTGTGGGTGCGCGCCTTTTTATGCGTGGAGCGGGAAAGCCAGAAGGGCATTGTCATCGGAAAGGGAGCGAATCTGATAAAAACGATTCGCGTGGAGAGCATAAAGGCGCTGCGAAAGATTTTTCCGTACCGGATAGATTTGGATCTGCAGGTAAAGGTTGACAAAAACTGGCGCCAGAAAGATATGCGCCTTGACAAGCTGATAAAATAAGCGCTCCGCGTGCAGGGCGCCTCAGCTACAAGCACGGACAGAAACGTAGTTTCTGTCCACAATCATTTCGCCATGGATGGCGAAATGATTGTGCTTACTCCAGCGTACCGTACATGACGTACCAGTAGCCGTAGGGTGAATGCCAGGTGCCCTTGAGGTTTGGCTTCTGCAGCCAGAACTCGTTGTAGTAGGCAATCGGTGCAACCGCTGCGTCGTTCAGCATGACCTGCTCTGCCTGATGCAGGAAATCGTAGTGCAGGCGCACGTCAGTTGTCTCGCGGGCAAGCTTAACAAGATTGTCAAACTCTTTTGAAGAATATTTACCGTCGTTGTTGCCGTTGCCGGTTTCAAGCAGGTTAATCATGTTAGACGGGTCATCCCAGTCATATACCCAACCGTTGCGTGCAACATCAAAGTTGCCTGAGCGGCGGTCAGCAGAAACAGTCTTCCATTCCTGGATATTTACATTCATAGTAAGACCAAGCTGTGCCCATGCAGACTGCAGATACTCAGCAACAGATTTGTGGTAGCCTGCATCGTTTGTCAGATACTCAAATGCCGGGAAACCGACGCCGTCAGGATAGCCTGCCTGTGCTAAAAGCTCTTTTGCGTGTGCAAGGTCGGCTTCGTAGTTTGTAACGTCAAAATGGTCGCCGTATTTTTCGGTGGTGACCGCTTCAAAAGAAGAGCCTGCTTCTGCATCTGAAACGCCAGGACCGACAAAGTTCTTTGCGGGGCTGTAGGTGCCGCCCATGATAACGTCAGCAACGTATTTGCGGTCGATTGCCAAAGACAATGCTTCGCGTACGCGGTTGTCGTTGAACGGAGCGCGTTTTGTGTTGAATGAAACGTAGTAGGTGCCCATGATCGGCTCTACGTAGAATTCGCTGTTGCCTTTCAGTGACGGAATCTCTTCGGTCGGAACATCTTTAATCAGCTGGATTTCGCCCTGGTTGTAAGCGGTGTATGAGGTGTTTGCATCCTCAATCAAGTGCCACACAATCTGCTCGAACGTAATGTGCTCGGCGTCCCAGTAGTAGGGGTTTTTGGTAAACACAATCTGTGCGCCGTCAGTAAATTCAGTCATGTAGTACGGACCGCTTGTGACGTAGCTTTCGGGTGCGGTTGCCCAGCTGTCGCCAGCTGCGTCGATTGCCGCTTTCTGCACCGGAACGAGCGTTGCAAATGCTGCAATCTTGTCAAAATAAATGCATGGATTAGAAAGCTCAACGACAAAAGTCTGCGCATCCGGTGCAGAAACAGCAAGCTTGTCGATGTCGCCTGCGCTTGCTTCGTCAAAGCCGCGAACCATGTTCAGAAGGTCATAGCCGTAGGGAGCTGCTGTTGCCGGGTCTGCCACGCGCTTCCAGGCATACACAAAGTCTTCGGCTGTTAAATCAGTGCCGTCAGACCATTTCAGGTTGTCACGCAGATGGAACGTCCAGGTTAAGCCGTCAGATGACTGCTCCCAGCTTTCTGCACAGCCGCCGACAATAGCGTTGTTGCGGTCAAACTTCAAAAGACCTTCGAATGCGTGCAAAATCATGTTGCCGCCGTCGACCGCACTGTTTAAAGCCGGGTCGATGGTCTCTGGTGAAGGACCAATCTGTACATGCAGTACAGAGCCGTTTGCAGCCTTTTTTGCAGATTTTCCGCTACAAGAAGCGAGTAAGCCTGCTGCTGCAATAGAAACTGCTACCAATGCTAGTTTCTTCATACTGTCTCCTTTGCTAGAGCGGCGCACCTTGTACGCACCGCGCGCCTAGCGTTTAAAGTATACTTCTCTTGCATAGTATAGATTTTCCCGATTTATAGCAATGTAACGAAAGTTAGAGGCGTGGAAAGCGCTTCTGCTTGAGAATGGCATTTTTTTGCGTTATACTTTTTTACATGGCAGAAAACACGATTCCGTTACGAAAAGATGTTCCCGAAAGCGACAGATGGGACTTATCAACATTATTCAAATCAAATGATGACTGGGAAAAAGCACTCAGCGAGATTCCCGCACTGACAGAAAAAGTCGTTGCCTTTAAGGGCAGAATGGCAGAAAGCGCCGAAAGCTTGCTTGGCGCGCTCAAGGCAATCGAAACGCTCTATAAGCAGATTGAGCTTGTGGGGCAGTATGCAGGACTTGCTTACACGGCAGACGAAAGCGATTCTGTGCTACAGGACAGGGACGACCGCGCGACAATGGCGGCGGCAAAGGCAGATGCCCAGACAAGCTTTTTCTCGCCTGAGCTGCTTGCAATCGATGAAGAAAAAATCACAAGCTGGCTACAGGATGCCGCTTTTGCCGACTACCGCATTTTTATACAGAAAGAGCGGCGCATGAAAGCGCATATCTTAAGTGAAAAAGAGGAAAACCTGCTTGCACTGCAGGCAGAAAGTGCGCAGACTGCGCAGAAAACGTTCAGCCTTTTGACAAACGTTGACCTGCAGTTCGGCACGGTGACCGTTAACGGCGAAGAAAAGCCGCTTACGCAGAGCACCTGGTCGCTCTTTTTGGAAAACCCCGACCGTGCGGTGCGATGCGAAGCATACACCAAGTTCTACGGCGCCTTTGAGCAGCACCAGAACACGATTGCGTCCCTGTATGCAGGCTCGGTTAATCAAGACATTTTCCGTGCGCGCGCCCGTGGCTACAGCTCTTCACTTGAAGCCGCGCTCTTTTCAAACAAGGTGCCGCTTTCGGTGTACCACAATCTGGTCGACACCGTGCACAAGGGCTTTTCGGCGCTGCACCGCTTCTACAGCCTGCGTAAGCGCGTCTTACAGCTGGACGAGCTTCGCCACTACGACGTGTATGTGCCGCTTGTTGCCAACGTTGAAACAAAAACAAGCTATGAAGAAGCGGTGGAAATCTGCCGCGAAGCGCTCTCCCCGCTTGGGAAAGACTATACCGACGTTCTCTGCAACGGCCTTTTAAACGGCTGGGTTGACCGCTACGAAAACAAGGGTAAACGAAGCGGCGCATTCTCTTCCGGCGGCTACACCGGCTATCCGTACATTCTTTTAAACTACAAGGATTCAGTAATCCGCGACGTGTTTACGATGGCGCACGAGGGCGGACACAGCATGCACAGCTATTTCAGCGCGCGCAATAATCCGTTCTTAAGCTACAACTACACGATTTTTGAAGCCGAAGTCGCCTCTACCTTTAACGAAGAGCTTGTATTTGAGTACCTGCTTAAAAAGGCGACTCAAAGCGGCGACACAAAGCTGCGTGCCTATCTGCTTTCAATGCGCGCAAACGACATTTTAGCAACGCTCTACCGTCAGACGATGTTTGCCGAGTTTGAGCTTAAGGCGCACGAGCTTGTCGAAAGCGGCACGCCGCTCAACGCGCAGGTGCTCCGCAAAATCTACCGCGAGCTTTTAGAGCAGTATTTCGGCCCTGACATGGTGTTTGAAGCAAACAGCGACTTAGAGGGTCTTCGCATTCCGCATTTTTACGGCGCATTCTACGTGTACAAGTACGCAACAGGAATTAGCGCCTCGCTTGCGCTTGCAAAGCGGGTCACGCAGGGCGGTAAGCAGGAGCATGACGACTACTTTGCGTTCTTAAAGAGCGGCGGCTCGCGCTATCCGATTGAAAGCCTGAGGCTTGCGGGCGTTGACATGGAAAGCACGGCGCCGGTCGAAAGCGCGCTTGCAACATTCGCCGAGATTGTTGCTGAGCTTGAAAAAACTTTAAAGATGTAGTCACTTTTTGCCGATACTAACGGTAGTACGTTCATAGGGGCTGATGATTATGGAAAAATCTGAATTCTACGCGTTCTTCAAAAAGATTCCGAAAGCAGAAATTCATCTGCACATTGAGGCTGTCATCAGCACAGATTCAATCAAAAAGCTGTATCTGAAAAAGAACGGCACCGAGTTTACCGACAAGGCAATCAAGGAACTGTTCAGCTACGAAGACTTAAACGGCTTTATCGCCGCATTCCTGAAAGTGCAGGATTTGTTTACGTCGGTCGACGACTTTGACTTGGTGTTTGCTGACCTTGAGCAGTATATCCGCGACAACGGGCTTGCCTACGCGGAAGTCTTTTTTGCGCCAAGCGCGTTTGTCAAAAAAGGCTTTGACTACGGCGAAATCATGCAGAATTTCAGCAAAAACATTGCCCGCATTAAGGCAGAAACCGGCGTTGCCGTGCGCGTGCTTGTTGACGTGTCACGCACGTTCGGCTTAGAGAATGCAGAAAAGAACCTAGACATGCTCCTTGCGCATAAAATTCCAGAGGTTATCGGCATCGGCTTAGGCGGCGCTGAGGCAAAAGGTCCCTGCAAGGACTTTGGCCCCGTGTTTGAGCGCGCACGCAAGAACGGCCTGCACGCCGTCGCCCATGCAGGCGAAGACCAGGACGCATGGTCAATCTGGGACGCGCTGAATGTACTGCACTCAGAGCGAATCGGACACGGCATTACCGCCATTCAGGACGAGGAGCTTATGCAGACGCTCAAAGCCGCGCAGCTTCCGATGGAGGTAGCTCCGACGAGCAACGTATTCACCAAAAAGTACGTGCCGAGCTTTGACAAGCACCCGATCCGCACATTCTTTGACAAGGGACTTTTAGTTACCGTCAACACCGACGACCCGCTTTTCTTTAAGGTGAGCCTTTTAGACGAATACTGGAATCTGCATACGGAGCTTGGCTTTACAAAAGAAGAGCTTAAGCAGCTGGTGCTGAACAGCTTTAACGCGACATTCCTGAGCGACAGCGAAAAACAGGCATTTGCCGCAAAGGTTGAAGCAGCCTGGAACGCATAGCGTTAGAGTAGCCACATGGGGTTGACCGAAAAGTATTGTCATGCTGTATTCGTAACGAAGTTTCGAACGACTTGACCTGCCTTGTCGCCTGCCTGACCTGCCTTGCCGTCAGGCAGGCGGCAGACAGGCCTGCCTGTCGGCAGGCAGGAGTTCGGAATGACGCTATGCTACGAACTTATTGCTCATCCCCTTTTTTATGCCCCCGCCACATTTTTATTCCCTCATCACCCCTGTTTTTAGAAAATTGTCTTAAAGCGACCTCTTAAAATAAGTTTAGCTGCGGAATTGTGCAAATTATCGTCAGCACTATTTGAATAAAAGCAATATACTGCAAAATGTGAGCGTAAGACGTGATTTTTTTTATGCAAAAAAGGAGGAACGTATGAAGTATATGCGAAAAGCAGTCTATATGCTTTCACTTCTAGCAGCAGTGTTCTTTGCTGCGTGTTCAAACGATAGCAGCAGTAGCTCAGACGGTTCTAGTTCGACCGCAGTTACTGCAATTACCATTAGTGCCGCCGGCAGCGCAACCGCTGTCGCTATTGACGGCACGCTTTCAATAACGGCAGCCGTAACGCCGTCTGATGCAACTGACAGCACCGTCAGCTGGACGGTGAGTGCAGGCGATGACGTAGAAACAGAAAGCGTCGCTACCTACGCTGTGAGCGATGACACACTCACGCTGACGCTGACGGGTGTTGCCGAAGGCAGTGTGACCGTGCAGGCAACCGCAAACGACGACAGCGGCGTTACGTCAAATACGCTGACCATTGCCGTAAGCGAGGATGTAGAAGAAGACGAGGTTACGCTTACCTACGCAGGTACCGAAGATACGACGCCGAGCATTGTTTCTGGCGTGGTTACCGACCTGACGACAGGCGCATATCTTGCCTATCCGCTTACCATTTTAGATTCAAGCGTTACAAGCGCATCGATTTCTGGCACCATCAACTGGACAAGCGCTTCTGACAAGGCTGGCGTCGGCTTTATTTCGTATGCTGATGGCATGTACAGCGACGCAGAAGTGAATCACTACTTTATCGGCGGCGCTGGCGGCGTTAAGGGTAACGGCGGCTCAAGCTACGATAATGCCATCGCGACCGGCACTGACTACACCTTTACGGTAAGCTACGACAGCACCAGCACGTCAAGCATGTATACATTCACCTTTACGCCTGAATCTGGCTCTGCAAGCACCAAATCGTTCAAATCAACCCAAATTCCGTGGAGCAGCACCGACTACGTGTACCTTGCAGTAGGCGGCAGCGCCGACAATGTGACAATCAGCAATGTAACGGTAACTGTAAACGGCACAAGCATAGGCGAAGCAACCGCTGTTACTACCCTTCCTGAAGACACCCGCACCGCCCTTACTGCTTCTGGCGCTGCAAGCTACGAGCTTACCGCAGATGTCTACAGCACCTCAAATTTGGGCGACAGTGCAAGCATTACGCTTTCAAATGTCAGCTTAGAGTCGCTTTCGGTAAGCCCGTCTGTAGACGGCACCTGGTCTTGGGATGATACAACCGTCACCTTTGACGGCTCTACAAACCCGACTGCCACCGCAAGCTTTATTCCTGACGACCGCAGCTCATACAGCGCCGTCTTAAGCTGGTCGGTAGAAATTGCCATTACCGACAGCCGCGAGGAAGCAAGCGCGACCACGCAGAACTTTACGATTACCTACTTTGACACCAGCGACAGCGACCTTTCAACTTATGCAGAAGCCGCCGCGGGCACCACAACAGGCAGCGACTACGTAACGCTTACGAGCGCTGTCACCACGTATAACAGTATTTACGACACGCTTAGTGAAAGCTGGAGCTCTTCAACAGGAGCCACCTTTGCGCTTACCAACAGCAGCGGTACGTATTCTGCTACCAGTTCAGGCGCGGATATTCTTTCTGTTGCCTATACCATTACTGCCGGCGCCTACGATGTAACCTTAAAGGCAATCAGCTTTGAAGGAAGCCAGAGTGCAACGAACAACGTGCATGTTGATGTACGCTATGGCAGCACGACCATTGGCTCAACCGATGATGGTAAGTCATACAGCGTTTCTGCCCTTGAGCTGAATAAGACGATTAGCGCAGGCGAAAGTGCAACAGTCTACCTCGTGTTTGCCCTGAAATCTGGCCAAACATTAAGCAAGGCAATCAGCCCGATTCTGAAAGACGTGGTCATCAACTGCTCGGTTGAAACCGGCTACGTTGTGGGCATTCAGTTTGCAAACGGCACAACCGACATAACGCTTTCTTACGACAGTGATACGGCAATCTTTACAGCAACCGCTCCCGACGAGGACGACAGCTACACGTTCAGCTGGTACTTTGACGATGATGACGTAAGTGAAAGCGCAACGACAAGCGCCAATGTGTCTACCTGGACGGTAACTGCTTCCGACCTAACGACAGGCGTACACGTGCTGTATGTAGAAGCGCTGGAAGCAAGCACGGGCATTACCTATTCGGCAAGCTACCACGTAACGGTTTCTGAATCAGAATAAAAGAGGAGGAAGAAAAAATGGGTACGACAAAACGAACATTTTTTAGAGTGCTAAAAACAGCGTTTGCTGCCGCAAGTGCCGCACTGCTACTGGCTTCTTGTTCAAATATTACCGCGCGCGTGGGGGATGATTCTACGTCAGCCGTGACGACTGCAAAAAGCAGTACCGCTGCGTCTGTCACCTTTGACATTAGTGGCACGACAGCAGCACTCCGTACGGCGCTCCCGTCATCAGTGTCGCTAAGCGCCTACACCTACACGCTTACCGGTACGCTTTCCGGCGGTAGCGAAGAAACGCTCTGCGAAAGCGCTGCATACAATAAGATTACCGCTGCTATCGAAACGGGCAGCTGGTCATTTACCATTACTGGCTATAACTCAGACGGAACCGCCGTGCTGACCGGCACCAAAACGGTTACGGTTACCGACACGTCAACCATTTCGCTTAAACTGGGAGCCGCAACTGGCAGCACCGGAAGCGTTTCCGTCACCCTGACTTACCCAGTTGAGCTTGGCGTTGCAACCGTAAACGCCGCCCTGTACGACAGCTACAGCGCGGCAAAAACCGATGCAGGCTCTGCGCTTACGGTAACAGAAAACTCGGCGAAAACCTACAGCACCGTTACGTTTACTTCTAACAGTGTCGCTTCCGGCGTGACAAAGTACCTGGCTTTCTATCTGTATGATTCTTCTAGCGTTGAAGTGACGCACTGGATAGAAGCAGTCTACGTTGTCGCCGGCCTTGAATCTACCTCGTCACATACGATTGTCGGCTCAGAAACAACAGCTGCCATTACCGTGCAGAAAAACGGCTCTGCCTGGACAGACAGCGGCTTAACCCTGTCGCTTTCTGCTGACGGCGGCACGACAAGCTACAGCATGACTGCCGACAGCGAAGAAGCGCTCTATACGGCAAGCGTGCCTGCAGGCTATGACTACACCGTCTATGTAAACGGTGAAGCGACGGCACGCACTGTTACCGACAGCGACTACGAGCTTACGCTGAACTACGCAGTTCCGACCCTGTACCCGGCACAGGACGCAACAGACGCCTTTGCCGACACGCAGCTTATTATGACATTCGAAGAGGCGCCGACACTTGTTGCAGATTCTGAAGTTACCATTACCAGCGACAGCACAACGGTTGACACTATCAGCGTAAACCCGACGACAGCAGACGAAAGCCAGACCGCACAAAGCGGCTACACGGTAAACGTTGGTAACCAGCAGCTTGTGCGCCTAGATGACACAAGCGTGTACATTCAGCCGCACTACAACGGCACGACAAGCGCAACCGTCTTGCAGGCAGAAACAACCTACACGGTCGATGTAAGTGACATTCTGACGGTCGGCTCTAGCTACGACGGCATTATGTTTGCAGACGGCACGAGCACCTGGAGCTTTACGACCGGTGCGGCTCCTACGCTCAGCACAACGCTTTCTGTCAGCAACGCCACCAGCGAAAACAGAGCAGACTACTTCTCAGTCTACGGCGCTCTGTTTGCGGCAGTTACAAACGGCTCTTCAAGCACGACCTACACGCTTGACATTGCAGACGGCACGTACTACGAGCTTGTAAGCATCACGGCAAAGTCAAGCCAGACATTCATCCTGCATGGTTCAGACAGCAATACAAAAGGCGACAGTGTTGTTATCGAATATGTGAATAACAACCACATGAATAATGGGGGCGACCTTAGAGCTTTATTCTTCCAGGGAAATGGAAACCTTGTACTTGAGAATATTACACTCAAAAATCTTACGCAGCGGGCAACTGTCTACACGTATGACGGCTACTATGGCGGCAACTCGGCATCTACAAGCGGTAAGAATAACTATCAGGCAGAAGTTCTCTACTTTAACAGCTCAAGCGGTACGATTTCCGCTTACAACAGTTCATTTGTAAGCTTACAGGATACGCTCCTTACAAAAGGTAAGCTCTGGTTCTACGACTGTTACATTGCCGGCGACGTAGACTTTATGTGGGGTTACAGCGATGTTGCCCTGTTTGAAAACTGCGAGATTGAATGTCTGTCAGATTCTAAAGTCAGCACAGATAACGCATATTTGTTTGAAACCCGCGTCGGTTCTACAAGCGGAACTACGGTTGGCAAGGGCTATGTCTTACTTAATTCTACGGTAACAGTAGACAGCGGTGTGACGGCATACTTTGGTCGCCGTGCAACTGCTAAATCTACTACATCATATTATGACCAGGCTGCAATCGTAAACACAACATTTACGGGAAGTGGCTCACTTTCAGCTAGCCGCTGGTACGATACGTCGGTAAGCTCTAACGCAAAAGATCCGGAAGTAATCACCGATGCAACACTCTACAAATACGGTGCAAATGTTGATGTCGGCTGGAAAGAGTACAACGTAACTAACAAGACCGCAACTAGTGCAACAGAAAGCGCGTCAACATACGGTACAATGACCGAAACCGAATATGCGGCAGAATATAGCGGTCGTCGCGCAATCTTGAACAGATTCTTCACAAAGGGCGATGGCTCAACAGCAAATTCTGGCTCATACGCAAAGGACAGCTCAACCTACTGGGCTATTGACACCTTGATTAGTAACCGCGGCTACACGGTCGACGCCGACGCTTCTGTTGTCGAAAGCTCTGCTGCTGTTGCTGCTGCGGGCAGCACCATTACCGACACGGCAACCGCGCGCACAAACACGGTTGCCATTACTTCAAGCGATACACCGACCGGCTATGCAAGCGTAGACTGGGAAACACAGACTTATGCTAACGGCGTAAAAGAAGTTTCTACCCGCGCAGACCTCATTACCTACGCAACGGCTGGCGGCTACTTTATCATCGTAAACGGCATGATTGACATGACCAACGTTGACAGCGCGGGCACCATGCTTCCGTCTGTGGGCGGCGGCACAACCGACGCGCTTGACGCCTTTGTTGCTTCAAACTCTGACTACGCAGACTATGCTTCTTTTGTTGCAGCTTATGTTACTGCCTGTTCAACAACAACCGATGACTCATCTTCCTCTTCGCCTGAAAGCACGTATGGCTCTACACTCTGGACACTCTGCAATGCCTACAAGAATAGGGTGCAGATTGCGGTCGCTTCTAACACTGCTATTGTCGGTGCGGATGCTTCAAGCGGCATTAAAGGCGGTATCTTTAGTTTAAGCGGCGTAAATCACGTTGTAATCCGCAACATGATTATCCGCGATGCCTACGACCCGTTCCCGCACCACGAATCTGGCGACGGCTACAATGGCGAGCGCGACGGCATTACTATCCAAGGCTCAAGCGCCCATATCTGGATTGACCACTGTACGTTTGAAGACACGCTCTATCCGTCTTATGTCTACACCGGCGGCACGACAAAAGAAAAGTGGCAGAACTACGACGGTCTTTTAGACATTAAGGGCGACGGCGCATACATTACCGCAAGCTACAACGTGTTCAAAAACCACGACAAGACCTCTCTTATCGGAAGTGGTGACAGTGAAGGTAGCAACACAACGCGTCTGATTACCTATCACCATAACTATTTCTACAACTGCGGCCAGCGTATGCCGATGGTGCGCAATACGACCCTGCATACCTACAACAACTACTTTGCGTATGATTCAGGCGCATACAGCCAGCAGTACGCAATCGGTCCGCGTGAAAACGCGATCATCTACGCAGAAAACAACTACTTTGATAGCGGCATTACCTATGCGTTCAAAGGCTCTAGCTCTAGCGCAATCTACTCTGTAGGCAACGTGCGCTCTGACGGATCTGCGGCAAGCGAAGACAACGTAAACTACAGCGGAGTTAGCGCAACCGACACGACAACACTGTTTAGCTCACAGGATTCAGCTCCGTACACCTACACGCTTGACGGCGTGAGCGGACTTTCTGACAGCTCAAGCGGCATTTCAGCCCTTGCAGGTAGCGGGGACGCCACCATTAACGGCAACACCTACGGCTCTTCAACCGGCAGCGGCACAACCTACGTAACCATTACGTTTAATGCAAATGACGGCTCAGACAGCCCGTCAACCACTACTCAGAATATTGTTTCCGGCACTGCAACCGCACTTACCGCAAACTCATTCACACTCGATGGCTACACATTCTCCGGCTGGGCAACCAGCGCCGACAGCACAACCATCGCCTACGAAGACGGCGCAAACATTACCGTGGAAGAAGATACCACGCTGTACGCGGTGTGGACGCTCGATGCTGTTACCGTAACTTGGGACTGGTCTAGCGATGGCGTAACTTTGAGTACAACCAGTGATTTTTCTTCAACGGTAACTCAGCTTCAGAGTGCTACTGGTTATGCAAAAGGCGACAGCGATACAATCTTAATGTATGTTGATGCTTCAAGCGGAAAATTAACAACAAAGGCTAGTAATGGCTATGGGCAGTTTAACAGCGGAACAATACTGCAAGTTCCTGTATCAAATGGAAGTGTAGTTACTGTAACAAACTATGATACAGGCTATTCTATAGCTGGAGATGCAGTAACTGCAAAAACGTCAACCTATACTGCTTCAAAGGCTGGCTATGTAGTTGTTGAAGCTACAAGCAATACATATCTTACTTCTATTGTTGTTACAAATCTGTATGCAACCGATGATTTTACAAGCGATGTGGTAAGCTTTGCATCTGCAACAGCAACCGTTACAAATAACAGCGATACGCTTGGTCTTACCGCTACAAGCGTAAGCTCAAGTGCTGACACTGTTGCTACAGCTGAAATTACAGATGACGGCATTGTAATCACTTCTGTTGCGGCAGGCACGGCTACGATTACGGCAAGTGATGGAACGAATAGTGCTTACATTGTTGTAACAGTGGGAACATATGGTGCAATTACCAATACTGCGGTTACTGCATACTCTGCTTCTGCCTCTACTGCAATTGATGAATGCACAATCATCATGTTTGGCTCTAGCGGTAACTATTCAACAATAACAAAGCTTGATTTATCTAATATCACAGTTTCTGACAACGGAAGTAACAACTCACAGGTGAAAAATGGTTATTTAACGTTCGATGTTGTATCAGGCGCTAAGGTAACGGTAAATGGTTATAGTGGCTATACAAGCTACACGCTTGGTGATGGAACAACAACGACAGATACAATCTCAGATACTTCATACACTTATACTGCAACAAGTGATTGTACCATTACTATTACGCCGCAGAGTACAAGTAATTATTTCTACAATATTGTGATTGCCTATGCACTTAGCGAAGATACGACAATTTCCTTTGGTTCTAGCGGTAACTACGCAAGCTATGTAGATCAGACAAAGATAACAGTTTCTGACAACGGAACTAGCAACTCACAGGTGAAAAATGGTTATCTGACATTTGATGTACTTTCTGGTGCATCGGTAACGGTGACTGGCTACAGTGGTTATACAAGCTATACGCTTGATGATGGAACAACAACGACAGATACAATTACTGATACAACATACACCTACACTGCTACAAGTGATTGTACCATTACTATTACACCGCAGAGTACAAGTAATTATTTCTATAGCATTGCAGTTACTTACAGCGAGTAATAAAGATTCGGACTGCATAACGCAGCCTGAACTTTGACGGTAGCCCTGCTACCGTCTGAAAAGCAAGCGTCTTGTTTCAGCCTCATCTGGCGGGGATGGGACGCTTTTGTTTGTGTGGACGATTTTCTGGTGATACCCTATACTATGTCGGCATGGAAGGGCGCACGGTATGGCAGCACAAATAGAAAATGAAGCTTTTTTGACGACGCAGATAATTACGTATCTGGGAAACAAGCGGAGTCTTCTAAAAAATATCGAGCCGGAAATACAAGCTATTGCAACACAGGTGGGAAAAGAAAAGCTTGTGTGTGCTGACCTTTTTTCTGGCTCAGGAGTTGTTGCGCGCATGTTAAAAGCTCATGCGTCAAGGCTGGTGGTAAACGATTTAGAAGCGTATGCTCTGCTTATCAATTCCTGTTATCTTACAAACAAAAAAGACTATCCTGCAGAAATCTGTGAGGCCTTGCGGCATGAAATCATTACGCGTGCTGAAAAACAAAAGCTTCCGGGCATTATCACGCAGGAATATGCCCCGTGTGATGACGAGCATATTCAAAAGAACGAGCGTGTTTTTTATACACATGAAAACGCGCTGCTTATAGATACCTACCGTACGCTGATTGACGAAATAGTGACAGATGAGCCATTAAAACGTTTTTTTCTGGCGCCGCTTATTACCGAAGCGTCAATTCATGTGAATACAAGCGGTGTTTTTAAGGGTTTTTATAAGGATAAGCACACGGGGCTTGGTTGCTTTGGTGCAAGCGGAAAAGAGGCGCTGCTGCGGATTCTGGGGAAAATTGAGCTGAAGGAGCCTGTATTCAGCAATTTTGATGCTGACGTAGCGCTATACCAGCAGGATGCGGTGGCACTTTCTCAAGAGCTAAAAGCGCTTGATGTTGCCTATCTTGACCCGCCGTATAATCAGCATCCGTATGGTTCTAACTACTTTATGCTGAATCTGATTTTGAAAAACCACATTGATGCAGAGCTCAGTAAGGTAAGCGGCATAGTGCAGGGCTGGAATCATTCGGATTTTAATCGGCGGGTTGCGGCGCTGTCGTCGCTTGAAGCAATAGTTGCCGCCTTAGACTCGAAATTTGTAGTCATATCGTACAACTCGGAAGGTTTTATCAGCCTAAACGAGATGACCGCCATGCTTAAAAAATACGGCGCGCTTAAAACGGTGGCAATTCCGTATAACACTTTCCGCGGTAGCAGGAATTTGCAGAACCGCGACAAATATGTTTCTGAATACCTGTTTGTGCTCAAAAAAAGCTAGGCGCCTGTAGCCAAAGAGCACTACAAGCGCCGCCACCGCATGTTTCTAGTATGCAATAATGCGCGTAGCAAAAAACTCGCTAACTGCTGCCTTTATTTCCTCTGGCGGCTTGCTTTTTAGAAGGTAGCCGGTGGGCTTAAGTGCCATAACCGGCACAATGCTTTCTTTGTCATTTTTGCCGGTCAAAAAGATGATGGGCAAGCGCTTGGTGAGATCATTTTGGCGCAGCGCTTTTAACACGTCAGGGCCGGTCATGCCAGGCATACGGTAGTCAAGCAAAACAAGGTCAACCGGGTGCTTGTTCAAGAATTCGATAGCTGTTTCGCCTGAGTTTACAAGCGACACTTCATAGTCGTTTCCGAGCCACACTTTTACCGAACGCAGCATAATCGGCTCATCGTCCACTACAAGCACCCGCTTTTTCTCGCGCGTGTTGTATTCGATGGCTTCGACAAGCGCGTTGTAGTTAATGGGCAGCCCCGAAAAATGGACGCCCGGCGCCTTTTGTAAAAAAACAGCTTTATTTGAAAGAATAAGCTCCGGGTCGCCAATAAAGTACAAGAACGATTTTGCAATTGGCGCACGTTTTACGAGTATATTGAGCAGCTCGATATCCATATTTTTGTCTAAGACGATAATGACATGCGCCTTACCGTCAACGACAGCCTGCATTGCCTGTGAGCCGCCTGAAACTTCTCGTACTCTATATTCAAGGCTTTTCAGCTGCGTGCTAAGCTGCTGTACGGCGCTTAAACTAAAATCTGCATAGACATACAGTTCTTTCTCGTCCATTGCGTTACTCCTATTTGTTTTTTATTCTGAAACACCAGCGTTGTGCAACACGGTTTTCAGCTCGGTAAAATCTACATTTTCCACACACGTGCGGATTTGTTTAAATACTTCAGTAAATGTTTCGGGAAGCCGTACTGCAGACAGCTCTTTTATAAGTGCATCCAGGCCGTCAATGTCAAAATCGTCAGCGAGCGCAAAGAGCTTAGAAAGCTTTTCTTTGAGCGCTTCCTCTGACAGTGCTGGCGCCGTGCTGCCGTTGGGCGCCGCGTCGTCTGCGTTCGTAACAACAGGCGTAAGTTTTTCTTTGTAGCTTGTAAAAAGCTCCATAAGCGGCTGGTGCTTTGTCTGAATTTCTTCGCGCGCGGCAGAGGCTGCGTCTGCGTCTTCGCCAATGGCGGCGTCGGCGGTATGCTCCAGGTGCTCAGCTTGTGCGGCAAGCTCGGAAAGCCCGATAAGGCGGCTCGTGCTCTTAAGAGAGTGCACTTTGGTACCGTAGTTTTGCCAGTCAGCAGCATCAAAGAGCGACTGTAGCTCCGCCGCCTTTTCGTCTATGGTGTCATAGTATTTCTGGAGCGAGGTTTGTAAAACGTCTTCTATGCCGCAGTTTTGCAACGCCATGTCTGCGTCTACGCCGTCAATGGCGCGGAGCTGCTCGACTAACGCGGAGCCGTTGCCGGAGTCGGCGCTGTCTTCTGCTGCATCTGCCTGGTCACTTGCAGAATTTGTTTCAATCAAGTCAGCAGGGAGATACTTACGAATCATTGCCTCAAGCTTGTCGGGGATTACTGGCTTTGAAAGGTAGTCGGTAAAGCCTTCGTCCAGGTACATCTGCTTTACGCCGCTAATGGCATTTGCGGTAAGGGCAACGGTCGGCTTCCCTGCGCTCTTGTTGCCATCCAGCGTTTGCATAGCGTGGAGCGTCTGTATACCGTCCATTTCGGGCATACGGTGGTCAATAAACATGATGTCGTAGGCGTTTTCCTTTACTTTTTCCAGCGCTTCTTTTCCGCTCAATACGGTATCAAGCTTTATGCCGGTTTTTTTGAGTAAGCCCTTAACAACTTCAAGGTTCATCTCTGTGTCGTCAACAAACAAGAGGTGCGCTTTTGGCGCATGCAGTTTTTCGGTGTATTTGGACATGCTTGCAATGCTCTGCTGGTAGGTTTCGTTTATGTCGCCTACCTCCGTCCAGTCAAAGACGGTCTGCTCCACATCAAAGTGGAAATTAGAGCCTTTGCCGTATTCGCTTTCTACTTCAAGCTTGGTGTTCATCATGGCAAGCATCTTTTTAACGATGCTCATACCAAGACCTGTGCCTTCAATCGTCTTGTTCTTGCCTTCTTCAATGCGCTCAAACGGACTAAAGAGCTTTTCCATGTCCTCTTTCTTAATACCCATGCCAGTATCCTGCACACGGATTTGAAGCGAAATGAGGTTCCGGTCAATTTCCTTGTAGTCAACGGTGAATGTAACTGTTCCTTTAGGCGTGTACTTAACGGCATTGGTCAGGAGGTTTAAGATACACTGCTTTATGCGCACGCTGTCGCCGTGCAGGGTTTTTGGGAGGGACGGATTAACATGCAGCTCAAAGGCAAGTCCTTTCTTAGCTGCGCGCTCGCGAATCATGTTTACAAGATCGATGATGACCGAAGAAATGTCGTAGTTTTCCGGAATCAGCTCCATCTTGCCCGCTTCAATCTTACTAAAGTCCAAAATATCGTTGATGATTGCAAGCAGACTTGAGCCGGCATTTTTGATGTTTGCCGCATAGCCTAAAATGGTGTCGTCCTCACATTCGCGCAGAATCATCTCGTCCATGCCAAGCACGGCGTTAATAGGTGTTCTGATTTCGTGGCTCATGTTTGCAAGGAACGCGCTCTTTGCCTGGCTTGCAGCAATACTCTTAGCAACTTCGCCCTGTAAGCGTTCGCGTTCGGCGCGTTCTTCATTAATATCTTCAACCGCCCATAGTACGTGATGCAGTGTGCCGTCTGCGTTTCTGTCCATGGCGATAAAGCGTGCGCGGCACCAGTAGCCCATAATGCTGTAGAACTCGTGCGCAATGGTTGATTTTCCCTTTATGCGCTCTTCAAGCGTGTCAAAGTTGATAAAGTCCATAAATTCTTTGCGCGCCTGCCCCTGGTTCTGCACGCGCTCTTCCATAACGCGGCGGACGGTTGCGCGCGCATTTTTGAAGGACGTGCCGATGGTTTCTGCAATGTCTGCGCGGCTTTGAATTTCCTGGAATGTGTCAGCATTTAAGTCAATTTCGTGCAGCGAAAGGTACATGCTTGCCAAAAATTTATTCTTTGCCTGTGACTCTGCACGGCTTCGTTCGGCTTCCTCGCGCAGCTTTTCGCGGGCGCTTCGCTCTTCATTGATGTTTTCGACTGCCCACATCACGTGGCGTAAGCTTCCGTCCTCATTTCTGTCCATGGCGATAAAGCGACCGCGACACCAGATACCGCTGCTTCCTAAGAACTCCTGCGCAATGGTAATGCGGTTTTTCATGCGCTCCTGAATCGTTGAAAGGTCAACAAACGGCAAAATGTCGTCCCACGAGCGTTTGTTTGATGTCTGTTTCATGGCAAACGTAAGCACATCGCTTGCGTTTTCAACCTCAGCTTCGTTTACCGCGTTGTCAATTTTGTCGCGGGCTTGAATTCGGTGGAACCTGTTTGTCTCAAGGTCGATTTCATGCATGGAAAGATACAGTTTTGCAAGGAATTCGTTCTTTGCCTGAGATTCTGCCTTGCTTCGTTCGGCTTCTTCATGCAGTTTTTCGCGCACGCTACGCTCTTCGTGAATGTTTTCGACCGCCCACAGTACGTGGCGTAAGGAGCCGTCATCGTTTCTGTCCATGGCGATAAAGCGGCCACGGCACCAGCTGCCATGATCTCCTAAGAATTCCTGTGCAATGGTAATGCGGCTTCCCATGCGTTCATTGAGCGTAGCAAGATTTACAAACGGAATGATTGTATCCCATGACTGCTTGTTCGAAAGCTGCTTCATAACATGGGGAAGTATGGCACTTGCGTTTGCAATCGGTTCATTTGATATAGCATCTGTTACGTGATCTTGCGCCTGTACTTCCCTAAACGAATTGTCTGTAAGGTCGATTTCATGCATGGAAAGATACAGTTTTGCCAAGAATGCGCTCTTGCTCTGGCTTTGCGCCTGAGCCTGCTCTTTAAGCTCGCGCTCTTTTTGCGTCTGCTCGCGCACGTAGTCAATGTATTCGCGCATCTGTACGGTCATTTTGCGAATATTTTCTGCAAGCTGCCCCAGCTCGTTTTTAGATTCATACGTGACGTACGTCTGCATTTCGCCGCGGGAAAGCTTAAAGGTGGCTTCGCTCATCTCGCGTATTGGATTGATAATGCGCCCGAGTGCATAGGTAATTGAAATTAAGCCGATAACGAGCAATAGCACGAGGATTGCAAAAAAGATGATGATATGCTGCAGAAAGACTCGAATAAACGTATCGCTGGAAGTAGACACAATTAAGGTCATACCGTTGTCAAGCTTGGTTAACATGCCTGTGTATGATTTGTTGTTCCAGTTAAATGTTGTTAACTTTCCTGCCCCGATTTCCTGAAAGCGATCTAACATGCCGCTAATGTCGGTTGTCTGCGCTACGAGGCTTCGTTCTTCGGTTTTATTGCTACAGTGAATAAGATTTCCTTCTTCACCAATGAGAATATTTAACATGCCGTCAGCGGGTGCATCGTCGACAAAGCTTTTTACCGCAGCAAGATTTATGTCCATGCCAACGACGCCGAGCAGTACGCCTTCCTTGTACACAGGAATGATGTACGAAATCATGTAGACGTTTAGATTTTTGTTTAAGTACGGTGCTGTCCACACGGGGGCTTTTTTCCAAATTGGAATGTAGTACCAGCCAACATGCTCGGTGTCGGTGGGTGAATAACGACGTATATCGGTATTTTTGACGGATATAAAGCCAGTCTTAGGAGAGCCGCTTAAGAAAAAGCCGCGTGTTCCGCCAAATTTTTCTACTTCCATGCGAAAATAGAGTGCGATAACGCTTTTCGGAAGTC
Source organism: uncultured Treponema sp. (assembly GCA_937891125.1). Taxonomy (GTDB): domain Bacteria; phylum Spirochaetota; class Spirochaetia; order Treponematales; family Treponemataceae; genus Treponema_D. The sequence goes on along the minus strand of CALAEZ010000084.1, from coordinate 12,279 downwards.
CCGTAAACAGCGTCATCTGCTTTTTAAGCACTTCCATGTAGTCTTTTTCGTATGCGGCATCGCGCAGAATGCGTTCTTCGTCAATGGTCTGCAGAATAAATGCTTCGGTCGTTTTAACGTCATTTTCGACAGCGGTAAAGCATGCGTCAATTTTTGCTTTTTTTTCGCTCGAAAGCATGGTAAGCGTTTTTACTGTTTCTCCCTTATTATGCTGAATCATCAGAAACAGTTCTATGCCAAAAAAGAGTGAAAAATTCAAAAAAATGATTGCAAGAGTTGCGCCGACGATGCGCTTTTTTAGTGAATGGGTGAATTTTGGTCTCATATCGTATTCCTTGCCACTCCATTACCGCCTTTTTCTTTTACTGCATAACACAGCTGCACTGCGCGGTGATAATTTGTTTTTATGCTTTGAGCAAGATTTATGGTTACAATGCCGACTGAAACCGTTACATTCAGCTGGTGTTTTACGCTGTCGCAGAAGTCCTTAAAGCTTGTTTCTGCATCTTCTGCTGAAATTTCCAAAAATGCGACAAACTCATCGCCTGCCCAGCGGAACAGCATGGCTTTTTCGCCAAATGTTTCTACGGCAAGCTCGACAATGCCTACCAAAATGGCGTCTCCGTCGCGCGTTTCGTTGATTATTTTAAAGCGGTCGATGTCGAACATGGCAAGTGATTTGTAGCGGGTGGTGTTGAACACGCCCAGCTCGCCAAACGAGGTTTGCAGATAGTTGCGGTTGGGAAGCCCGGTGAGCGGGTCTTCGGGGAGCACTGTCTTTACGATGTTGTGACCGCTTACCGGTTTTCTGTGTACAAGTGACAGCACTAAAAGCCCTGCGAGCACCACATACATAAGCACAATCATACAGACAGCAAGTGCGGCGCTTTTTTTGTGTTCAAAGTTCTGAATAACAAGATACCAGTCCTGCGCCTGTAATCGGCGTGTATAGCGAAAGGCGCCACTGGTGCGCTCGGTGTAGATAAACTCGTCTGCAGTTGCGTTATCGCTTACTGCTTCTGGAATGTAAGCATTTTCGATATTGTTTGGGCTGGTGTCTACGGAAATAAGTCCGTCTTTATCTATCAGATTGATTTTTAATCCGTAGAGGATTTCGCACGATTTGATAACTTCTTGCAGCGAATCCATAAAGACGCCAACGCCACAGACGCCAAGCAGATTTCCCTGTTCATCTTCCAGACGCATATTTGAAAAAATGGTCCAGCGGTAGTCCTGAAGCTGGTCGCGGTCAACGTCTAAATCTATCTGCTTCCCAGAATCTAAAAAAAGCTGGTACCAGATGTCGTAGGGGTCGTCCTGTGGATTTACCACTTTGCCGATGCCAGTCGGTGTGTAGTAGCGGTGGGTTTTTTCAGAGACAACAAAGGCGGCAAGGTAGCCAAACTGGTCTCTGCACGCAGTTAAAAAGGTGCTTAGCTCGCGTTCTATGTCTTTTTCGTCGGTGGTGGTTTCTCTTTTAAGTGCATTCTGCAGGTAGGTGTTTGAACTCATTGCCTGTGATACAACTATCAGGTGCCCAAGGTGTGCGTTCAGCTGATTGTAGATGTGTGTTGCAATCAGTGTGTTTTTTTCGACATCAGTTTTATTCTGCCGAAGCAGGGGGGGGTATTTACAGCAAGTAACAGCGCGAGTGTTGCAATAAGTGTTGAAGAAAGAATAATTCGCTTCATGTCTGTTAGCATAGCACAGCTTGCAGAGAATTGCAAAGAAAAATAAAATAATCTAAAATAAATTGCGTACAGCAAATAATCGAGGAATGGCCAGTATGGGTGAAATGCAGTCAAAACGAGTGCCTATTAAGAAAAAGGTGAGCCGCATCGTGCTTTTAGTTACTTTTAGTTCTCTCGTGGTGGCGGGCGTTGTCGGTCTTATTGGTATGCTGAATATTCGCACACGAAGTATTACGATTTTGCTTGAGCAGACAGAAAGCAATCTGATTTCCACCGTAAAAACAAAGGCGGCACAGGCAGAAAGCAAGCTGGAGCAGGTTGTCGGCTATGCGCGTATGTTTTCTGATTATGCGCACGACATCTACCTGCATAAAACGCACTACAAGCCGCATCCCGTGCTGCCACCAAACCCCGTAAATGCAGGAAAATACGCCATCCAGCGCTGCATAGCAAGCGAAGATTACCACCTGCAGGACTTTAAGGCAGAAATGGATTTACTCGGTAACCTTGAGCAGATATATGCACCGATTATCAAAGAAAATGCAACCATGAAGATGAATGTGTATGCGGGCGCTGAAAGTGGCTTTTTGATTGGCTACGATGAAGATTCTGGCTATGACGATGAAGAGGGTGAAGATTACTACAACTACTTTGAGTCAACTTGGTACAGTCAGGCAAAGGCGCATGAGAACGTCTTTTTTACCGATGTCTATGCCGACTCGATTGGGCGCGGGCTTACCATAAGCTGTGCTGCGCCGTTTTATAACGAAAACGATGTATTTGCGGGCGCCTTCTGCCTTGATATTCATATTGAAGATGTATACCGCGAGCTTGTAGATATTTCTGCGATTCCTGGCGCAACCGCATTTTTGGTAGACCGCGTAGGAAACACAATTAGTATGGGTGAATCAATTAATGTGTTTACTGACCGTACGTTTGACACAACCGTGGCGTCAAAGCTTAAGATGAAAGAAGCAGGGCTTGTGCTTGCAGAAAACGGTAGCTACTACGCCTTTGCGCCTATTTTGTGCACTGACTGGGAGGTGTGCATCTCTATTCCGAAAAAAGTGGTCATGGCGCCAATCCATGCAATGAATCAGCATATTTTCTATGCAATCTTGCTGTTTGCGCTTGTGCTGATTCTTATGATTGTTCTTGCGCTGCTTGAAGCGCACATACTTTCTGCAAATCTGACGCAGTCGCTTGAAGAGCTGACAAAGGATGTGCAGGAAATTAGTGCGGGAAATCTGGATAAACAGGCGCAGGTATTTTCTAATGACGAAATTGGCGATGTGGCGAACGGCGTAAATCAAATGGCGGCTTCGCTTAAAGCGTATATCGCAAATCTAACGACCGTGACGGCAGAAAAAGAAAAGGTTACGAACGATTTGAAAGTCGCAAATCAGCTGCAGCACTTTTACACAAAAGTTCTCGACACGAAGCCAGAGTAGGGAGCAGAAGATGGAAGGGCATACATTCAAATATTGGCATGAAGCTGACGGCAGAACCTTTAAGAGCGAGCACAAGGTACTGTTTAGTCAGTGTGATGGTAACAAAAACTTGAGCCTGTGCGAGCTTTTAAAGATTACGTCTGACATGGCGGTGGAAGATTATGCTGAGCAGGGCATGAGCCGCGATTTTTTAATTGAGCACGGCTTTGCGTTTCTGGTGTCGCGCGCTTCATTCCGCTTTCACCGGCTCCCGCGCGAAAGCGAATGTTTTACCTGTACCACGTATGAAGAAAAGCCGGAGCCACTGCAGCTGGTGCGCGCTTACGAATTTACCGCTGCTGACGGCACGCCGCTTGTTACTGGCTTGAGTAGCTGGATTTTGGCAGACCCAGTCGCGCGGCGCATTATTCCTACAAAAAAGTTTACGCTGCGGCCAGAGGTGACAAGCCAAAAGGAGCACGATTGCTTAAAGTACGGAAAGATTGCGCTGCCAGAAGAGATGCAGCTGTTAGCTGAGCGCAAAATCGGCTGGAGCGACATTGACGGAAACGGGCACACCAACAACGCCCGCTACGGTGCCTTTTTGGCAGATGCGCTGCCTGCGCCGTATCGTGACAAAGCGTTTACCGACTTCCGCATCAATTTTGCAAAGGAAGCTATGCTCGGCGAAACGATGCAGGTGTTCGGCACCTTTGACGAGAGCGCAGGCAAAGCTGTTGTTGTCGGCAAGGTGGTGCGCGACGCAAGCGGAAACGCGGTAAGCAGCGTTTCGTTTGAAAGCGAACTGTACTGGAAGTAGCGCGGCGCTTGCTGGCTGCTATCGTGCGGTGCTTTGCCGCCACGTGCTCTGCGAAAGACTGCTGAGCGCCACGTGCCCGCCGCGCGCGCTGCGACCGCTATGAGCCAGGCCGCTCGCACGGCGATAGGTTTGCATTTACTATTTACTTTTTTTTGCCGATAATTGCGTATATGAAGCGTCTAAATTTGCCTTTTGTTGCGCTCGCTTTGAGTGCGCTCGCGTGTACCGTCTGTATTTCCTGCAAGAAAAAAGCGGTAGATTCCACTTCCGTAATCCAGATACAGGAAGGCTCTAACGACCACTGGTGGTACTACCTTACCTCGCACGGACTGACCCCTTGCACGCTTCCGCAAAATGCGGTGCTCCAGCTGTTGCGTCCGTGGACTGAAAACCTGCGCATTGCAGACGCAACCACTGACCGAAATGGCAACGGCATTGTGCTGGTAAACCGGCTTGGCGTGCTGATTTTTGACGCTGATGCACAAAAGGAGCCAGTCGTTCTGCAGGACGTGCAGCTTTTTAGCAACACCACGGCCGAGCACATTGTTTTTGACGGCAAAAATCCGTATATCACACTCTATAAAAGCTCGTTTTTTAACAAGGACGCGTCTCCCCTTTTTGGCGGCGCTAAGCCTGACGCAAGCCGCCCGTATCTGGTGCGCATTTCAACTGCCAATCGTATGCTCTATCCAGTCATTACCTATGGCGACTTAGGCGTGCTAGACGGTGGCGAGGTCACGAGTTCCTACTTTGACGGTACGCAGTGGTTGCTTTCCATAAAGACAACCGATGAAGAGAAAACAGGCTTCCGCTATATAAGCTGGCAGCCGAAGGTGGCGCTTGAAACAATGTCGCCGTTTACCAAAGAGGGCAAAATCGACTACCAGTACGTGACCGAAGACATGTACCGCGCCACCCGCACCGTGCAGTCACTTCCGAAGGCGCCAGAACGATTGCGCCGCCTGCTTTCGTCAATTTCGACCGCGTTCCCCTACGATGTAACACTGCGCACCGCTGGCGGCGTGGGTGACTGGGTGTACACAAATGCACCGAGCGCCGAAACAGCTTCTCATGCCTATGCGCTGCTGGCAGACGGCTGGATATGCGCTATTTTTGCTGACGGCACCTCGTATTTTAGCGGCGCAGTAGACGGTAAGCCGCTGCTTGCAAACGGCGACACGGTTGCCTTCCGCTTGCCTAAGCTGCCACGCGGCTTTTACTACACTAATTTTTGCATTTCTGGCAACAATCTGATTGTGGGCTGGGAAGAGCGTGATTTTTATAAGACGGCGCGAAGTGGCGTGCTTATTGTTGATATGGCGCAAGTGTTCTATCCGAAAGACGGAAAGGAAAAATGATGCACGCGCGGCGCTTCTTTTTCTGCACGCTTTTTTCTGCCGCGCTCCTGGGGGCTCTTTCTGCGCAGGCTGCTGCCCCCGCAGACTCGTCGTCGCCCCTAGGCACTGCGTCTGCTGACGGTACAGCTTCTGTCGCTACGTCTGCTGACGGTGCGCTGACAGCGGACGTTTCCGCGTCTGGCGCCGGCACGCCGCTGCCCTCAGACGCTGTGTCTGACGCTGGCACTGCGCCCGCCGCCTCCCCCGCGCCTGCCTTTGCGCAGCACGCTTTTTTTGTAACCGCAGGGCCACTTTTGCTCGTGAATACCGACAGCGAAAGCGCTCCAAGCCCCCTTATGTTTTCTGTGGGCATGGGCGCAAGCTTGTGGCAGCAGGCGCCGCTTGGCGTACAGAGCCGTATTTCGTTTTTTACAAATTACTATTTGTGGCGAGATGATGAGGCATATCCTGCCGAAATTGAAAACCGTACGGCGCTTGCGCTGTCGGCACTGCTCGATGTCTGCGCGGTAAAAACCTGGATGCGGCGCACACAGTTGCTGCAGGCGGGCGCCGGAGCTGCCGTTCTGGCACGGCTTGCCGCACAGGCAAACGGCGTTTCTGGCGCCGATGACGAGGTAAAAAGCATACAGCGCTGGTTTTGGCAAAGCTACCGCTGGCTGTACCCCGAGCTTGTCTTTTCGTGGCTCCACCGCCTGCCGCAAGGTCGCTTGAGCGCTGGGCTTGAAATGCGCTTTTACCTGCCGTTGGGGTCGCTTCTTTCTGGTGACGGCATGGACGCCGCACTTATTTCCACTGCTTTTAAGTTTTCGCTGTAGCCCCCTCTGTTGCTATTTTTCGCTTGGTACGGTAGTATTTTAGGTGTGTGTACGTACACAACACGCAAAAAGTTCTGCGATTGCGTGCGGGATTCCGACTTTCTTGCATTTTCTTTGTTGCTAACTGACTTTGCTCGCCGTACAATGCAAGCATGTCTTCTGTTAGAAGACCACACGAGCATTCGCTCAAGACCATCAGCAAAAATGGGGGAATTTATGAAAAAACGAAACAGTTTCTGGCGCTGTACACTCGGCTGCGCTGTGTTGTTAAGCCTTGCCTTTGCAGGGTGCAAGAGTAATTCGACGTCAGATAGCTATGTAGCAAGCACCTATTACGGTCCAAGCTATATTGACAATTACGTAAGCATTGCGAGTTTTTCAAGTCGCAGTAAGTGGAATCTTGCCAACACGCATGATCCGACGGTCTTTAAGTGGACGGACGGCTACTACTACATGTTCGGCACTGACGCCAGCTACGGAAATGCACATGAAGACTACACTTCTGGCGGTGCACATTTTCAGGGTAAGCGTTCAAAAAATCTGATTGACTGGGAATGGGTTCCCGGCATTATGGATGAAGCGCCCGACTGGATTTTAACGAAGGTAAATGCGTACCGCAGTGAAATGGGGCTTACCGAGTTTTCATCAAAAGACGACATCAGCTGGGGCTTTTGGGCGCCGACAGCACGCGTTGTTACGGTAGACGGCGTAACAAAGGTGCGCATGTACTACAGCATCGTGCTTGATAACTACATAAAGACAGGCGCCGCCAATACCACTGCAAACTTTGACGGCAGCTGGACAGAGCGAGCCTTCATCGGCGTAGCAGAAAGCACCAATCCCAATGGCGGCGCCAGCGCCTGGGAAGACAAGGGCTTTGTCGTTTGTTCTTCAAGCGACCGCGGCACTGAATATACCCGTAGCTCAACGAGCGACTGGAACGGCTACTTTTACTTTAACGCCATTGACCCTAGCTACTTTATTGACGATGACGACACGCACTGGCTTGTGTACGGCAGCTGGCATTCAGGCTTTGCGCTCGTGCGTATCAATCCAGAAACAGGCAAGGTCGCCGCTGTTACGGGAAGCGACTATCTTACCGGTACGGTAACCGGCGACTTTGAGATGGGCTATCCGTGGGCGCCAAACGGCAGCATTGCAAATCCTAAGCCAGAAGAGCTGATTACGCAGGGCTACGGCACGCGCATTTTCAGTCGCGGTACAACTCGATGGCAGCCTTCGGAAGGTCCTGAGCTCATAAAGGCAAACGGCTACTACTGGTTGTTCTTTGCAAATGATGGTCTAGAATTTCCCTATCAGACACGTGTTGTGCGTGCTACAAGCATACAGGGACCGTATTATGACATTACAGGCGATGAAACAACAAATGATGTAACGCCAAAAACAAATTCAAGTACGAATATTTACCCGATTGTGACGCATCCTTATAAGTTTGTTGATGCTGACAACGGCTTAGGCTCCTGCTACGGCTGGGTCGGCATTAGTCACTGCGCACTTTTCCAGGATGATGACGGCGACTGGTACTACATGAGCCAACAGCGCTTACCAAGTGACGCGGGCGGAAATGAGTATTCCAACGCCATTATGATGGGCGGAATTCGTAAAATTGTTTGGGCTCCATCTGGTGATGGCAGTGATACGTGGCCATTGGCACTGCCAGAGCGTTACGGTGGTATCCCATCGAGCTATGGTGCGGTTTCTAAAGCAGAAATCATTGGTACCTGGCAGCATATTAACTTAAAGTATAATTATGCTACTACTAATAGCACTATGGACGTTGCAAGTACACTTACGCTTAATCTTGACGGTTCTATGACAGGAGCGCTTTCTGGCACCTGGTCATTTAGTAAAAGCGCTCAACAATTAACGCTTACGCCTTCAAACGGAACGGAGGTTACTGTTGTCGTTGCGCGTGAAATAGATTGGGAAAAAAATCCGCGTGTTTCAACCATTGTGTATGCGGGTACGCAAAAGAGCTTGAATGCAACTTACTGGGGTAAGAAAGAAACATCAACAGAAAGTCTATGGACTACAACAGATACAAGCGCAACATATGAGGGTGACAATCCTGTGGGAGTAGTCATTCCAGAACTTGCCGCAACTACAGATGAAGGATTCACGCTTGAATTTACAATGAATGACTCGTTAAGCAGCTATTTAGATGCGTGGGCTGCAAAATTGCTTTCATACAATGCCTGCTATGTTACCGTTCCATACCTTGATCCTTGGTGGAATAGCATTTCAGACTCAAACCTTACAGAACATAACGCCTATGCTGGCAAAAATGACGCCTCTGTTCTTTCTTCTGGGTATGACGCTACATTTGCATGGGAAAGTGAATGCACCATAAAGGTTACATTTTCTAGCAGTGAAATCAAATGGTATAAAGACGGCGAGCTTGCACTGACGTACAGCGAGGGAGCATTTGGAGAAACTGACGATATTGCGGAATTTGTAGGTTATTATGTTACTGGCTTACAAGAAGGTGCAGTCGTTCTAAATGAAGGTTGCATAAACATAAGCAATGTAAAAATCACACTTGGAATAAATTAGGCAACGCGCTGTAGAAAAAAAATCAGTAGTTTGTAAAAAGCAAAAAGCCTGCATATCAAGTCGCTGTAAGTTGGCTGACATGTAGGCTTTTTTTGTAGCCGAACACGTTGCTACCCGCTTACTCTGGCGGCGGCAGCCGGCAGTCACGCTTCTCAGGCGTCAGCCGTGCGACATTGGCGACACGGGCGGCAGACTGCGTTCATTCGGCACGGGCAGCGGCAGTCATGCTGCTCGTGCGGCCGTCATCCTGAGCGCTACGCCACGACCGCACGCCAGCTACGCTCGTGTGTCTCAGAATCCCGCGTTGTACATGCGTTCTGTCAGCACTTTTGTGCGCCGGCTGCCTACAGCACCAGGTCGCAGGTTTCGGCTTTTGCGGCGCGCACAAGGTCTTGCGGGCTTAAGCAAATCTGCTCGCCTCGAAGACCTGCGCTTACATACACTTTTTCGTGCGTCAGTGCGCTTTCGTCAATAAAAGTGCGGAAGGTGCGCTTCATGCCAAGCGGGCTGCAGCCGCCGCGAATGTAGCCAGTGAGCGAAAGCAGTTCGTCCGGCTTTACGGGCGTTACTTCTTTTGCGCCGCACGCCTGGCGGGCTTTTTTTAAGTTGATTTCGTGCTCGGCGCTCTGGCAGAAGACGATTACTTCTTTTTTTTCGGTACGCATGACGATTGTCTTAAAGACTGCCGCCGGCTCTATGCCAAGCTTTGCAGCGGTCTGGTTTGCAGCTCCGCGGCTCAGCTCGTGTTCGCCGTCGTCTTCATAGCTTAAGGTTTCGTAGCTTATTTTTAAGCCGTCTAAAATACGCATTGCGTTTGTTTTTTTCATATTGCCTCCAAATTTTATGTTCGCTTTGCTGATTAGCACTTCATGAGCTTTCCATGCTTTTTATCGTTACGGTGGCGTGGCGAAGGCGCATAAGATTAAACAGCATGCGCCGCTCGTCCTGATGGCCGTACAGAAAATACGTAGCCGGCTCCCAAAGCGCGACCCAGCCGATAATACCAAAGCTTTCGCTTAGAATGCTGAAAAACGGGTGCCCGTCTGCATACAGGCGGCAGAAGTGTGCCAGCACTAAAAACGCTGCGAGCACTACTATGCCTACCGCGAGCCGGTACAGCCAGCGGCGCAAGGACTTGCGGTTTTGCAGAATCTGCTCTTGAGCGCGGCGGGTAAAATGGTTTGCGCAGGCGCGCCGCATAATTTCGCCGTCATACAGCGAAATGTCGTCTGCTAAAAAGGTGAGCGCGATGCGTGCTTTTGGCGACTTATAGGAAAGCTCCTTAAAAATGTATGATTCTATGTCGCCTGAAAGCTCGCGTTCCTGAAGCGGCGATGGGTCAAACAGATTGTATAACTCTTTTCCTGAATGCAGGCGGATAAAAATCGTGTCTTCATGATACAGCTGAGACAGCTTCTGTATGAGCCGCGCCTTTTTTTCGCGCCGTGCAAGCGCACGTTCAGTCTTTCGGTCGGTATACATGGGCATACTATAACGGTTTTTCTTAAATCGCTCTACTGCCTGCGACAACCTATCGCTCTGCTGCACACGCACAGGGGTGCGTGTGAGATTCGCTAAAAACGCTCACTAGTTCGCGTTTTTCCGGCTTTGCCGTCGCTCTCTATATAGCCGATTTCAAAAAAAAACGTTATCTTCTTAAGTAAGCACTGCTTAACCGGTGCAAAAAATGAGTCATTATTTTTAGAGGAAATACACATGGCAAAGAAAACTCCGATGACGCTGTTATGCGGGTATTTGGGCGCGGGAAAGACCACGCTTTTGAATCAGGTTCTGAATAATCAGAAAGGCTATAAGGTTGCTGTTATCGTAAACGACATTGGCGAAGTAAATGTAGACGAAAAGCTCATTGCAAACGGAGCTAAAATCACCGACACGTCAAGCATCGTTCCGCTTACCAACGGCTGTATCTGCTGTACGCTCAAAACCCAGCTTGCACAGAACATCGAAAACTTAATTAAGACCGGAAAATACGACTATATCATGATTGAAGCAAGCGGCGTTTGCGAGCCTATGCCGATTGCTCAAGAATTGGAGACAATCAAAAACGGCGTGCTTGATAATGTTGTGGGCGTTGTTGACGCGGCGCGCCTGGTAGACGAGTTTGCAGGTGGCGACAAGCTTTTGCACAAGGAAGCTATTGGCGAAGAAGACATTGAAAGCCTGCTTGTTCAGCAGATTGAATTCTGCTCTACGCTCGTCATTAACAAAAAAGATTTGGTAACCGAAGACGAGTTTAAAAAGGTGCGCAAGGTAATCGACGTGCTGCACCCAGGCGTGCACATTATTGAAACTGACCACGGTAAGGTAGACGTAGGCGAAGTGCTTGCAACTGGAAGCTTTGATTTTGAAAAAGTGTATGCAAGTGCCGGCTGGTGTAAGCAGCTTGAAGAAGGCGAAATCGATGACGACGATGATGACGATCACGACGAGCATGAGCATGGCGAGCATCATCACGACCATGATGACGATGAGCACGGACATGAGCATCATCATCACCACCATGAGCACAAGCATGACGGCGACAGCGGCGCAGACGAAGACGAATATGGCATTGGCACATTCATTTACTACAGAAGAAAGCCGTTTGACCGCCAGAAGCTTGACGAGTACGCAAACAAATGGCCGCGCAGCATTATCCGCTGCAAGGGCTTACTGTGGTTTAGCGACGAAGAGGAAATGGCATACGTGTTTGAAACAAGCGGTCGCCAGATTCAGGCAGGCTACTCAGGTCAGTGGATTGCCGCTGCTCCAAAGGGCGAGCAGAAAAAGATTCTGGCTGCAAACCCGCAGATTGCCTCTGAATGGGACGAAAAAGTGGGCGACCGCATGGTAAAGCTCTGCATTATCGGCCAGAACTTGGACAAGGCAAAAATCAGCGCAGAGCTGGATTCCTGCTTAGCGTAGAAAAGCTAATAAGCGCGATATAAAAAGGGGAAGCATTATGCCTGACTGCGTTGCGGGCGTTCCGGATTCCGGAGTGGCTCATGCTGTAGGCTATTCAAACAGGTCAGGGGTTCCGTACTCCAGACCATTTGTGAAATATACTCCTACATGGCCCAGATCATTTATGCCGACCATTCAGAGCAGGAGAGATCTCATAGCAAAGATGAAGCTGGTTCCTATCCATAAGCTTATTGATGGCAAGAGACTGCTTCTGATAGATGATTCCATAGTCAGGGGAACGCAGCTTCGGGAAACAACTGAGTATCTGTACAGGAGCGGGGCAAAGGAAGTCCATATCCGCCCCGCTTGCCCGCCTCTCCTGTTCGGATGTAAGTATCTGAACTTTTCACGCTCGGATTCGGAGCAGGAGCTGATTACCCGGCGGGTGATGGAAAGATTGGAAAAAACCCGGGAATTCTCCCGGGAAATCCTGGACGAATATATAGATCCCGATTCCGACCGCTACCATGCCATGCTCGAGGAAATCCGCAGGGAGCTCCATTTTACATCACTCCACTATCACCGGCTGGATGATATGATCGAGGCGATCGATCTGGAGCCCTGTAAGCTCTGCACCTACTGCTGGAGCGGAAAAGAATAATAAAAAATAAAAGTAACTGTTCAGCA
>CALAEZ010000083.1 GCA_937891125.1 uncultured Treponema sp. | reverse complement strand
GGTTAAAAAAGGCGGCGTTATGGCAAGCACGAACGTCGGCGGTCTTTCCGGCGCATTTATTCCGGTAAGCGAAGACGAAGGTATGATTCACGCCGTTGAGCAGCATTCAATCAGCTTAGAAAAGCTTGAGGCGATGACCTGCGTCTGCTCGGTGGGCTTAGACATGATTGCAATTCCGGGCGACACAAGCGCAACAACCATAAGCGGCATTATTGCAGACGAAATGGCAATCGGCATGGTAAACAATAAGACGACCGCCGTACGCCTGATTCCGGCTCCCGGCAAAAAAGCGGGCGACCGCGTTGTGTTCGGCGGACTTTTAGGCGAAGCTCCGATTATCGAAGTAAACCCGTTCAGCTGTGCAGATTTTATAAACCGCGGGGGAAGAATTCCGGCTCCAATTCATAGTTTTAGAAACTAAAACTATGAATTGGTGTTAACGATAAATCGCCATGTGCCGATTTATCGTCTGCATTTCTTTGTGATTTTAGAAATTTGTCTTTGACACTTCAAAGAAGCTCTGCGGATGCTTGCAGACCGGGCAGACGCTGGGAGCCTTCTTTCCGACTACAATATGACCGCAGTTGCGACATTCCCAGATGGTGTCGCCGTCTTTGCTGAAGACAAGCTCTTTTGTGACGTTGTCCAAAAGCTTTCGGTAGCGTTCTTCGTGGCGCTTTTCGATTGCACCGACCATCTTGAACAGTCCTGCAATGCGGTCAAAGCCTTCTTCTTTTGCTGTTTTTGCAAAGCTTTCGTACATGTCAGTCCATTCGTAGTTTTCGCCGTCAGCTGCATCCTTTAAGTTTTCTGCTGTTGACGGAATGTCGCCACCGTGTAATTCCTTGAACCAGAGCTTTGCGTGCTCTTTTTCGTTAGCGGCTGTTTCTTCAAAAATAGCTGCAATCTGCTCATAGCCGTCCTTGCGGGCCTTGCTTGCATAATACGTATATTTGTTACGTGCCTGTGACTCACCTGCAAATGCTGCCTGTAAATTCTTTTCGGTCTGAGTTCCCTTCAGTTCCTTTTCCATTGCTAACTCCTTGTAAAAAAAGATATGTACCTTAGGCGCAAGTATAAAGGTGACAGGTGAAAAAAGCAAATAGAATTAGACAAAAACATTAATATAGGTTAAACTTGTCTTCAACGTTACTGAAGCAAACGAGCTATCTGTTGTTATTAACTTGGTATTGAGGAAGCCGAGTGCCACAAGGAGTTTTTATGAGTGAATCTGCAATTCCTTCATCTGGATTTAAGAGTCTGCGCACGCAATTAGTTATCACAATCGGCGCATGTCTTGTCATACTGCTTTCAATCTGCTCAGTATCTATTCTGACGCGTGTTTCAACAAGCTTTCGTGCTCTCTCAGACGATTATCTGCATGAAATGGCTTCGTATTATTCAGAAAGCACAAAGTCGATTGTTGCGCATGAATATGCTACCTGTGCGGCACTCAAAACTGCCGTCGAGCAGGTAGAAAGTATTCCGGCTGAGGAGCGGCGTAATTACGTAAACGCGGTACTCAAGCAGGCGCTTATTGAAAATGAAACCTTTGTGGACACGTGGGTTGTCTATGAGCCGAATGCGCTCGACGGGCTTGATGCGCGCTATGCAAATACTGAAAACCATGACGAAACCGGTCGCTTCATTCCCTACTGGACTAAAGTAGGCAGCCAGATTGATTGCACGCCGCTTACCGACTATGAAACAGGCTCATGGTATGTTGACCCGTTGCACAGCAAAACAGGTATTCTTATAGATCCGAATCTGTATGAAGTTGGCGGAAAAATGATTTGGGTGTGCGGTGTCGCCTTTCCGATTTTTGACAGCAGCAAAAAGCCGATTGGCGTTATCGGCCTCGACATGTCGCTTGATACACTTTCAAGCCTCTTAA
>CALAEZ010000082.1 GCA_937891125.1 uncultured Treponema sp. | reverse complement strand
CAATAGAGCAGCGTATAGCACTTTAAGTGGAGGTCTGCATTCTGGAGCAGGTAAGGCAGTTGCTGATATAGGCAATACTGTAGGAGGAGCATTAAGCAGTGTTCCTGGTGTTGGTACTCTCGCAGGCCCCCTTGCTCAAATTGCTTCTGGAGTTGTAGGAGGGGCCATCAGCGGTGCTATAGGAACATCTACCGACTATGAAAAACTAAATCCGTTTAAGCAGTTTTCTTCGCTTTTAATAAAAACTGACGGCGAAAATTATGTAGACGGCGTTTTTCACTGGATAAACCTTCATGTGCGAAAAGTCGTTGCCACCCGTAGCGAAGCGACGCTGGTTGCATCTTCCAGCGGAATTAAGGCAAGTGTTTCTTTAGTGATGATTTTGTCTTTTTGCGTATGGCTGATTCTTCTTTTTTCACTTTTTATTGCGCAGGGCTTAATCACCAAAGAGCGAAAAAAAGAATTTTTTGTGTGGTTCACGGCAGGCGCTTCAAGAAAAATAATTTCCCGTGTGATGATAAAAGAAGCGTTTTTAGTGTTTTTTACAGGCTCAGTTTTTGGCTTTGCCGCATTTTTTGTTTATCTTTTGGCTTCAAAAACGCTTTTTAGTTTTTCGCTCGTGCAGCTTTTTGCATTTTTTACCCTTTCAGTTTTGATTTCAACATTCATGGGCATTTTAAGCTCGTATTTTTCTATAAAGCTCACAGTAAAAGATCTTGACTCGCAAATGCTCTTGGAATTGTAGTAGGGGAAAGCCTTCCCCTACTCCTTGCATACAAAAAAATAAGCTCTATCGACCGATAAAGATATACGGCTTTCCAAGCTGCATCGGTATGCGTTATCCCTTTACAAAATGTACGCCCAAGAAAACGTCAACTATAGCTTTTTCCTATAACAGCCTATCAAATTTTAGTATAGCAAAACCTATTGCATCAGTAGGAAACTGTCGGTATAGTAAGCCCATCAATTCACTAGGAAAAGGAGTTTTACTATGGCATACAAATTTGAAACATTACAGTTACACGTTGGACAGGAAAGCGCAGATCCGGCTACCGACAGCCGCGCAGTTCCGATTTATCAGACGACAAGCTACGTCTTTCATAACTCAAAGCATGCGGCAGATCGCTTTGGTTTAGCAGACGCTGGAAACATCTACGGTCGCCTTACAAACAGCACTCAAGACGTGTTTGAAAAGCGCATTGCCGCCCTTGAAGGCGGAAGCGCGGCACTTGCAGTAGCTTCAGGAGCTGCTGCAATCACTTACACGATTCAAGCTTTGGCAGCAAGCGGTGGCCACATTGTCGCTCAAAAGACGATTTACGGCGGAAGCTACAATCTGCTTGCTCACACGCTCCCTCAGTACGGCATTACGACGACTTTTGTTGACGCACATAATTTAAAAGAAATTGAAGGGGCAATCAAGGAAAACACTCGTGCAATTTATCTGGAGACTTTGGGAAATCCTAATTCTGACATTCCAGATTTGGACGCAATTGCGGCTATCGCCCACAGGCACGGACTTCCTGTTGTTGTAGACAACACTTTTGGAACTCCATATTTGATTCGCCCGATTGAGCACGGTGCTGACATTGTTGTTCATTCTGCTACAAAGTTTATTGGCGGTCACGGAACAACGCTTGGCGGCGTAATCGTAGAAAGCGGAAAGTTTAACTGGAAGGAAAGCGGAAAATATGCAAACATCGCTGAGCCTAACCCAAGCTATCACGGAATCAGCTTTTATGACGCGGTAGGTCCGGCTGCCTTTGTAACATACATCCGCGCAATCCTGCTTCGTGACACGGGAGCTACAATCAGTCCGTTCAATGCATTCTTACTTTTGCAGGGAACTGAAACTTTGAGCCTGCGCCTTGACCGCCATGCAGAAAACACAAAGAAGGTTGTTGCCTTCCTTAAAAATCATCCGCAGGTTGAAAAAGTCAATCATCCGTCTCTTCCAGAGCATCCGGATCACGCGCTGTATGAAAAATACTTCCCGAACGGAGGCGCTTCAATCTTTACGTTTGAAATTAAGGGCGGAAAAGACGCTGCCTGGCGCTTTATCGACAATTTGAAGATTTTTAGCCTCTTGGCAAATGTTGCTGATGTAAAATCACTTGTAATTCACCCAGCAAGTACAACTCACTCACAGCTTAGTGACGCAGAATTGGCTGACCAGGGAATTACACAGAGCACAATCCGTCTTTCAATCGGAACAGAACATATTGACGACATCATTGCAGATTTGGAAGCAGGATTTAAGGCTGCAAAATAATTTCATGTGAGAAGTGTTTTAAAGAAGTAATGATTACACCGAATGGGATAATCACGCTCCTTGAAAGCCACTGATTACAGTGTCTGATACGTTTTAAGCTCTGCAATATACATTTTTGCAAGCTCGCTTAAGGAAACACCTGTGCGCGAAATATAGCCGATCTGCATAGTCTCGTTTTCCTTAAGCTTTACTGCGCAGTAGTCGCTTCCGTTCAAATCCTCTGAAATAATTCCGGAGCACAGCGTGTAGCCGTTTACACCCTTCATCAGATTGAGCATCGTTGCCCGGTCATTTGCGCGGATAAGCTTTCTGTAGCTGTAGGTAGAAAGCACTTCCTCTGCAAAATAAAAGCTGTTCCGCTCACCCTGATTAAAAGCAAGACAGGGGTAGTCGGCTAGCTCTTCCATGCTTACCTCGCTTTGGCCTGCAAGCGGATTTGTACGCGCAAGGTAGGCATAGACTGAACATTCCAAAAGCGGCGTAAAAGTAAGATTATTCTGCGAGAAAAGCTTTGTTAAGACAGTACGGTTAAAATCATTTAAGTACAGAATGCCAAGCTCGCTTCTGAGCGTCTTTACATTTTCAATTACCTCGTGCGTTTTTGTTTCATGCACTTCAAACTCATATCCGTCCATGCCGAACCGGTTTACAATCTTGATAAACGCATCTACCGCAAAAGAATAATGCTGCATTGAAACGCTAAATCGCTTTTTTACGCTTTTTCTTGAAACATATTTTGCGTCTAAAAGCTCGTACTGCTCTAAAACCTGCCGCGCGTAGCCGATAAACTCCGCTCCCTCTGCCGTCAGCTGAATGCCGTTTTTGCTCCGCACAAAAAGCGAAATCTGTATTTCATCTTCAAGACTGTGGATTGCTGCCGTCAGGCTTGGCTGAGAAATATACAGCTTTTTTGAAGCAGCATTCAGAGAGCTTTCGCCGGCTACAGTCACGGCGTATGTAAGTTGTGCGAGAGTCATGCGCATATACTAGCGAACAAAGTAAGCGAGTGCAAGTTCCATAGGCAGAAGCTATAACAGGCTGTAAGAAAAATATATACAAAAACCTATTGAAGCAATAGGGAAATATTTGTTATTTTATGCCTATGCTGCACAGCGGAAGGAGTAACAAATGAGCGAAAAAAATCTTGATTTTAACACTGTAATTGACCGGCGAGGCTCGTCCTGCCTGAAATACGATTTTGCCGTGGAGCGCGGGCACAGGGCGGATGCGCTTCCGCTCTGGGTTGCCGACATGGACTTTAAGACTGCAAGCTGCATACAGGACGCGCTCCACGCTCTTTCTGACCGCGGTATTTACGGCTACAGCGAGACAAAAGCTGACTACGCAGAGACCGTTGCCGGCTGGTTTTTGCGCCACCACGGCTGGAAGCCGGAGACAGACTGGCTTGTAAAGACACCGGGCGTAGTCTTTGCCCTTTCGTGCGCCATTCTTTCATACACCGAGCCGGG
>CALAEZ010000081.1 GCA_937891125.1 uncultured Treponema sp. | reverse complement strand
GATTTTTGCGTGCGATTAAAAACCGATTCGGAAGCGTGGACGAACTCGGCATTTTTGCGATGAGCGAAAAGGGCTTGGAAGGCGTGGGAGACCCGAGCACCATGTTCATTACCAAACGCACGGGCGCGCTGCCACCAGGTATTGCCAACACCTGCGTGTTAGAAGGCAGCCGCAGCTTTTTAGTCGAAATACAGGCACTTACCGTGCCCGCAAAGGCAAGCATTAGCCGCGTCTACAGCGATAAGATTGACAGCGCCCGCGTTGCGCGTGTGGCGGCAGTGCTTGAAAAGCGCACGGGCTTACGTTTTTCAGACCAGGACATCTACATCAATGTTGCCGGCGGTGTAAAGCTGACCGAAAGCGCAATTGACGCCGCGCTTGCCGTCGCACTCTATTCTGCGCGCACCGACTTAGCGCTTACCGAAAGCACAGTGATTGTCGGCGAGCTAAGCCTTGCCGGCGAGATTCGCCCCGTCACGCGCCTAAAGCAACGCATAAAAACCGCGCGCGACTTAGGCTTTACGGCATTGCTGTCACCAGAAAAAGAAGCTGGCGCCGTCACCGTAAGCGACATAAAAGCGCTCATCAAGGCAAGCTTTGCAAAATAGTGCGTAGGGCGTGCCTGCGCCATGCGCGCCTCTAGCTCTGTCCCATGGCAATCATATTGCACAATTTTTAGTTCAAAAATGGCTACCAGTCGCAGACTCGTCTTTGCGAAACCGCGCTCTCGCCTGCTACAGGCTGATTGTGCCTGCAATTTTTACAATACGTTTGTTCTAGTCTCTCCCTGCCCGCCGCACTTTTCCCCACACACGCGCACTTCACGCTCAAGAGCCGCCTCGCTATAATACAGCGCATGATTTCTCTTATCGCATTTTTAGGTAATTACGGGCGTGAATACGAAAAAACGCGCCACAATGTTGCCTGGCAGTTTGCCGAAAGCCTGCCCTTCTATCAGGAACTCCGCTGGCAGGAAAAATTCCGTGGCGACGTAGCCGTTTTAGAAACAGAGCGCTTTGCCGAGCTTTGCGCGCGCACGGGACTTGCAACAACAAAGGACGGCGGCGTTTCTCCTGTTCCCAAAAATGCACCCGAAAAGCTCTATTTTTTAAAGCCGCTTACCTACATGAACTTAAGCGGCGAAGCCATTGGCGAGCTTGCGCATTTTTATAAAATTCCTGCAGCAGAAGTACTCGTCGTGCATGACGAGCTTGAGCTACCGCTTGGCACCGTAAGCTTAAAATGGTCAGGAGGCTTAGGCGGCCATAACGGGCTCCGCTCAACAAAAGCAACGCTCGGCACCGCTGATTTCTGGCGCCTGCGCTTTGGGCTTACGAAGCCCGTTGACCGCGACATCGCCGACTACGTACTGAGCGCCTTTAGCGAAGACGAACGCGCAACGCTTGCCACCGTGTTTGGCGAAAGTGCCACGCTGTTTGCAAAGCTGCTGCTTTCAAGCGACCCCGCGCGTCTTATTCCTGAATGGGGAAAGAAAAAGGTGGTACGTGCATGAAAGAGCCGTCAAAAGCAGCTGTACAAAACACGGCTACAGCCCCCGCACCAGCCGCACACGCATGCGCCGCATCTAAACTGACAGCAGCAGACGACAACGACGCGCCTCGTACCGCGGCGGCAAACGCATTCGGTCGCTTGTACGACATTACCCGCACGCTGCGCAGTCAACACGGCTGTCCGTGGGATAAGGATCAGACGCCGCTTTCCATCCGCCGCGACCTGCAGGAGGAAGCGTACGAGGCAATCGATGCCATAACAGCCAATGACACGGAGCACGTGCGTGAAGAGCTTGGCGACGTGCTGTTTAACGCCGTGCTGCTTGCCTATATGTATGAGCAGCAGGAAGCTTTTACGGTCACCGATGTGCTAAAAGACATTGGCGACAAGCTTATCCGCCGTCATCCGCATGTGTTTCCAGAAAGTGCGGGAGCCGTCGAAATGACCGCTCCGGTAACAGACAGCACAGCGGTGCTTTCTCAGTGGGACCGGATTAAGGAGCAGGTAGAAGGCAGAGTCAGCGCCTCCATTCTTGACAGCGTGCCGCACGGCTTTCCGCCGCTTCTAAAAGCATACAAGCTCATTGCAAAGGCTGAAAAAAAGCAGTTCAAGTGGAATTCTGCCGAAGAGGCATACAAAAAAGTGCTTGAAGAAGTAGGCG
Source organism: uncultured Treponema sp. (assembly GCA_937891125.1). Taxonomy (GTDB): domain Bacteria; phylum Spirochaetota; class Spirochaetia; order Treponematales; family Treponemataceae; genus Treponema_D. Next base: position 1,112 of record CALAEZ010000081.1, on the reverse strand, counting down.
AAATGCGTGAAGCGGCAAGCGAGGTTGCAGCACTAAAGCAAGCAGCCGCCCCGAAAAGCGAGCCACCCAAGCCCTTTACGATAAGCGGCGGCACGGACGCATTAAACGCGGCGCAGCTTCATTTAGAAGAAGAGGTTGGCGATGTGCTCTTTACGTTTGTAAACTACGCGCGTCACCTAGGTGTAGACAGCGCCGTCGCCCTTGAAAATGCAAACCGCAAGTTTTACCGCCGCTTTTCGCATGTTGAAAAGCGCATGGCAGAAAGCAACATCCCCATGGACGGCACCCACCTCGCAGACGAAAAGCGTTTCTGGAACGAAGCAAAAGCGCTTGAATCACACTAAGCTTGCCTCGCAGAGCGCTACACGCCTGCAGACCGCGGTATGCGACCAGCGGCTTGCTGTACGCGGTCAGCGCTCTTCAATATGCATGAGCACGCTGTTAGGAAGACACGCGGCAACATCTCCGACCTCGCGCAAGGTGCCGCTGTGTATGCAGATTTTGTTTTCGCACGGCGAATCTACAAACCGCGCACTCTCGTCTGCAATCACAATAACCGACTCCCCAAGCGGGCCTGGAATGTGCACCTCCCGCTGTACCGAAAGCGGATACAGGTATTCGTGCTTTTCTGCGGTGATGACCGCATAGCGGGTGTTTCCCTTAGGCGTTTTGAGTGCGTAAAACGAGGCAACAACAGCGAGCACCGCAAGAGCGAGAATCAGAACGTCGAGCGGCTTACCGAAAAGCGTTTTCATAAGCAGGAAGAGCATACCGTTTTTTGCGCTTTCTTGCCTACCGTGCATTTTTCCGCTATTATGGTGACATGAAAGAACTGTCATTAAAGTACGGCTGTAACCCCAACCAGAAACCGGCGCGGGTTTTTGCCGAAACCGGCGAACTGCCCTTTGAAGTTCTGAACGGCAGACCAGGCTACATAAATCTGCTCGACGCACTCAACGGCTGGCAGCTGGTACGGGAACTGCGCGAAGCAACCGGCTTGCCTGCGGCGGCGTCTTTCAAACATACAAGTCCGGCAGGCGCGGCAGTTGGTCTTCCGCTTGATGATGTGCTGAAGAAAATTTACTTCGCCGAAAAAGATTTAAGTCCGATTG
>CALAEZ010000080.1 GCA_937891125.1 uncultured Treponema sp. | reverse complement strand
GGCGAGCCGATGGACGCATACAGTCCGCCGCCGCTTTCAGAAGCCGTGTTGCCGGTTATACCCCCTGCAAAGCCGGTATCTGCGGTCGCATTTCCGTCAGAATCAAGGCTGTAGCCGATATACACCGTTCCGCCAGCCGTGTAGACACCGCCGCCGCCCGTGCCGCTGCACGAGTTTTCGCTAATCAAAGCCGAACCGCACAGAGAAAGCGTGCCGGTCGTATAGATGCCGCCTCCATAGCCGGTTTCCAGTGACGTTTCATTCTGACTGACGCACGCGTCCCCGCTCATGGTGACGGTCGCGCCGTTAGAATAGATGCCGCCGCCGCTCCAGGCGGTGTTTCCCGTAACAGAAGCGTCTCCGGAAAGCACAAGATACGTGCTGCTTCCAAGGTAGAAGCCGCCACCGCCATTTCCCGTGTTTGCCAGGTTTGAAACGTTTCCCTTTACCGTTCCGCCCTCCATCGTAAAGACATCGCCCGTTCCGCCCATGCGGACCGCTCCGCCGTCAGAGTAAGCGCCGTTATAGGAAAGAGAGCCTGCACTCATTTTTAGCGTTGCGGCGCTGCCCATAACGTACATCGCGCCGCCCTGATAGTTTGAATAATTGTAGCAAATGCCGCCGGTAAACGCGCTGTCGGCGGTAGAAGCGTCCGTATAGCCGATGAAGACATTTCCCGTGCTGTACATGCCGCCGCCATAGCTTACGGCATAGTTTGAATATGCGTCTGCACTTGCAGGTTCAGTTTTGCTTAAGTCGCCGATAACGGCGCTTCCCGCCATATAGACGGTGCCCGCGTTATACACACCGCCGCCATATGTTGTTGCCGAGTTTCCGCTAATCGTGCCGCCGGTCATTGTAAAAATGCTGTTGTTGCAGACACCGCCGCCAACGGTTCCAGCCGCGTTGTCGGAAATAGTTCCGCCGCTCATGGTAAACAGGGATGCATTGTCAGCAGTGCCAACAAAGACTCCTGCACCGCCGTTGGTCGTCTCGTTATGCGAAATCTCACCGCCCTGCATGTCAAAGGTGCCGTGCACAACATACACTCCGCCGCCGTACTCCGCCCAACCGGTTGAGCCGGTCGCGCTGTTATAGCTGATAGTGCCGCTTTTCATCGTAAAGGTTGTAATGGCGGTGCTCGACTCGGTTTCGCCGAACATAACGCCGCCGCCAAAGTAGCCTGCTGCGTTATAGGTAATAGTGCCGCCGTTCATCGTGACCGTAGCTCCGCTGGTGCCGTTTATCACATCGATGCCGCCGCCACGGCAGGAAGCGCTGTTGTAGCTGATGGTAGCGCCGTCTTCTATCGTCAGATTGCCGCCTTCGATGAGAATGCCACCGCCGCCCGTAGTACCGGAGCTTGAGTCCGACACATAATTGTAGGTAACGTAGGAGCCGCTTTTTATCACCACGGTTCCGCTTGAATAGATGCCACCGCCTTGGCTTCCCGCCTTGTTTGCGTAGCCGCTGGAAGATGCGACATCTGTAGCATCTTTGTTGCCGACTGTAGCCGCATCAATCGTAAGCGTACCGGCGCTGTAGATGCCGCCGCCTGCAGAAGAGGCGGTGTTTGTCTTTATAGTGCTGTCTGTCACCGTGACGGTCGTGCCGCTTTCAGCATAGATGCCGCCGCCGTTTTCCGCGCGGTTTCCGCTTATAAGGCTTGTTTCCACGGTCACGGCTCCCGTGCCGGTGACAGAGATGCCGCTTCCGCTGCAATTTGCGATTGCAGAGCCAGAAACCGTAACGCTACTGCTTCCGCTTGCGGTTATGCCGCACTTGCCGTTCATTATCGTAAGATCTTTGATTGTGACAGGAATAGTGTTTGTAAGCGTTAGCACCGGATTAGAAGAAGAGCCGGTAAGCACATCGGTCGAGCTATCGGTAAGCGCCTGTATCGTAAGCGAGGCGGCTTTAGGCGTACCGACTGTTACCGCAGTGTTGTTGAACGAGCCGCTTACGTAGATAATCCAGTCGCCAGTTTCGCAGCTTGTTTCTTCTGCAATCACGTCTATTTCGTCCAATGCCGCCGATAAGGTTGCAAGCGGTGTGTTTTCCGAAAGACCGTCGTTTGAATCGCTTCCGCTTGAAGAGACATAGAGCGTTGTCTGAATAAAGCGGGCATAGAATGTTTTGTCACCCGTGCTTCCAGCAGCAATTTCTGTCACTTCAGTTCCGCTGGTAAAGGCGTTGCTGGTATACCAGCCGATAAACAGGTAGCCGCTTTTAGTAAGGAGCGGAAGCGTAATCGTCTCACTTTTTCTGGAATACTGTGTCGGTTGGCTATCACTGCTCGAAGCAAGCGTGCCGTCATTGTTATACCAGGTAATCGAGTAGACTTCGTTTAAGTCGATCGTGCGACTTGCAGAGCTTGTCACGCCGGGAGCTATGCGCACCAATTCTTTGTAGGTGTTAAGGAGAAGAGAGCTATCAGAGCCACCGTAAAAGGCTATCACAATGCGGTACGTGCCGGAGGAAAGAGAAGCACTTTCCATGTCGTCAGCTGATTTTGCATACGTCACCGCGCTGTCACTTACGCTCAGCGATTCTGCTGTAAGCTTCGTGTTTCCGCTGGTGTCTTCAAGGTGCGCTTTTACTGCCGTTACATCGCTTGCATCGGTCAGCGTTATGGAAACCGAAAAACCGCCGTAGCCGCTACCTGTCGCAGTAAGCGTAATGGAAAGTGCGTTTTCGCCTGCGGTAAGCGTTGCCGTTGTGCTTCCGCTGTAGGCATAGCTATCAAGCGTTGCAGAAAGGGTAAACGTATAAGAGCCGGGCGCAAAATAGGTTGTGGTAAGCGCTGTAGTTAAATCAGAAAAGCTTGAGGCGGTCACGGTCGTTGCCGTTCCGCTAGAAGGCGTACAGGTAAGCGAAAGAGATGAAAGATCGTCTGTAGTAGCATCAGTCGTAATGGTTCGGGAAGCGATGAGCGATTGCACCTGTTGCTGCTGACAATTTGGAAGCGTTGCCGTTAAAGCGATTGTAGCCCCACGCTCGTTTTTTATATCTTCGCTTGAAAAGTACGTATTTAAAAACGAGCATGAAGCAAGAAACGCCGCAAAAAGCGCCTGTACAGAAAAAAGAACTAAAAAACGTGCCACACGTCTTTTCATCAACCTACCCTCTAGCAGAAAAGGAAAGCTTTTAAGAGTCAACCGCGTCTATTTTTAGAATGCATCTCCAAAGCTTTCTCTAAAAAAATCTCTCACGCTATTACCTCATTATAATACTTAAAATTAAATTATTCTACATTGACTACTTTTTCTTTGCTGATTTTTTCCCAGGGCTTTTTAGGCAGCACGTAAGTCTTACTCACTTACCGTAACCTGCGCCCAGAATGAGTAGTACTCGCCTGAGCTGTCAGCCGCTTCAAGCACAACATCATACGTGCCTTCGCTTAAAGATGTGGTGTCGAGCGTAAGCGTTGTGCCGTCAGAGCTTACGGTGGCTCCCGTAAAGCTTCCTGCAGCTGTGTCGTCTACCGTCCAGCTGTATGAGCTGTAGCCGGAATCCGCAGTAAAGACAATCTTTGTACCCGCTGAAGCCGAATAAGGCGTATCGGTGCTGACCGCCGTGCCGCCTGCCGTTACCGTGACGCTTATGTCGTCTGAACCTGAGATTGTTACGGTAAGCGTACCGGTAACCGTCTGCAATAAGCCTGTGCTGTCAACAGTCCAGTATGAGCCGTCTGACGGCTGGGTGACGACAAACTTTTCGTATTCGTCGGCAAGCGTTGCCGTTGAATCATCAGAAAGCGCAATCATCGGCCGGCCGCTTACATACGTGCCCGGCGTAAGGGTTGCGACCGGTGTCGTGGCGGTCAGAGAGCTTGCAATGCGCAGATACGTATGTGAGCCGCCGCTGTACAGGAACACATCATTTTTTCCGTCTGTGCCTGCGGGAATATATGCGCTTTCGCCGAGCGTTGTCGTTCCCCATGAGGCAAGACCGCCACCGCCCGAAGTTGCCGTATTTGCGCTTATGGTGCCGCCGGTCATCGTAAGCGTTCCGGTGCTGCCAATATACACGCCGCCGCCGTATGAGCTTGCCGTATTCGAGCTTATCGTGCCGGAGGTAAGCGTAAACGAGGATTCATCGTCCACATACACGCCGGCTCCATTCACGCTTGTTGTAGCAGTATCGCCATTACCATCAACATAGGTTCCGGCATAATTTTCGCTTACCGTGCCGCCGTCCAGCGTAAAAGAGCTGCTACTTTGAACGCACACGCCACTACCGTTACCAGAACTCGTGCCGGAAACGTAATTTTTGCTGATAGTGCCGCCGCTCATCGTAAATGCGGAGCTCCAGAGGCTGATGCCGGCGCCTTCGGTCGCGCTGTTTTCGCTTATCGTGCCGCCGGTCATCGTGATGAGGGCTGTCCCAATGGCTCCGATGCCGCCACATTCGGCGGCGCTTTCGTTTTTGCTGATTACGACATCGTCGCTGATTGTAAGCGTGACCGCATCTGTTCCGTCACCATAGATTGCGATGCCGCCAGCTTTCTTAGTTGCGGTGTTTTCGGTGATAGATGCTGTGCCGCTGAGCGCAATCGAGCCGGTGCTGTAGATGCCGCCGCCGCCCACGTTGGCTTCGTTGTCGCTGTACTT
>CALAEZ010000079.1 GCA_937891125.1 uncultured Treponema sp. | reverse complement strand
AGAAAACGGAGCAAGTCGTATTATTTTCAGCTTTTGCTTGCAATGTTGTTTTTTTTCCCCGCTTGCGTAAGTTCACCCGCACCAGAGGTCGCTTCTCCGTCTCTACACGCTTCCAATTCCACAGCAGAACAGCAGTGTACTGATTTTACCGAGCCACAGCATAAAACGCTTACGCTTTTATTTGCAGGCGACATCATGGCGCACAAGAACAATTATGCCTACCCTGCCTTTTCGCGCATTTGGGAAGATGTTGCGCCCCTCATTTCGAGTGCAGATCTTTCGTTTGCAAATGTGGAAGCTCCGGTTGCAGACTCTCTTGAATGGAGCACCTATCCGCAGTTCAACATGCATTCGTCTTATATCGAAGCTGCCATTGCCGCCGGTTTTGATGTCTTTTCACTCGCCAATAACCACACAAACGACAAAAGCCTTGCCGGTATGCAGGAAACGCGGCGTTGGTTTTCGGCACGCACCGACATTTGGGCATGTGGCATAAAGGAAAAAGCAAACGCTCCACTCACCTTCCAGCTTATCGAAAAAAACGGCTGGAAAATTCTGTTTGTAGCTTTTACTCAAGTATTAAACAGCTGGGACAGCGTCGCCTACATAGATTACATTGCGTCAACAGAAAAACGGCAGAACGAGCTCATTGCAGAGGTGGCAGCGCTGAAAAAAGAACATGCGCCGGATCTGCTGGTGGTTTCCGTACATGCGGATGAAGTTGAATACAAGCGGACGGTGTGGCAAAAGCAAATAGATTTTTACCACCAGCTCATCACTGACTGTGGCGCTGACATTGTCTGTTCAAATCATGCACACGTTATTAAGCCGTGGGAGCTTGTACCCCAGTCAGAGACTGCGCCGCATGGGGCGCTGATTATGTATGCAAATGGAAACACGATAAGCGGTCAGCGCACCGCTCCTCACTGGGACGAGCCAAATGCCGAGCGTGACTGGACGGGAGACGGCTTACTGATGTGCGTAACGGTTGAAAAAACAGAAAAACAAACTGATGGTGGCAGAAGCGAGGCGCAGATTACAATTACCCAGTGTGAGCCTCATTTTATTACGACTGTACTGGCGTCAGACGGACAGCCAGTTATACGTCTTTTAGATGACGACTTAGTAAAATCGATGCAGCGCGCAGGCAGACGGTCATGGGCGGACTATCTTGCGGAACGCAAAAAGCTGCTTGAAAAAGCTGCCGGTAAATCCGTCCGCTAAAATTCGCGCGTAATATTCATAAGCCATTTTCCGCTCCGATAGTGGCGGATTACAAACGGCATTTTTTCAAACTCGTCTAAATACAGAATAATATACACGGCAACGGGCGGCAGCTTAAGCATAAAGGCGCATAAAACGCCTAACGGAAGCGAGGCGCACCACATAGCAATGCTGTCTGCGACAAAACCAAAGCGTGCATCTCCGCCTGCGCGGAAAATGCCACAGATAAACACCGTATTAACCGTAGCTCCAACGATACTTGCAGCGTTTGAAAGCAAGAGATAGGGCAAAAGAGCGCTCGCTTCTTCCTGTAGGTGCCCGACATGCACCAGTATGGGACGCGAAAGCAGAATCAGCACACCACCAAAAATGCCTGCAAGTACGGTAATTTTCCATAACCGGCTTGCGTCTTGCCGTGCTCGTGCTAATTTTCCCCTTCCCATTTCTTTTCCTAAAAGGATAGCACCACCATACGCCATACCAAAGCTGAGCACGGACGCAAGATTTCGCATAATGCTGACGACAGAATTTGCAGCGACAATGCTTTCACCTAAGTGCCCTAAAATGACAGAATAGGTCGCAAAAGCGGCTCCCCACACAAGCTCATTACCAAGCGCTGGAAGCGAAAAATGAAAAAAATCATGCAACAAAAGCGGATTTTTGCGAAACAGGATGCGAGCTGTCAGGCGGATTTCCTGAATACGCGTTGCAACCCAAACACATGCACACAGTTCCACACCACGAGCAATAGTGGTAGCAAGCGCAACACCACGAATTCCCATGCACGGAAGTGGACCCCAGCCAAAGATGAATGCTGCATTCAGAACAATATTGAGCAGCAGTGCCATGCTTGTGAGCGCTGTTACTGTTTTTACGCGTTCAATGCTCTTAAAAACCGCCTGAAAAATCTGAGCGGGAGCCATAAGAACATACGACAGCGAAACCACGCGAAGATATTTTGCGCCCTCACGTATCATTGCAGCGTCATCAGTGAAAATGTGCATCAGACGCGACGGGAAGAAAAATGCAGAAAAAGCAAACAGCAACCCGGCGCAGAACGAAAGTTTGAAGGCAATGCCGGCTAGCGTTTCAATGGATGCGGCGTCCTGCTTTCCCCAATATTGCGAGGTAAGCATGATAAGTCCGCTTGCCATGCCGACAAAAAACAGAAGCAGCACAAACTGCACCTGACCTGCAAGGGAAGCCGCCGCAAGCGAGGTTTGTCCGACAAAGCCGAGCATAATAACATCTGCAGAGCTTACCGCCGCCGAAAGGAGGTTTTGCAGCGCAATGGGCGTAACAATACGAAACAGGGAGCGGTAAAAGGTTTTACTTTCTGTCAGCATAAAAAAATGCTTACAGCAGCTTAGAAAGCGCAATAACGCCTTCTATCATCGCTTCGTGTTCATGCGGGGCAATGCGCGCATAAAGCGTTTCTGGGGTGTCGTCCGAAAGAACAGGAACGCGCTTTTGCACAAGGATTCGCCCGGTGTCGCAGCCTGCGTCCACAAGGTGCACCGTGCAGCCGCTTTCTTTTTCGCCAGCAGCAAGAACGGCTTCGTGCACATGATGCCCCCACATGCCGACTCCGCCGAATTTTGGAAGAAGAGCCGGATGCAAGTTTACAATGCGCCCGCTGTATTCAGTAATGATTTTTCCTGAAAGCACGGTAAGCCAGCCTGCTAAAACGATTGCGTCCGCTCCATGCGTGCGGGCGACAGCTAAAGCTGCGTCAGAAACGGCAATGCGCTTTTCCTCTTTTGAGGCGGCGGCTGCACGTTCTGCGCCTAAAACCGCAACAGGAGAGACAATGCTTGTTGGAATATCTGCTTTTGAAGCGCGCTCTAAGGCAAACGCCTTTTTTGTATCTGCAATAACGCACACAATGCGGTACGGGCAGTCTGCATGCAAAGCCTGATAGTCAATAAGAGCCTGCAGGTTCGTTCCTCCACCGCTTACAAGGACAGCAATATTCATGTGTATATTCTCCCGAGTGCCATGGACGGCACTGCATACAAAGCCAGCAGAAGCATGACCGTTTGCGTTTGGCAAACGGTGGGTCTAAAAATGACAGGAGGTCATTTTTAGACCGCTATGTTAATCATACGAGTCTCGTGGCTTCGTGGCTACCTTTAAGGTCACTTCCTAAGTCGCGGTCAGCTTCATCTACATAGCCAATTCTGTAGGCTTTCATGTCCGGAACACCAAGCTTTTTATGCACATCGGTAGCAAACTCGTGCGCATGAGTGTTAAAGTGCTCAACAATTGCGTCAGCCTTCTCTTCGCTTACGGCAAGCACAAGACCGATTCCCATGTTGAACGTGCCCCACACGCCTTCTGCGTCAGCTCCGCGGCGGATAAGCTCGTCAAAAATGGCAGGCTTTTCCCAGCTGTCCTTTTTAATGACAGACACAAGCGTTTTTTCGCCTGCTTCACGCTTAGCATACATGCGTGGAACGTTTTCGTAAAAGCCACCGCCAGTTATATGCACCATGCCGTGAATCGCGCTTCCAAATGCTTCAAGCGCGTCCATAACCGGGCGCACATAAATGCGCGTCGGCGTCAAAAGCACTTCGCCAATGGTCTTTCCGCTGTCGCCGAACGGCGTGTCAAAATCGGTGACAAGCTTACGGATTAAAGAATAGCCGTTTGAGTGCGGTCCTGTAGAAGAAAGGCCGATTAAGACATCGCCCTTTTTAATTTCTTTTCCGGTAATTAGCTTTGATTTTTCTTGAACGCCAACGCCAAAGCCGGCTAAATCATACTTACCTTTGT
>CALAEZ010000078.1 GCA_937891125.1 uncultured Treponema sp. | reverse complement strand
GCTGAAAATGTATCAGCGTTATCTTCCGACGCTTACGCTCAAAAAACAGCAGCTTCAGACCGAAATCAGAACGATTGACGCAAAGGCTAAAGCCGTCCGCGAACAGCGAAAACAGCTTGAAAAAGAATTTCAGGTGTGGATTAGCGTGTTCGGCGAAGCAGACGCGTTTAAGCCCGGCATGGTTACCGTCCGCAATATAAAGAAAGGCGTCGGCAATATTGCTGGCGTTGCAATTCCTGTCTATGAGGGAGCAGAATTTGGTCGCGGCGACTACGACTTATACAGTACGCCGCTCTGGATTGACCTTGCTGCTGACCGCATGGAAAAGGCACTTTCGCTTGATTTGGAAGCGAGCGTGCTTGACGAGCAGGTTCGCCTGCTTTCACAGGAACTGCGGACGACGACTCAGCGTGTCAACCTGTTTGAAAAGGTAAAGATTCCTGAGGCGAAACAGAATATCAAGAAAATCTCTGTATACTTGGGCGACCAGCAGGTCAGTGCAGTTGTGCGTTCAAAAATCTCCAAAAAGAAGATTGATGCGCGTAACGCCGCACAGGCAGCTGAAAAGCTATTGGCAGAGAAGGGGGCATCAGCATGATAGTTCCCATGAAGAAAGTTGCGCTTGTCGTGCTTGAAAAAGAGCGGCGGGATGCACTAAAAGCGTTGCGAAAACTCGGAGTGGTTCAGCTTGAAGACGTACAAGGTTCAAGCGATGAGCTGCAGGCTTTCCGCGACCAGAATAACAAGCTTATTAAGGCAATTTCACTTCTTTCTGACATTAAAGTGTCAAAAAAGACGCTTAAGAATCAGAAGTCGCTTGATAAGGAAGCAGCCCTTGCTTTTGCGGCAAATATTGTTTCCCTTACCGAGCAGAAAAAGAACTGTATTGACCGCATAACGGCAGACAGAAATGAGCTTGAACGCTTAAAAGGCTGGGGAAACGTTGACCCCGCAGCAATTGCAGGGCTGGCAGAAAAAGGAATCTATCTTTCTTTGTATGAGATTCCATCTGCCAAATACAGCGCAATCGGCTCTGAGGTGGAAACGCTTCTTGTAAACAAAGATAAGGCAAAGACACGCTTTGTCGTGCTTTCAAAGAGTGCTGACGCAGAGCGGCCGGCAGCCCTGCCGCCAGAAGCATACGCTGTCGTTTTACCGCGCTGCTCTGTAAAGGAGCTGGAGCTTTCTGTAGAAAGTGCGCAGAAGCAGGCTGTAAGCATTGATAAGGAAATTGCACAGGGCGTGCAGTACCTTGATGCGCTTAAAGCATGTGTTCAGCCGCTTTCTAAAGACATTGAGCTTGAAAACGTGTACAGCGGCATGGGCTATGAAACAAAAGCGTCTGGCGAAAAGCCGGGGGCAGCAGAAGAAGAGGCTGTAGCCCCAAGCGTTCCGCTTGCGTGGGTAACCGGCTTTGTGCCAGTTCCCGACCTTGCACGCTTACAGGCAGAGGCAAAGGCTCAGAACTGGGCTTTAGCAGTAACAGACCCGGCGGAAGATGAGTTTGTGCCTACCAAGCTCAAGAACAACAGGCTTGTCAGCGTGATTTATCCTCTTACGGACTTCCTAGACGTTACGCCGGGCTACCGTGAGTTCGATATCTCGGGCTGGTTCCTGCTCTTCTTCTGCATCTTCTTTGCAATGATTTTTGGAGACGCCTGCTACGGCACTTTGATTGCGCTGGCCGGCCTTGCCGTTCTTGCAAAGAGCAAAAAAGGCTGCCGCTCACTTGGCGTACTGGTAACTATGCTTGGCTTCTGTACCATGCTGTGGGGAGTTATGACCTGCTCATGGTTTGGCATTGAAGCTAGTAAGCTTCCGAAAGCTCTTGTTGACCTTTCGTTTGCGCCGTTTAGTGCGGCAAAGAGCGGAACGGATGTTGCAAACACAAATCAGAAAATCTTCTGCTTTGCGCTTGCCCTCATTCAGCTTTCGGTGGCTCACTTAAAGTGCATGGCTGCCGACCGTAAGAGCTTAAAGTTCTTTGGCGACATGGGCTCGCTCTTTATGATTTGGGGCATGTTCTATGTTGTTATGAACATGGTTGTAGACAGTGCAAAGTATCCGCTTTCCGATACAGGAGATGCAATCTCTATTTTCGGCGGAGCTGCATACTTACCGTCTAACTTCCCGCTGATTTCTTTAGGCGTTTTAGGCTTAGGCTTTTTATTGAACTTCATCTTTGCTAACTACGAAGGAAGTGTCGGTAAGTCTGTGCTTGAAAGCGTAAAGAACATCATTTCCGTATTGCTGGGTGTTGTAAACCAATTCTCAGATATCGTTTCCTACATTCGTCTGTGGGCTGTTGCCCTTGCAGGTGCTGCAATCAGTGGCACGGTCAACACAATGGCAGGACCTATGTTTGGAAAGATGGTGATGATGATCTTCGGCGTAGTGCTTTTAGTCTTCGGTCACGGCTTGAACATGATTTTGAACCTGCTTTCAGTCATCGTTCACGGCGTTCGTTTGAACACACTAGAGTTCAGCCAGCACCTGGGCATGACCTGGAGCGGGCAGAAGTTTAGACCATTTTCAGACTAGCTGAAAATGGTCAGACAGAAGCGCGAGACGCTTCTGTCAGCAAAATGCGTTGCGTTTTGCGTAAAACAAGAAACAGGGAGAATGTTGTTCTCCTCTTAAATATTGCATTAAAACGACGGCTTAAAGCCGTTAAGGAGTTTTTATGAACTGGGGTATTTTAGGCGCAGGCTTGGTAATGGGTATTGCTGCTATGGGTAGCGCAATCGGTATCGGCATCGCAGGTCAGGCTGCAATCGGAGCTTGGAAACGCTGCTATCAGGCAAACAAGGCAGCTCCGTTCCTGCTGGTTGTTTTTGCGGGTGCTCCGCTTACACAGACCATTTACGGCTTTTTGCTTATGAACACGCTTAAGGCAGCAGCTGCAGGTGCAGATACCGCAACCCAGCTCTTCTATCTTGGCTTGGGCATTGCTTGTGGTCTTGCTATGTGTATGTCAGCTGTTTCACAGGGAAAGGCTGGTGCAGCAGGTAGCGACGCTCTTGCTGAAACAGGCAAAGGCTTTACCAACTACATCATGGTCGTTGGTCTTTGTGAAACCATCGCTCTGTTTGCAATGGTATTCGGCATGATTGCATAACGACAGCATAAGGCTTTCGCCTTCTGTTGCATTGAACAGCACGGTTTAACGCCGTGCTGTTTTTTTATGTGCAAAGCAATGTGCATTCTGGCGTTAAAATGGGGTTTCTCTAAGAAAAACACTTTGTTTAGTGACGCTAAACAAAGTGTTTTCCGCCGCTAAACACGTTGTTTTCCTGCCCGAAAATGCTTTGCAGCCTGTCAGGGAAAAGTGCTACCACACTAATTCTTCGGTGTGTCTTGCATAGCACGGCTCTGTTTCTACGCCGTATTTCTTAAAAAGCGTTGCGACCGTCTTCTGCTCTGGCGGTGACAGTTTCGGAATCTCTGTGAGATGCTGAAATACATTCAGCATGACGCTTTTTTTGTAAACGGAGGCATTTTATGCTTGAAAATAAAACAAAAGTCTACATCACCGGGACGGTACGGCGAAACAAGGTGATGAAAGAGTACTGCTGATTCTTGGTGGTATCAATCAGTTTGTATCGAGGTGCGTGTTGTGCTTGCTCATCGCATGTTGTAGACGATTTTTGAGAGATGCCCTATACTGTCGCCATGTTTGCACGTGTTTTTTTAAAGACAAAAGAAGAAGTTGAGATTCAGCAGGGATTTCCGTGGGTATTTGATAACGAGATTAGCTCGGTAAAATACGAAGCTGCCGATGGAAGTGGCGTTCAGCAGGCTGCTTTGCCTGACTGCGCTGTACAGAATGGCAGTGTTGTTGAAGTGTTTGCTAAAGGGGGAGCGTTTTTAGGAACGGGTATTTTTAACCGTGCATCTAAAATTACGGTGCGCATTATTGGCCGTGAGCATGCGGATCAGATTATGCAGAATCCTGCTGAGTATTACCATAAAAAAATTCAGGATGCGTATAATTTGCGCAAGTTGCATTATTCAATACATGATTCGTATCGGCTTATATACGGTGAGGCTGATTTTATTCCTGGTTTGATTGTTGAGCGCTATGTTGATGTGCATAAAAATGTCTACCTACTTGTGCAGTTTTTGTCGCTTTCGTGCGAGGTATTTCGCAAAGAAATCCTTTCTGCACTTCGGAAAATTATTAAGCCCTACGGTATATACGAAAAAAGCGATACGAGCGACCGTGCTAAAGAAGGAATGGCTGAACGCTCATCATGGGACGGCGAGGTGCGCGAAAGCGTTATAACCATTCGCGAAAATGAAGTCGAGCTTAAGGTAGATTTAATACACGGTCAGAAAACGGGATATTTTCTTGACCAAAAGGATAATCGAGCTGCTGTTGCAAAGCTTTGTAAGGGAAAGCGTGTTTTAGATACCTTTACGCACACTGGAGCCTTTGGTTTGAATGCCGTAAAGGGTGGGGCAAAAGAGGTTATCAGTGTTGACGTTTCCCCAGAGGCGGTTGAAATGGTGAATCGCAATATTGAGCGTAATCACGCACAAAATCGTATGAAAGCGGTTTGCGCAGATGTTTTTGACGTTCTAAAAGCATACGAAAAAAGTGGTGAAAAGTTTGATGTTATTATACTTGACCCTCCAGCGTTTACTAAAAGTGCAAAAAATATAGAAAAAGCGTATGGCGGCTATAAAGAGATTAATCTGCGAGCTATGCGCCTTTTGACAGAAAACGGTATTTTAGTTACCTGCTCGTGTTCGTACTTCTTTGACGCGCCTCATTTTTACGGAATGGTGATGAATGCGGCTTCCGACAGCAAAAAGCGGGTGCAGATTCTTGAAAAACGGGGTGCCGGTCCTGACCATCCGGTGCTTGCAGGGTATCCAAAAAGCGAATACCTAAAGTGTGCAATCTGCCGAGTGCTGTAAGGAGTATCCCTTGTCATACAATTGCATTTTTTTGCTCGGTCCAACGGCGGTTGGCAAAACTGCTATTGGTGTACAGCTTGCGCTTTCTCTGGATGGGGAGATTATTAGTGCTGACAGTCGGCAAGTGTATACAGGGCTCGATATTGGAAGCGGAAAGGATTTAGCGGACTATACGCTTCAGCTTTCAGATGGTAAGCGCGTTCAGATTCCGTACCATTTAATCGATATTACAAATCTTTCGCATGAATATAATCTGTTTGATTATCAGGAAGATTTTTATAAAGCGTTTTTAGATATCATCTCGCGTGGTAAGCTTCCGATTGTTGTTGGCGGCACGGGGATGTATGCAGACTGCATTTTGCGTAACTATGATTTAGTGCCAACGCCAGAAAATCCTGCTTTGCGCGCAGAGCTTGAAGCGAAAAGCTATGATGAGCTAAAAGCGCTTTTGATTGCAGAAAAAGCAGATTTGCATAATACGACTGATTTTGCTGACAAAGACAGAATTATCCATGCGCTTTTGATAGAACGGTATTTAAAAAGTGCCGAATGTGCTGCCTACAGGGCCGCGCGTCCGCCTCGGCCTGCCGTTTCTCCGCTTGTATTGGGGACAACGCTTCCCCGTGCGCTTTTGCGGGAGCGAATTGCAAAGCGGCTTCATGAGCGCCTGGACGCTGGCATGATAGATGAGGTTAAAGGCTTGCATGAAAACGGGAGCGCAGCTGGCGAAGGCGGTAGTAGCTGGAGTCGTCTTATGCAGCTTGGGCTTGAATACCGGTTTGTATCTGAGTATCTTCAGGGGAGTTTTGGCGCGCTCGGAACAGAGGAAGCGCGGGCACTTCTTTTTGAAAAGCTTAATTTTGCGATTGGCCGCTTTGCAAAGCGGCAGGAAACATGGTTCCGCGGTATGGAAAAGAAGGGCGTCGTAATTCATTGGCTTCCACAGACAGTTTCTGTTGAAGAGCGTGTTGTGGCGGCTCTACAGCTTGCAGCGTCGCTCTGAGGGACTTCGCTCTGCATGTGAGAAAAACGTCGTGCTGGATCGCCGTGCGTTACAGCCGTACATTACGGCGTGGCTGTTATTGTTTTTAGAATAATCTCCGCCGCTTCCTTGTAAGAATACGCAGGCTTTGCGTCTTTTATGTCGACAGCGTCCGTTTTTGCTGTAAGAAGCTTTTCTGCAAGATCGCCTGCGTCTCCTGCCTTAAAGAAGGTGACCGGGTATGAGCCGTAAATTTCCTTGAACACCGGAATATCGCTTATGATGGCAGGAGTTCCGAGCGTCATCGCTTCTAAAGGCGGAATGCCAAAGCCTTCGTAGAGCGATGGCTGCACGAGAAGCTTTACCCGCGCGTAATAGTTTTTAAGCTCTTCGTTTGAAATGCGCCCGGTAAAGTTTACTGCACTTTCATCTTTTTGCTGCAAGGCTTTGAGTCGGGCTGCTGTCTCTTCGTCACCCGTGCGGAAGTTATCGGCATTTCCCACAATCACCAGCTTTGAAGAAAGGCCTTTTTCGCGCGCGCTTTCAAATGCTTCTAAAAGAATAGAAAGCCCCTTATGCTTTTTTATGTTCCCGACAAACAGGATTTCATCCTGCTTTTTAGGCTTTTCCTCTTCAAACGGCTCGGTAAGATAGTGGGAAATGCCGTTATAGGTGAGCACAAGCGGCTTTTTGTGCGCGCTGCGAAGCAGGTGGTGCGTAATGCGCTCGCGCGAAAAATTTGATACGGTAAAAATCGCCTTTGAAAGATTTACCGCGCGCTTATAAAACGCCTTACGCGCCATGCGTCCAATAGTTCCCGTTAGCCCTAGCACATCTAAAAAGACAACATCGTGAATCGTGCTGAAAACCGGCACGGTAATGCCGTTTGGAATATTGCAGTAGGGGGTGTAGTAGGCGTCGTATGCGTTTATTTTTGAAAGCACCTCGCGCGGAAAAGAGGTAAGCTCTTTTAGTGCAAACGGCTTTACGTCGCAAAAGCAGAATTCCACGTTTTCCATGCGCACAAACGGCATGGCCTGCTCATGCGTGCCGATTAGCAGGCAGTCAGCCTTTTTTAGAAGGTGCGGCACAATCTCGCTTATGTAGCTTCCAATGCCGCCAGAGCCTATCATGCGAATGTCCACTGCAAGCTTTAGCATGTTTTACCTCCAGAAAGTACGCTTCCAGAAGCCTTTCCGGCGGCAAAATCTGAAAGCACGCTTTCAATGTGTTCTTTCATTTGTGCGCAAAAGCGTTCGGTGCTGAAGGTTTTTGCGTGCGCCACAATGTCAGAAGCGTTAAATGCGCCCTTCTTTTCTTGCTCTTCAAAGCGGTCAAGGGCACCTATGACGCTTTCTTCTGTCTGCTCATCAAAAAATACGCCGGTTTTTCCGTCAATGACGGTCTCTAAAGCGCCGCCTTTTCCAAATGCAATGACCGGCCTTCCGCACGCCTGTGCTTCTACTGGAATAATGCCAAAGTCTTCTTCCGCGCAGAAAATAAGCGCGCGCATTTTCTGGAGGTAGCCTTTTACCTCCTCGTCGCTGATTCTTCCGGTAAACGTTATGTCTGCATGCGGGTAGCTTTTTGCAAGGGCTTTAAGCTCTTTTTCCTGCGAGCCAGATCCGATTACCACGAGTTTTCTTCCTGTTTTACCGCACGCGCGTATGGCTAAGTCTATGCGCTTGTAGCTTACAAAGCGGCTAAATACTACGTAAAAATCTTCTGCTTCCTTTCCGTTTGGAGTTAAGCGGTTGGTGTCTACTGGCGGATAGATGACTTTTGCGTCGCTGCGCGCCCAGTATTTTTCTGTTCGTCTCTTAATGTATGAAGAATTACAGATAATGCTATCTATGCGCTGGCTTGAAACAAAGTCCCACAGGCGGATTTGCGGCATCCACTTATCCATAAAAAAGCGGGTAAGACGGCCGCTTTTTTCTCTGTAGGCAAAAAACTGATCCCAGGCGTATCGCATGGGCGTGTGAATGTAAGCAATATGCGGCACATCCGGCGGCGTGATGACGCCCTTTGCGCAGCTTGAAGATGAGCAGAGCACTAAATCGTACCCTGAAAAATCAAACTGCTCAAAAGCCTTTGGCATAAGGCTCAAAAACTTTGTGTACAGCTTTGTTGCGCCCGGAAGCTTTTGCACAAAAGAGGTATGCACTTTTTCGCTCGGAAAATGCTTTGCCATTTTTTTCTTGTCATACACAAGCGTGTAGATGTCTGCAGTCGGGTAGAGCGAAAGAAACGCTTCTACAACGCGCTCCGCTCCACCGTAATTTACAAGCCAGTCGTGAACAATAGCTACTTTCATTTAGAGTTCCTTTATAAGCGAATAGAGTTTTTCTGCTGCATGCTGGTAGGTGTATGTTTCAAGCACAGTTTGAGCTGCCTCTACCGGCTCTGTAAGTAAGGCGGTAAGGTCTGTTTTTACTGCCGTTGAAACGTCTGCGTCTATATAGTGCGCCGCCTTTCCGTAGATTTCAGGCAGGCTTGCGCTTTTTGAAATGATTATTGGAGAGCCGACAGAAAGCGCTTCAAGCGGCGGAATGCCAAAGCCCTCGTAGTATGACGGAAAGACAAACGCGCGGCATTTTTTCATGAGCGCCTTTACCTCGCCGTCGGTCACGTAGCCTAAAAGCGTTACATTTGGAAGCGATTTGAGCACTTCTAGCTCTGGCGGCACAAAACCGCCGCTAATTGCTTTTCCGCTTATGGCAAAATGCTCACTCTGGTGTGCCTTTGCATAAGCGGCTATCCACGCAAGATTTTTCCGGCGGCTTAACGAGCCAAGCGTAAAGTAAAACGGCTTTTCTTTTAGCGCAGGGAAGCGGTCAAAAAGAGCGTCATCTTCCTGTACGCTTTCAAAATGCTCCCAGCCGTTTGGAATGACGCGTATCTTCTCTTCCTGTACGCGGTAGGCGCGCATGAGCTGCTGCTTAGAAAACTCGCTTACAACGGCAATGCGCTTTGCGTTTCGTGCAATGTTCTTATAATGAAAAAGACTGTATGCGCGGATAAGCTTTTCTTTCAGGCTTGTAAAGTCACGCGGAAAGTCGTGCGCGTAAATGTCGTGGATAAACGAAATGCCGCACCGCTTTCCGAGCGGAGCTGTGTTTGAAAAATTAAGCGCAGTTGCCTTAAGCTTCTTGCAGTAGGCACTTACGGTACACATATCCCACTTCGGAAAGCTTTTGAGCGGCTTTTTTGTAATAACGGGCTTTATATGCTGAAAGGCTGGAAATCGCTTTGCATTTACTGGAACAAGGATTTTTACATCATCTGCGTCTGTAATAAGCGTATCAAGACGGGAACAGACTTCCCACGCAAAGCGCTCAATGCCGGTGAGATTGCGGCATAAAAAATTTCCGTTTATTAAAATGCTTACCATATTTTTATCGTACAGTTTTTTTAGAGTCTACTCAATGTGAATTATTCGTTGTGTTTAGAGATACCCTAATTCCCCCACGATTTTTTTGTGTCGTAGGGGAATCTTATCCTACTGAAATTTCTTTTCAGCCGCAGCTAAATCGTCAGGGTTATCAATCTCGTACCATGTTTCTGCAGAAACAGTAAAGCCTTTTAGAAGTGTGGGGTCTGTCTGTGCCAAAAATTTCAAGCAGGTTTCGTAGTAATTGTTTTTTCCAAAAACGTCCATGTAGGTCTTTAGAAACGGCAAATAATACGAATTGATAAAATATTTTGAGAATTTGTAAATGTTCACAGTCTTGTAATAATT
>CALAEZ010000077.1 GCA_937891125.1 uncultured Treponema sp. | reverse complement strand
GCAGACAATGCTGTTGATATGCTTTTTGAGCAAAAGCCGCTTTTGGGCATTCCGTTTGCCGTAAAGGACAATATTTCCTGCAAAGGACACAAGCTTACCTGTGCAAGCAAAATTCTGGCAGGGTATGTCGCTCCCTACAGCGCGACGGTTGTTGCGCGTCTTGCAGAAAACGGCGCTATTCCGCTCGGTCGCTGCAATCAGGACGAATTTGCCATGGGCTCTTCTACCGAATATTCAGCGTATGGCCCGACACGCAATCCTATTAACCGCGACTACGTTTCTGGTGGCTCATCGGGCGGTTCTACTGCAGCTGTTGCCGCAAATCAGGCGCTGTTTGGTCTGGGTACAGAAACGGGCGGCTCAGTTCGCCTGCCGGCATCGTACTGTGGCGTATACGGCTTAAAACCAACGTATGGTGTTCTAAGCCGCTGGGGAGTTGTTGCGTATGGCTCATCTTTAGACCAGGTTGGCATTTTAGGACACACTCCGCAGGATATCGCAACGCCACTTAAGCTTATGTCTGGCGCTGACTTTTATGACGATACCAGCGCCGATTTGCCAGACGCAGATAAGCTCACTACGCTTACTGCTTACAGCGATTTTGCGTCACTTAAAATTGCTGTTCCCAAGCAGTTTGAAGAAGCAAACGGTCTTGACGCTGAGGTAAAGAGAGTCTTTGAAGAAACAAAAGCATGGTTTGCCGGCAAAGGCGCTAAAATCGACATCGTAGATTTGCCGATTCTGGATGCTTCCATCGCTGCGTATTATGTAATTGCCCTGGCAGAGGCTGCGTCGAATCTTTCGCGCTTTGATGGCATTCGCTACGGAAACCGTATTGACAACGGCGCAGGCTATGACCAGCTCTTTGTGGATACCCGCAGCGAAGGCTTTGGACCTGAAGTAAAGCGGCGCATTGTTATTGGAAACTACGTGCTTTCAGAGCAGTTTAGTGGCGACACTTATAAAAAAGGTATGAGTGTGCGTGCCCGCATTCAGCGCGAGGTAGCTGAGCTCTATAAAACATACGATTTGATACTGTGTCCCGTCTGTCCAACATCCGCTTTCAAGCTTGGGGAAAAATACGACGATCCGCTTGCTATGTACCTAAGCGACTTGTATACCGTATTTGTAAATTTGGCGCGTATACCGTCAATTTCTGTTCCTGCTGGAACATCGGCTACAGGAATGCCTGTTGGTATTCAGTTTGCTGGTGCCATGTTCAGCGAGGTAAAAATTCTGCAGTTAGCTCAGGCGTGGGAGTATGACCATGCAGGTTGCGGAATTCCAGTAAAAGCGTAAGTTTGCGCCAGTCTTGTTTTTGCAAGCTTAGCACGTTTTTTTTTCTTACAAAAAAAAGTGTAAAAAAAAAGCAAAAAGCGATAAAAAGCACTTGACGGGAAGCGGGGAGAAGTGATATGTTCTCTCTCACCCGCAAATGAGGGTGGCAGGAACTTTTTAGTTTTTTTTGCACTGGATTACAGCTGATTCAAACTGGCAGTAAGCATTGCAAAAAAAAAAGTAAAAAAAACAGAAAAAGTTCTTGACAGAAAAGTGAATGTGATATATATT
>CALAEZ010000076.1 GCA_937891125.1 uncultured Treponema sp. | reverse complement strand
CTTCGCTTGCAGGCTCGGTGACGGTAAGCACTAAAGCGCCTTTGTCACGTAACACGGGACGCGCCGTTATAGCAAAGGTTGCTGTTTCAAAGCTTTCTGGAACGCCTTTCATAGCAAGCTGCATACGAAAAAAAACAAAATGACCGCTTGTATTAGGCGCTGGTGATAAAATCGTGTGGTAAGGACTTTCTTTTATTGCAAAATCGCTGCTTAGTGGAATGTAAATGGTATACGAAAGCTTTCCTGGGAAAGTGCCGACGCAAAGCCGCTCTCCTGAGTAGTCAATTTTTTCTGCAGACGGAACAGGCTGTATGCCGTTGTACACCGAATAGGCAATGGTATCACGCCAAGAAGCAATAATTTCGGGAATCTTTATGCTCAGCTCAATACCATTTATGAAAGTAACATCTTCTGGCAGCTGAATGGAAAGCGCATCATTTATGCCGGCTGTTGTCTTTACTTCACTGGTGTTGTCAGTGAGTGTAAGCTCATGAAGCGCATGAACACGAAACAGCTCTGCATTCCCCAGAATGCCGGCAGCAAAAAGAAAAGAGAAAAAGGCTATTTTTGCGTTTATTTTCAGTGTACGCATAAAAATTTCTTTAAAAAGTATAGCGCAGTTTTTTTTTCTAGTCTACAGAAAGAACGCTTCCTGGATCGGTTGGCTTACCATGTATGCGAATTTCAAAATGCAGGTGAGGACCTGTTGATGCTCCTGTTGAGCCTACTTCGCCAATTTTTGCTCCTGCGCCGACAGCATCTCCTTTTTTTACCGTCATTTTTGAAAGATGTGCGTAGACGCTTGTCATCTCTCCGAAATGACTTACAATGATGTAGTTTCCAAAGATGGGATCATTCTTTACGGCAGCCGTTACGGTGCCCGTTTTACACGCAAAGACAGTACTTCCCAGTGGAGCTGCTAAATCAACACCCGAATGGAATTTCCAGGCACCGCTTATAGGGCTCACTCGATAACCAAAGGCAGATGAAAGCACGTGCTTTTGAAGAGGCATACACAGGTTAGTATCAAGAAAAAAAGCACGCTCGGTCGGATTCATCCGTGAGTTCTGCAAAAAAACGTATGCCCGCCCATCGATGCGGTACCGTGGCGCATCATCTGACGGACTGTGTGATTTTTGCAATATCAGTTCAAATGCGTTTTCAGCTTCTTCAGGAAGAAAAAGTCCAGGAACAGTCGGAATAAGCAGTTTTTTACCAGTAATTGCTGTGTCAGGAAAAGCAATGCCATTGGCAGTTGCAAGTGTTTCTATGGGAATAGTAAATCGCGCGGAAAGCGTCAGCAGTATGTCATCCTTCTTTGCAGTATAGCAATAAAAACCGAGTGAGGCAGGCTTTTGGTTTGCAATTTGCTTGCTTGCAAGCGCTCTGTCTTCCGTATATTGCTTAAACAGAACATCATACATCTGCAATGCAGCAATTTCGGGAACATACTCGCGCTGCACTGGTATATACATCGTTTCTGCATAAAAGAGCGGTGTACAGAAAAAGAAAAAAAACAGACTTGCCGCCACCGTGCCGCAGCGTATCAGCCGGCTTCTGACACTATGCGTCATGGCGCAAGGAAAGCCCAAAAGACGTAATGCCGTATAAGATTATGCAGAGCAGTAGCGTAAGCGCCGCTAAAATCCGTTTTTCATGCAGCACAAACAGAATAATACCTGCAATACCTGCTACTACAATGAAAAGCTGTAGCAGAAAACGAATACTGCGTTTATAGCCTGCCTGCTTTGCTTTTTTGGCAACAAAAAACACACACAGTGATGAAAAAATAATGAGCGTACAGATGGTATACAAAACAGGTGCCTTCATGGCAAATGCCCAAAGCGGTAAGACGAATGCCGAGCCGATTGCCGTACAAACAATGAGTAGCAACACAACATGTGCAACTCCAGAAAAGAGTGCACCGTAACCTTTCACAATTTTAGAAATCATACTGTGGTATAGTAGCCTAAAAACCGTTTGAGTGCAATGTACCTATGCAATACCTATACAATGCCCGTGCGGAAAAAAAGCTAAAGCCACAAAAGCTTACCGCAAAGTAGCTCCAGCTATAAGCGCACGTGCTTTTTCCACCAGGTGTTTTTCTTCGCTTTCGGTGTAGGGCGTAATGTCGTTGTATGAAGGATCCAGGCAGTTTTCTGCCCTGAAATGCGCAAACTGCCAGCTTGCGTCAGCTGGTAAAAGCTGCACGATGCTTTCAATGTCGGCTTCCTGCACCAGCGGAGGCACAAGCACCGTTCGCCATTCACGGTTTTCTGCCGTATACGATGCGCTGATAAGTGCAATGCTCTCTTTTAGCCGTGCAGAAAAAGCTTCCTGCTGCTGTTTTGCTCCAGACGGAAGCAGCTCTGCATACCGAGAAGGAGATGTTTTTATGTCCATGGCGATAAAGTCTGGGCGGGTGCTAGGCTCGTGTATAAGAGCCGAAAGCTTTTCTGGAAGCGTGCCGTTTGTGTCAAGTTTTACGGCATACCCAAGTGACTTTGCCGCTTTTATAAGCTCTGGTGTTGCAGGGTGCAAAAGAGCTTCGCCTCCAGAAATGACAAACCCCGAAAGCACAGTTTTGCGCTTTTGTAAGTGAGCGACAATCTGCTGAAATGTTGCGAGATTTTCGGGAGATTCGGTGTTAAAAACAAGCGCGCCGTTATAACAGTAGGGGCAGCGAAGATTACAGCCCGTTAAAAAAACGGCACTTGCAACTCGTCCGGGAAAGTCTACAAGTGTCGTTTTTATGAGTGCGCCAACAGTAGCATTTTGTTCGGTTTTCATAAAAGCTTCTGCAAAAAGCGAAATCGAAACGGCGCATTACGCCGTTTCGACAGCATAAAACGCTAAAAGCGTTTTATGCAACTACCGCCTGTGGCTGCAATACCGCTTTTAGCTCATCTACGTTATGAGCTCGTGCAATTTCAGAGCCGTCAGAACCGTAGAAAATAACAGTGGGGGCGGCAAACACGCCTTTGCGCGCTGCCTGCTGTAATCCTTCTGCACTGTCAACATCAATCTGAATACCAGGAAGATTTACATCCTGCATATATGCTTTTACGGGCGGACAGTTTGGACACGTGCCGCGCAAGAAAAATTCATAGCTCATGCCACTGGCGTTTTCAGCTTCATTTTTGGCAATCGTTTCTTCTGCCATAGAAAGCACCGTCTGCGCTTGCGGAACTGCAGCAGTGGCTTTCGGTTCGCAATTTTCGCCATTGTATTCAAAGAGCTTTCGGTGATTAAACTCTTCGCGCTTACCTTTGTTCCAGTTACGTACAGCACGATAGTAGCCAACGATGCGTGCGTACACTTCAGTCTGAGTGCCGTGCACATCTTTTAACGCTTCCTTTGTTGCGGCGATTTCCGCATCCAGTGCCTGTAATGTCTTTGCCATATATATCCTCCCTTGTTTTATGTTATGCGATATGTTCTGCTGCGACTAGTGCCGCTCGCTCTTTTTCAAGCTTTTGAAGCTTAAGCTTAAGCTCTGCCTCTCGTTCTGCCTTACACTTTGGACACTCAAACTGCTCGCCTGCAAGATAGCCGTGTACCGGACAAATTGAGTAGGTGGGGCTTATGGTAAGATACGGAATGCGGTAGTTATACATAATCGACTTTACTAAATCGCGGCAGGCTTTCCAGTCTTTTATCTGCTCGCCCATAAAGGTGTGGAAAACCGTTCCGCCCGTGTACTTTGTCTGAAGCTCTTCCTGATGGTCGAGTGCCTCAAAGACGTCGCTGGTAAAATCTACCGGGAGCTGAGTGCTGTTTGTGTAGTACGGCTCATCTGCGCCACTGGTGATGATGTCAGGGTAATTTTCCTTATCGTGGCGAGCAAGACGATATGACGTGCTTTCAGCTGGAGTTGCCTCAAGATTAAAAAGCTCGCCAGTTGCTTCCTGATAGTCCTGCATACGAGCCCGCATGTGGTCAAGCACTTTGCATGCAAACTGGTGACCTTTTTCGCTTACGATGTCACAGCCCAAAAAGTTTAAGCAACATTCGTTCATGCCACAAAGACCGATTGTGTTAAAGTGATTGTTAAGCGTTTTTAGGTAGCGGCGGGTATACGGGAAAAGCCCGCCGTCTAAAAGCCGCTGAATGACCTTGCGTTTTGCCGACAAGCTTTGTTTAGCTAAGTCCATTAAATAGTCTAAGCGGGCAAAAAACTGCTCTTCGGTCTTTGCAAGGTAGCCAATTTGAGGAAGATTTATCGTAACAACGCCTAGGCTGCCGGTAAATTCGTCGCTTCCAAAAAGCCCGCCGCCACGCTTACGAAGCTCGCGCTTATCCAGGCGCAGACGGCAACACATGCTGCGTACATCCGACGGGTCAAGGTCAGAGTTAATGAAGTTCTGGAAGTAGGGCGTTCCGTATTGTGAAGTCATTTCAAACAAAAGCTTTGCGTTTTCGCTATCCCAGTCAAAGTCGCGCGTAATGTTGTAGGTTGGAATAGGGTAGCCAAAGCCGCGTCCGTCAGCATCTCCTTCAAGCATAAGCTCAATAAAAAGCTTATTGATTACGTCCATTTCTTTCTGGCAGTCGCCGTAGGTAAAATCCTGCTCTTTTCCGCCGACAATGGCTTTTTTATCCTTGAGGTCGGCAGGGCACGTCCAGTCAAGCGTAATATTGGTAAATGGTGCCTGGCTTCCCCAGCGGCTTGGTGTATTTACACCAAAAATGTAGCTCTGCAGGCACTGGCGCACTTCTTTTTCTGTAAGATTGTCGGCGCGCACAAATGGAGCTAAGTAGGTGTCGAACGAGCTGAACGCCTGCGCTCCTGCCCATTCGTTTTGCATAATGCCTAAGAAATTTACAATCTGGTTTACCAGTGTAGAAAGATGACTTGCCGGCTTACTTTTAATCTTGTCAGTTACGCCGCCTAAGCCTTCCTGAATAAGCTGGCGAAGACTCCAGCCGGCGCAATAGCCACTGAACATAGAAAGATCGTGGATATGGAACGCTGCTGTCTTATGCGCTTCTGCAATTTCCTTTGTGTAGATGTTTTTAAGCCAGTAATTTGCGGTAATCGTGCCTGAGTTATGCAGAATAAGACCGCCGAGCGAAAAATTTACGTTTGCGTTTTCATTTACACGCCAGTCTGTCTGAGCCAGATAGCCGTCCATCGTCTTATTGATGTCAAGCATAAGACTTTTTGAATTACGCATGGCATCGTGCTGTGCGCGGTAGATGATGTACGCCTTTGCAATTTCGACTTCTTTTGCTTCGATGAGTGCTGTTTCTACAACGTCCTGAATCTCTTCGATTGCAGGAATTGAGTGAGCTCTGCGCCCTGCCATTAAAACGCGCAAGTGCTCTTCAACGCTGTCGGTTAAGGCAAGAGCCTTGTCTGGATTTGCGCGTTTTTCGACGGCTTCAATTGCTTTTCCAATAGCAGCTTCAATTTTGTTGCGGTCATAGGCTTCTAATCGCCCATCGCGCTTAACGACCTGTTTGATGAACGATTTTGTTTCCTCGTCATCACTAGTCCCCAAAAAACTGCGCCATTCGGGAAATACCGACTGTCCGTTTTCTTCTGCGCTCACTTTTTTCCTCCCACGCTGTTTACTTCGTTTATAAACTCATCTAAATTTTCAAAGTGTTTGTAGACTGATGCAAAGCGAATGTAGGCAACTTTATCTACATCATAAAGCCGTTTTAAGACAAGCTCGCCAAGCTCAGTGGAAGCAATTTCTCTTGATGATTTTCCGAGCATTATCGCCTGATCTTCTATTTCGTTTACGATATTTTCGAGCATGGAAGAGGCAATTGGTCGCTTTTCTAGTGCGCGATCTATTCCTTTTTCGAGCTTTTTACGGTCAAAAGGCTGTCGTCTGCCATCATGCTTAACGACCATAAGTGGCTTTTCTTCTACACGCTCGTAGCTTGTGAAGCGATATCCACACGAAATGCATTCACGACGTCGTCTGATTGACTCACCATTTGCCATCGTCCGACTTTCTATAACTTTGTCTTCTAAACTTCCGCAATATGGACAGCGCATACCTTTTTTGTAACCCCAAATTTAGCGTTTTTGATGTGTTGCTTGTATCATACAACACTAGATATGAGTGCGCAAGCTGTTTTACCTGATTTTTGAGCTGATTTTTAAAAAGATTTTTCTCTTGAAAAACACCGTGTACCTCGCATGCAAGTCAATCGAGGCCCCCATAATTCGTCATTTTTTGCCATGCGATTTTTTTGCCTTTTTTTAAATTCGTTAGTATGTTACCAGTGTACAAAAAGAAACCGCACAACGGAGGTAACATTACTTATGAATTACGATCAGTTTACCTTAAAAACGCAGGACGCACTGCAGGCAGCAAGTGCGCTTGCCCAGCAAAATGACCATTCAGAAATAGGCCTTGAACATCTGCTTATTTCTATGCTTGAACAAAAGGACGGAATTACCGTTCCCGTTATTGAGCGCGTAGGCGTTCAGAGTGCAGATTTACTTTCTCAAACAAAGGATTTGCTCTCTTCATATCCGCACGTTACGGGAAATGTGCAGATGAGTTTATCTGGCGAAGCGCAAAAGGTGCTTGCAAAGGCAGAAAAAGAAATGGCTGCATTAAAAGACCAGTTTCTTTCTGTTGAGCACATTTTGCTTTCGATGAGCCAGAGTGACGGAAGAGTAGGCGAGCTTCTTAGACGAAATGGAATTACGCGCGAAGCAATTCTGGAGGCTCTAAAAAGCGTGCGCGGAAATCAAAAAGTCGACAGTCAGGACCCTGAAAGCAAAATGCAGGCATTGGAAAAATATTGCACAGACCTTACAGCCCGCGCCCGTCAGGACAAAATCGAACCGGTTATTGGCCGCGATGAAG
>CALAEZ010000075.1 GCA_937891125.1 uncultured Treponema sp. | reverse complement strand
TTCCGAGCCGTTGCCGACAAGGATGATGTCGAACTGCTCGTCGCTTTCGGCTGCGATGTATGCGCCTTTCTGTCAGAGCCGGTTACATTAAAGCCTTTGGAGCGTGCTCTTGTTCCGACTGGGCTTTGTTTTTCCATTCCTGAAGGCTATGAGATACAGGTGCGCCCGCGAAGCGGACTTGCTGCAAAGAACGGCGTTACCGTCTTAAATACGCCCGGTACAATCGACAGCGACTACCGCGGAGAAGTAAAAGTCATTCTGATTAACCTTGGAAGCGAGCCGTTTACCATTAAAAGCGGCGACCGCATTGCCCAGCTGATTGTTTCTCCGGTTACGACAGGCTGTTTTACTCAGGTTGCAGACTTAGATGAAACTGAGCGCGGCGCGGGCGGTTTTGGAAGTACGGGAGTAGGCGCATAGCTTTTATGCGAAAAAACGCACGTGGCAATTGATTTTTCTGCTCTAAAAGAACGGTTTACTCAACTCTTAGAAAGCTTTAATCTCTTAAACGCATTAAGCGGAGCTCTTTCGCGCTTTTTGTGCGCCATAGGCTTAAAGCGGCTTTCTCGCGCCGTCCGCACGCAGGAAGAAAACGGCGTAAACCGCCACGTGCTTGTGCGCTATCTTTCAAAAGAGCTTTTCCTGTATTTTTTTATCGCCTTCCTATTTTTTTTCATGGTTTTCTTTGTAAATCAGATTCTTTTGCTTGCAGAAAGCATTCTAAAAAAACGCGTTCCGATTGTGGATGTCTTGCGCCTGATTACCTATTCGCTTCCGTTTATTATTGCGCAGTCAGCTCCGTTTGCAACTCTTGTCGGCTTTTTGATGTGCCTTGGGCGTCTGGTGACAGAAAACGAAGTGCTTATCCTGCGGGCAAGCGGGCAGGGCTACAAGCTCATTTTGGTGCCGGTTCTGGTGCTCGGACTTTTAATTTCGATTGTGTCCTTTTTTGTAAACGACTATTTACTTCCGCTTGGAACGATAAAATACAACCGCCTGCAGCGCACGATTTTAACGTCGAACCCTGCCGTCGAGCTTGAATCTAACTCGATTAAGCGCACTAATGACAAAACGCTTGTCATCGGACAGGTGCATGGAGAAAACGTAAGCGACATGGTGTTTTTTGACACCGATAGCGACGGCGGGCAGCGCATAATTGTGGCGCAAAACTCTGTTGCAAAAAAAGCGTCTGAGCCGGGCGTTTTAATGTCAATTCAGATGGAAAACCCGACGGTGATTTTTTTAGACAAGAGCCAAAAGCAGGATTATGACGTGCTTTCGGCAAAGTCGCTTTTGCTAAACATCTTTGCTTCCTCTTTTTTTGACAACAACACAAAGGTTCGCCCAGCTGAAATGACCTCTCTTGACTTACACCGCGAAATAAAAGAAATGGAAAAGCGCGACGACGTTAAGCCAAAGGACTTAAACAAATACAAGCTTGAATACAACAAAAAGTTTTCCATTCCGTTTGGCTCAATCTTTTTTGCCATTCTGGCTCTTCCGCTTGCCCTGCTTTTTGGAAAACACAACGGGCAGACAATCGGCCTTATAATCGGGCTTTTTATTTCTGTTGCCTACTGGGCGATGATGATTCTGGGGCAGATTTTCGGAAGCAGAAGCGGCACAAACGGAGTCATATTAATGTGGCTTCCCAATCTTGTCATTGGCGGGGCGGGACTCTTTTTCTATACGCTTTTGGGGCATAAGTAGCGAAAGAAGTGCACTAAAGCGCATGTGCGTACTCATTGCGTGCGTTTACTCAATTTCAAGCTCTGCACGGTTCCAGTCAATGCTTACAACCTTTAGCGTACATTCATTTAAGCCGCCGCCGGAAGCATTCAGCCGCCGCATGCGAAACGAGCTTCCCTGCTTTACAAAATATTCGTATTCGACCGGGTAGGCTGCAGTTCCCGCCTGCTTTGCGGCAGTGAGCTTTATGCGCCAAAAGCCGTCTTCTGCGTGGCTTATGCTGCTTACCGTGCAGGAAGAGCCCATCATCGTAAAGTCAACCGGCATAAAGCGGTCGGTAATCGACGAGCCTGCAAGGTCGCCGGTCGTAAACGTAATGCGCTCTGCAAACAAAAGCGCAGAAAAGAGCGTGAGCGCGAGAAATAAAAGCGTGCGTTTCATATCGGCTTGAGTATAACAGCTGGAAGACAATTTTTAAAGCTTTTCCCGTATCACCCGCCGTATGTCGTTAATCAATGTGGTTTCAAGCTCTGTCTTGATTGCCTGCCTGCTCTGGCTTGCGTTTCGCAGAAACAGGTCTGCGGGATGTATGTTTAAGGCACGTGCTATTTTTACAATCATTTCAAAAGAGGGGCGTGAAGTTCCCGCTTCAATGTTGCCGATATTTCCGTTTGAAGAGTCAGCCTGAATTGCAAGCTCGCTTTGATTAAGGTGCTTTGCTTCACGGTAATACTTCATGTTCTGGCGGAATGTAAGAAAGTAATCTTCCATGGTTCTCAGCATAAATGAGTATTTTTTTTAATTTTCTATTGAAATGGAGTTATATTGCCATTATACTCCATTTTATGGAGTGGGAACTGTCTTTTCCTTTTTTGAATAAAGTAAAGGCTCATGCAAGGTGCTGTGTTTTTGCGGCGCTGCTGTTTACATCTTCATGCGTGTTCGCCGGAGAAAAAGAGCTTGTACTGCTCGTCTCTCATAATTCCACATCGTTTACTGCACTTTCGTCGGCTGAGCAGCAATATGCGCGCTCGGCGCTGCATTCTTTTATCGGAAATCTGACACAAATAGATGAAATTGCCGTGCGGACTGACGAAAACGATGCGGTTCTCA
This sequence comes from uncultured Treponema sp., assembly GCA_937891125.1. GTDB lineage: Bacteria > Spirochaetota > Spirochaetia > Treponematales > Treponemataceae > Treponema_D. The sequence continues at coordinate 11,267 of CALAEZ010000075.1, read as the reverse complement.
GGCAGATTCAGAAAAAATCTCAGCTTGAAGCCGCTGTCGGTCTGCGGGCTCTGGAAGCGGCGTATGAAAACGATGCGGGAGCAAAGGCTGCGCTGTATATTGCGTTTTCGCTGGTAAAATCTGCCAGCGGCTGGAAGCTTTCATACACGGCAAGCGACATTGAACGGCAGACGATTCTGTTTGTAGATGAAGCTTCCGGTCTTTCCTGGGAGCAGATTGAAACGGAAACAGACCGCTTAAGTTTTTCTGCCCTGGACAATCTTCGTCGGCGTGGCTTTATTTCGTTAATCCCGAACCGTGTACGGGTACAGCTTTTGCATGAGGAAGATACCGAAGAAAATTTTAGAAAATACATTGCAGAATACGCATCTCAAGCTCTGTCCTTACAAAGACAGCTGGATGCACTGCAAAAAGAAGCATTTACTGCGGAAGAGCGCGTAAAAAAAGAGCAGGAAGAGCAGTCTTTACGCTTAAAGCTTGAGATAGCATCGCAAAAAAAAGCCCAGATGGAAGAAGCTGAAAAAAGCCGCAAAGCAGAGGCTGAAAGAGAGCGGAATCGGCAGACTGAAATGGCAGCCCTTACCGAAAAGCAGCGGAATGAATTTATGGAAAAGCTTTCTGTTCTGGAAGGTAAGAGAACGGAGCTACTTAAGCAAAGCGTGCAGACGCTTCCGCTCAAAAAACGCATAGAGCTTATTGAGACGGACAGGAAAAACTTAAGCACCTTAAAAAGAGAACTTGAAGCTTGCGTACTGGAAAGCAATGCCTATTATGATGGCGAAAAGCAAAAAAAACTGGCGGCAAAGATGCGCGAGCCATGGGGAATAGCAGATTTATCTGGCGGAAAACCCACGAAGGAAGCGCAAAACGGCCGTAAGCGAGATCTTGCAGAAATAGCAAAAGAGTGGGATGAGAAAAAGCATGCTGCTGAAAAAGAAATCCGCTCTAGCGTGCAAACGGCTTTGCAGCGTTATGAAAATGCCCTCACAGCATCTCTTGCCGGGCTTGAGGCAACAGATTTTTCATATACATCGCTTGATACAGGCGAGCGGCATATACAGGTACAGGTAGATGAATACGACGGCGCAAAGAAAAACTGGTTTGTTCATACAACTGCTGATTTTTCTGACATTCCGCTATTGCGGCTTCCCTATCAGAATATGCCGACCGTTCAGATTCGGTATGCAGATATGACGGGAATGCAGATTCCCTCTGCACGCGATGTAGTGGCATATAAGGAGTACCGCGAGCGCGTTGAATGGGCAGACCGCTACTTTAGAACGCAGGTTCCGTATCTGTATGCAACGCTTTCGCTTCGCGTGCAGTACGATGAGAAAAAGCATGTCTACAAGGCTCGATATACTGCGTTTTCCATAACGAAAATGGAAAATCAGCAGGTGATTTTCTATAGCGGTAAAGGTTTTCTTGGCTCGTCTGCGCAGGGAAAGCATTTTATGCAGAATCAAAAACCGCGCACGGGTATCTTTGTGGACGGCTCTTTTTCACAATCGTTTTTGTATGAGAGCCTGCTAGGAGCGCGTCTTGCAGCCCTGTGGGGTAACTCATTTTTATTTGCGGGATTAAGTGCGGGCGTTTCAAAAGCAGCGTATGCGGAAAAATATACGGTCAATTTTGAAGAAAGCACTGACGTTTCCGTTATGGCTCTCTGCGGCACTTCCGTTACATTTTTGCGCGTGCGACCGTACATGGAGCTTGGAGCTGGTTTCTATCTTACGCAGACAGACCTAAAAGATGGCGCGGATAGCATTACCGCACCGTCTGGCTTTTGCGCAAGCATAGGCGGCGGTGCTGACTATTTTGTGACACCGCATGTAACGGTGGGCGTGTTTTATGCCGTTACCTACAGAGAGGATTTAGGCTTTACGGACACGTATGCGCTTCGCGCGGGCTTTAACTTTTAAGGAGAGGGGGAAAACGGTTAGAATGACGATGAAAAAACTTGCCCTGCTTTTTATGCCGCTTCTTTTTACCTCGTGCGCTGCCATGCTTAATGAAAAAATCGATGCGGAACATAATCTTCCGCAGTGTTTTAGCGCAAAGATTAGCGGCGTAGAAGTCATGTATACGTATGAGTCGAGCGACATAACGCTTACGGTGGACACTACCGAAGATGCCGTTACGCTCACCGCTTCCACAGGCTTTGCTTCCTACGCATGGAGCATGGACGGCTCTGCTTTAAGCGGAAGTGAAAATACGCTTACACTAGCGGCTGATAGCTTAGAAGGCGGCTGGCATCTTGCTTCGGTCGTTGCCTGCGATGCAGACGGCAATTATTTTTCTGCTTTCGCCTATTTTCAGGTGATTGCCGAAAAATCGTCAACGGAAACGACGGTTACAACAAACTTTTCTGGAGCTGACAGCGGAAGCCTTTCTCTTTCCTATACAGAAAGCGGCAGTACCGTGCTGTTTACTGCCACGAGCGGTTTTGCCTCGTATGCGTGGAGCGTAGACGGCATTGGTTTAAGCGAAAGCTCGAATACTGCTGCCGTTGATGTATCTACATTGAATGCAGGCAGCCACGTTGTTACGGTAATTGCAAAATCAACAGGCGGCTTGTATTACTCTGCAAACGCTTCTATTTCTAAAAGCGGAAATCTTGCGCCTGAAATACAATGCACGGGAATTACTGCTGTGTTTGCTTCGGATAGCACGGATGCCTTTGCCGTTACAACGCTTACAAGCTCTCTATCGGTTACGCTCACTGCTACCACAGGCTTTGATATGTATGCATGGAGCGTAGACGGTATAACGGTAAGCGAAAGTTCAAACACGCTTACGGTAAGCCTTGCAACGCTTAAAGCGGGCTGGCATACGGTAACGGTGACTGCCGATGCAGGTAGTGGCGCGTACTATTCTGCAAGCGTGCAGATACAGAAAACAGAAAGTGCAGGAAGCACAAGCGTGCAGGCAGGAGAAATCAGCATGGGCTTTTCTGACGCAGAGACGGCTCTTTCTCTAACAAGCGAAACGGCAGGTTCTGTCGTGACGCTCACCGCTACCACAGGCTTTGACACGTATGCATGGAGCATAGACGGCTCTTCTGTAAGCGAAAGCTCAAACTCGCTTACGGTAAGCCTTTCTGCTCTTGAAACAGGCTGGCACGTCGTAACGGCCGTAGCCACAAAAGACGGTTTGTATTATTCATCTGCAATGTATATCCAGATAACAGGAGATTAAGCTATGGACATGAAAAGAAGATTCTTCCTTGGTGCTGCGGTTTTAGCAGGCGCACTGCTTTTAGTAAGCGCACTGTTTTTGAGCTGTTCGCTTGCAGAAGAAAGCTCAGGCGACAGCACAGGCGGCGTGCGCGTTGCGCTCAATATTGCTCTTTCGCGCACGGTCATGCCAACCGGCTTTTTAAATGCGACTTACACGCTCACCGGCACGCATTCCGGCGAAAGCACGGTGCTGATTGAAAATAAATCTGCTTCCGACTTGCAGTCTACCGTGCTGTGGCTTGAAAGCGGCAGTTGGTCTTTTACCCTAGATGCATATGTTGATTCAACAAAGGTTGCAACGGCAACGCTAGCAAATCAGACTATCAGCTCTACTTCATCTTCGCTTACCTTTACGTTTAGCGGTGTTACTTTTGATTACGCATCCGGAACTGGCGGTACAAATGTTACGCTTACCTTTGCCCAGAGTGCGCAGGTCGCAGCCGCTACGGCTCAGCTGTATAATGCAGATGGAACTGAAAACTCAAGCTATAGCCTGACAGCCCTTACTCCTGCAACCTATTCCGACAGCTTACAGTATGTCACCTTTAGTAATACAAACATTGCATCCGGCTCCTATCTGCTTGTGTTTTATTTGTACCAAGACACAGCAAAAACAACGCAAGTCGGTCAGTGGCGGGAAATTGTAAACGTTGCTGACGGCTGCGAATCTTCTGCTTTAGTAAACATTGCAAAACTGAACACGGTGTACAGCATAACCTATGTGCTGAACGGACTGAGCTGGGCAGACGGCTTTAGTGCCCCTGCGAGCTTTAATGAAAGCCAAGGGGTGACACTCCCTGTTGCGTCAAATTTTTCTGACGGCAGCAATTTCAGCGGCTGGTATGCAGAAAGCGATTTTTCAGGAACGGCGGTAACGAGCTGGACGGCTGGCACGTATACAGAAGATGTGACCTTTTATGCAAAGGTGACAAAATCTTCTGAAAGCGTTGACTGGAGCTACCCGACTGCAACGCCAGCGCTGACCTGGACGGGCGAAGGAACGCTCAATAATCCGTACGTCATTACCACAAGCCAGCAGCTTGCAGATTTTGCCTACATGGTAAATAACGGCACGACCTACAGCGGAAATTACATTACGCTTGGCGCGGACATTGACTTAAACTACGGCTACACTGTAACAGACGCTTCCGCCTCTTACAGTCAGTGGAAGCCGATTGGTGGTGCAAGCAAAGCCTTCGAAGGAAATTTTGACGGTGACAATCACACTGTAAAAGGCTTGTATATTAATTCTTCGTGTTCGTATGCAGGGTTGTTTGGCTATGTAAGCGGTTCAAGCGCCATCGTAAAAAATGTGAGCGTACAGGGCTACATGAAAGTGACAAACGGCTACTATGTCGGCGGTGTTGCGGGATACATTAGTTCTGCAACGTTACAAAACTGTGCAAGCAATGTGGACATTGTGGCGACTATGGGAAGTGGCTCTAGCTATGGCTGCGGTGGCGTGGTAGGGTATAATACCGCGGGAATTATAACGCGTTGCGTGAATTGTAGCTCTGTCACTGCAAGTATGACTGCCTCTTATGGGTTGATTGTGGGAGGTATCTGTGGCTATTTGAATTATGGCTCTATTAGAAATTGCGAAAATTACGGAGATGTAACAGGCACTTCTTCGGCTTACTCGTGTTATGTCGGCGGTATTGTCGGCTATGTCTACGGCTATAATAACAGTTATATCAATAATAACATCTCTTCTGGTGCTATAAAGGGAAAAGCAAGCACGACTTCTTGTACGGGTGGCATTTTGGGATTTTTTGAGAATTATAGTTATGCAAAAAACAACGCATTCTACGGCACGGTAGACGGTAGTGGCACAAGCATTTATCTGCACGGTGTCGGCTATGCCTATAGGGCAAGCTCTTCATACCAGTCCTGCAACTACTTTATAAGCTCAAGTGGGGCTACCGCTTCCGGCGTAGGCGGCTCTGTCGGTACGTTTACGCTTGCGTCAGACCAGATAGCTGCATATGGCTCTACCACACTTGATTATACCGGCACCTTGCTTGAAGTACTGAACGCATGGGCGAGCGGCTCTACCTACAGTAGCTGGGAAGCAGGCTCTGACGGCTGGCCGGTCATAAGCGATATTACGTGGACGAAGTAAGAGGGAGGAGGAATGGAAAACATTTTAATTTCTGAATTAATTTGGAAACGCATTGTTGAAAATGAAAATCAAACTTTTCATCAAATTCGGGGAAAAGAATTTACTTACAAAATGAGAGGCGACTATATTGATTTACAAACTACTAACTGGTCGATTCCCAAAAAGGATATTGTTTCTGCACTTTCTTATTGTCCATTAGATAATACGGCAGTTGTTCAACACTTAAATGCTCCTTCTTATATTTATGCAATTTTGATGGATGCACGAATTTGTGGAAAACTCTGGTAATTAAATTTAAAGGCGGTAACCATATGTCAATCTGGCGGGATATTTGGAAAGAATGTGTTTCTGCAAACCGAGTTATGGCAGAGAATGAAGAGTATGGATTAAGCGAATTCCAAAATTTGTTCAAGGAATATGGCAATGACGGAATGATTCATTACGCAAAAGGGCAGGGGTATGAATTTCGAAAAAATCGTCAGAAAGCACTTGAAGAATACGGACAGGCAAAAGAATTATTCCCTGTTGAGCATTGGAAAAATGTTGCTGAAAACACAATTCAGCGCCTGAAATCCAACAAAACGGTAGAGCTTTTTTTTGATGAAAATGATTTTGAGCAGTTATTATGGTTTTGTTTTCAGAAGGTATGGGAATATACTTCTCTTGACGATTTTGCAAGATATATTTCTCTTTCTTCATTAGCTCGCGGCTCAACGGAATGGCCTCTAACACTTATTGATTTTAGAACAGTCATGGAGCTTGAGATAAAATTTTTGTTTCCAGAAATATTTGAAGAAGTAAAATTAAGAAATAATGACGAGTTTTCTCTCTACAAAGCAATCGAAGAATTGAAAAATCAGCAGGAGGTATCAAAATCGACAGCAATAGCGATGCATAAGGTTCGCAAGGCTGGAAATAATGCTGTTCACGATATGTATATATCAGAGTATGATAAATTTGATAATCTGAAAGCTTTTCTGGTGGTTTTGGAGTTTTTCAATCAATTACGCACGTAAAATCTTAAATCTTGCATATTTTGGAAAAATCTCTCCGCTGACATTGCGCCTACCTTGTGGTATACTATTGCGTATGGAACAATTACAGCTTTTGCCGCTTGGCGTGCAGGATTTTTCAATTCTTCGCGAAGGAAACTATCTGTATGTAGATAAAACAGCCCTTGTTTATGATTTATCGCATAAAAATCGCGCTGTATTTCTTTCCCGTCCCCGCCGCTTTGGTAAAAGCCTTTTGCTTTCAACGCTCCGCTATTATTTTCTTGGACGAAAAGATTTGTTTACAGGTCTTGCAATTGAAAAACTAGAACAGAACTGGACAAAGCATCCCGTGATTTATTTTTCGCTTGCAAGCGGGGAGTTTACCAAAGAAAACGGACTTTCCGAAAAACTCAGGATAACGCTCAGAAATTTTGAAGATGAATATGACCTTCCGCATGAAGAGCCGACGCTTGCAATCAGGTTTTCGCAAGCGTTAAAAAATGTCAGCGAAAAGACAGGTCAAAAAGTTGTCGTTCTTGTAGATGAATATGACAATCCGCTCCTAAAAAATGTGATTGTGAATGAGGAGCAGGAAGAAGAAAACCGTGCATTGTACAAGGCATTTTTCTCTGTCCTTAAAGATGATGACGAGTTTTTACGCTTTTATATGTTTACGGGCGTTACGAAATTCAGCAAAGTCTCAATTTTCAGCGATTTAAACCAGTTGAATGACATTACGCTGGATGATGACTATGCTACAATTTGTGGAATCTCTCAAAGAGAGCTTGAAACTTCTTTTTCGGATTATATACAGCTTCTTGCAAAAGAAAATGGGCTTTCAATGCAAGAAACCATCTCTGAATTAAAACGCAAGTATGACGGCTATCATTTTACAAAAAATATGGAAGATATGTATAATCCGTATAGTCTTATAAATGCGTTTATAAAAAAAGATTTCGGAAGCTACTGGTTTGAAAGTGGTACACCTACGTTCTTGATTAACAAACTAAAAGCTTCTCGGATTGATATACGCAATTTTACCGCAGAAACAAAATTGAGCGAAAGCGCGATAAAAGATTACCGTCCGGAAAATATTGACCCCACGCCGCTTTTTTATCAGTCGGGGTATCTTACGATAAAAGGCTGGAACGCAAAACAGCGTTCGTACAAAGTCGGCTTTCCAAATGCAGAAGTAAAATATGGCTTTTTAAATGCACTGGCTCCAAGCTATTTGCAGGTAGAAGATAAGCTTTCGCCGTTTGACATTGACACGCTTGATGATGCGGTAGAAGCAGGCAATACCGATGCCATGCGCGATTGGTTTACCTCTCTTTTTGCGATTCTTCCGTACCCAGCTGGAAGCGAGATTGAAAGCGTAACGGAGCAGAATTTTCAGAACGTTATTTTTATGACGCTTACCATGATGGGTAAATACGCGCGAACTGAGGTTCATTCAGCAAAGGGCAGGGCAGACTGTGTGCTTGAAACAGATGACTATGTGTACATTTTTGAGTTTAAGCGTGATGTAAGTGCAGAAAAAGCCTTACAGCAGATTGACGAGCAGGGCTATGCAAAGCCGTATGAGAGCGACAGGCGAAAATTGTTTAAAATCGGCGTGAACTTTGACTCGAAAGAGCGCAACATAAGTGAATGGCTGGTAGCGGCTCGTTCTTAAAAGCCCGCCTTGCCCACTGGCGCACACATTTGCTACACTGTTTTCGTTATGGAACAATCTTTAGCTCAAAAAACGGGACTTGTTATGGAAGGCGGTGCGCTTCGTGGCGTGTTTACCTGCGGCGTGACTGACGTGCTTATGGAAGAGGGAATCCGCTTTGATGGTGCAATCGGCGTGTCGGCGGGAGCGAGCTTTGGCTGCAATGTAAAAAGCGGTCAGGCAGGGCGCGTTATCCGCTATGTAAAGCGGTTCTGCCACAACTGGCGGTTTTGCAGCGTAAAAAGCCTTATTTTAACCGGCGACATGTTTGGCGCAGACTTTTGCTACAATAAAATTCCCAATGAGCTAGACCCATTTGACTATGCTGCTTACTGCGAAAACCCCCTGCATTTTTATGCCGTCGCCTCTGACTGCAAAACGGGAACGCCCGTTTACCGAGAGCTTACGCGCTGCGATAAAAGCGACTTACTTTTTATGCAGGCTGGAGCGAGCATGCCGTTAGCCTCGCGTGTGGTGCATATGGACGGCAAAGCTCTTTTAGACGGCGGCATGACTAGCTCCATCCCGCTACAGGCATTTGAAGGCATGGGCTACACGAAAAATATTGTGATTCTTACCCAGCCGCGCGATTTTGTAAAAAAGCCTTCAACTGCGCTTCCACTTATGCGCTTTGCGCTTTTTCGCTATCCAAAGCTGTATATGGCGATGAAAAAACGCCACACCGTGTATAACGAAGAAAAAGCGTATGTCTTTGCGCGGGAAAAAGCGGGTGCGGCATTTGTCATTGCACCTGAAAAACCGCTTGGCATAAGCCGCACCGAGCACGATGCAGACGCCTTACAGCGCGTGTATGATGAAGGTCGCCGTATTGCCCAACAGCAGCTTTCTGCGATTAAAGCATTTTTAGCAAATGCGCCTACAGAAGCGTGAGCAGACGGAGCGTTCTGTGTGCACAATGCCAATTTTGTGCCTGCGCTCCGTGTGAAAACTGATTTTTTGAAAACTGATTTCCATGATTTTTCTCTTGCCGACTAGAGGCTTTTTCTTTATCTTTACTTGTATGGAACAAGGCGAAAAAATAAGAAGTACAACTGTTGTTGCGGTTCGTCGTAATGGAAAGGTCGCTATGGCTGGCGACGGACAGGTAACGGCTGGAAACACCGTCGTTAAGGGAAATGCACGCAAGGTGCGTAAAATCTACAATGGCAAGGTCTTAACCGGCTTTGCGGGAGCGGTTGCCGACGCATTTACCTTATTTGATAAGTTTGAAGAAAAGCTCAAAGAGTATAATGGCGATCTTTTACGGAGCGCGGTGGAATTAGCAAAAATGTGGCGCACGGAAAAAATGTATCAGAAGCTTGAGGCAATGCTTTTGGTGGCAAATAGCGAAAAAATCCTTTTGATTTCTGGTGACGGTAACGTCATTGAGCCAGAAAATGATGTCTGTGCTATCGGTAGCGGCGGTAACTACGCCTATGCGGCAGCGCTTGCTTATCTTGACAGCAGCGATTTGAGCGCGCGCGACATTGCACAAAAAGCGCTTACTATTGCAGGCAACATCTGTATTTATACCAATAACTCAATTACGCTGGAGGAAGTGTGATGGCACTTACCGGACTTACCCCAAAACAAATTGTTGAAAAGCTTGATCAGTACATTATCGGACAGCACAAGGCAAAATGCTCGGTTGCTGTGGCGCTTCGTAACCGTGAGCGCAGAAGCCAGTTAGCTGATGATATTCGTGACGAGGTTGCTCCCAAAAACATTCTGATGATAGGACCGACGGGCGTTGGTAAGACAGAAATTGCCCGCCGCCTTGCAAAGCTGGTAAAAGCGCCGTTTATCAAGGTTGAAGCGACTAAATATACCGAAGTTGGCTATGTGGGACGCGATGTAGAAAGCATGGTGCGCGATTTGATGGCAGTTGGCTACAATAATGTAAAGCAGGAGGTAGAAGACCAGCTTCGTGAACAGTGCGGTCCAAAGGTAGAAGAGCGTTTGCTTGACCTGTTGCTTCCTGGTAGCAATGACGGTGACAAAAAGAAAAAGAAAGAAAAAAAAGGACTGACGCCCTTTGCAAATCCGGTGAGTTCATCGGCAGAAGAGCTTGCGCTTTCTGACGACGCTACTGCAAGCGAAAAAGGCACAAAGTCTACCGTGTCGAGCGAAACACGCGAAAAATTCCGTACGATGCTTCGTGAAGGAAAGCTTGAAGAGCGCGAGGTTGAGCTTATGGTGCGCAGGCAGCAGCGTATGCCGAGCATGGAAATTATTGCCGGCGGTAGCATGGACGACCTGCAGGCGGGAATGCAGGATTTAACTAACCTGCTTTCAGGACGCAATAACCGCAAAAAGCTTATGCCGATTTGTGAAGCGCGTAAGGTGCTGACCGAGGAAGTGCTTGATAGCATGATTGATTCTGACAAGGTTGCTGATGAGGCAAAAAATCGTGTAGAGCAGAGTGGTATCATCTTTATTGACGAAATTGACAAGATTGCTGTAAAAGACGGACATGGCAGTCAGTCGGTGAGCCGCGAAGGCGTACAGCGGGATATTTTGCCGATTGTAGAAGGCTCTAAGGTAAATACAAAGTGGGGTGTGGTAGATACGACGCACATTCTTTTTATTGCCGCGGGTGCGTTCAGTGTGGCCGCTCCGAGCGACTTGATTCCAGAGCTGCAGGGACGCTTTCCACTGCGCGTTGAGCTTGAGTCATTAAGCAAGGAAGAATTTAAGCGCATCTTAGTAGAGCCGAAAAATGCGCTTACTAAGCAGTATACGGCTTTGCTTGGAACGGAAGATGTAACGCTAACCTTTACCGATGACGCAATTGACCGCATGGCGTTTTTAGCAGAGGATGTTAATGCGCGCAGTGAAAACATTGGTGCACGCCGTCTACACACGATTATGGAAAAGGTCACCGAAGAAATCAGCTTTACTGCTGACGAGCATGCAGGAGAAACCATAACGGTCGATGCAGACTATGTAGACGAAAAGCTTAAGGATGTTGTTACCGACACTGATTTACAGAAGTATATTCTGTAAGGGAAATGGCAGCAGGATATGCCTTCGTATGGGAAAAATCCCAATGTTATTACCTTAGTGTCATTCTGAGCTTGCCTCAGAATCTCAAATAGCTATATTACAAAGAGGGGGATGACCAATAAGTTCGTTGAATAGTGTCATTCCGAACGCTACGCCACGACCGCACGCCAGCTACGCTCGTGCGTTTCGGA
>CALAEZ010000074.1 GCA_937891125.1 uncultured Treponema sp. | reverse complement strand
AGCAAAGAACTGCTCCGGAATATGCGGAAAACTGCCTTACAGATTGAGGAAGGCGTAACAATCCGCCGTCACCAGACTGCCAAACCCAAACCCCGGACAGAAGATTCTCACAGTACCGAAGTGATTCTGCTTGTGATTGGCTTTGTGATTTTCCTGCTCGGACTGCTTCTGCACTGGGTGACGAAAAATGAAATGCTTTCCGGTATTTTCCTGATGGCTTCTTATCTGCTTATGGGGTGGGAAGTGCTTTACAATGCGTTCCGCAGTCTGCTGAAAGGACAAATGTTCGACGAAAATTTCCTGATGAGTATCGCCACGATTGGCGCACTCTGCATCGGTTCGTGGGAAGAAGCCGCCGGAGTCATGCTTTTCTACCGGATAGGCGAATTGTTTGAACATCTCGCTGTCGAACGAAGCCGGAAATCTGTGATGCAGGCAATTGACATGCGCCCCGAAACCGTTCAGAAAATTTTCAGTGCGACGGATATCCGGACGATTCCGGCAGAACGCGTCAAAGCCGGAGATTTATTGCTTGTCCGCGCCGGTGACAGAATTCCGGTAGACGGCATCATCGTTGTCTCAAGCCCGCAGCAGCTGGTGCGCGTTATCGTAGAAAAAGCGGTTAAAATGGCAAATCAGATGAACATTCCGATTTTAGGTCTGATTGAAAACATGAGCTACGTGCAGTGCCCTGACTGCGACAAAAAAATCTACGTGTACGGAAAGAGCAACATAGACGAAATTGCAAAGAACTATCATCTTCCGGTTTTAGCGCGCATTCCGATTTCAGAAGAGATTTCAGGCGCAGTCGACAAGGGAGCGGTAGAGTCTATAAAAGCAGACTTTTTAGAAGCTGCCGTAAAAACGATTGAGAGCCTTGCATGAAACTGATTTTAGCTCCCATGGCGACACTAAGCCACGAAGCATTCCGCCGCGCAGTCGCCCGTTTTGGCGGCTGTGACGAATATTTTACCGAAATGATTAACGCCTCTTCCCTTTTAAACATGGGGCCGTGGGAAAAATATTACCTGCTTGCAGGGCCAGAGCCAGAAAAAATTGTCTGGCAGCTGACCGGGAGCAAGGCAGAGCCTATGGCAGAGGCGGCAAGCATTGTTTGTGAGCGCGGCGGGCTTGGCGTGGACTTAAACATGGGCTGCTCTGCCCCGCAGATTGCAAACACGGGAGCCGGAATCAGCTGGATGACAAAGCCGTTGGCGGAGACTTTAGGCATGGTGCGCGGCGTAAAAAGCGCGCTTGAAAATGCCGCAAAGGACGGCGCAAAAAGTATGCGGCTTTCGGTAAAGCTCAGGCTGGGAGACGAAAACTACACGGATGAAGGCTTTTTTGCTTTCTGCGACATGCTTGTAAGCGAGGGCGTTGAGCTATTAACACTGCATCCGCGTACCAAAAAAGAAAAATACCGCTCTTCTCCGCGCTGGCAGTATGCAGAAGCACTTGCGCTCCGCTACAAGGATAACGTTCCGGTCATCGTAAACGGCGACATAAAAGACAGAACAAGTTTTGAAGCTGCCAGAGCCGCATGTCCGCACGCCGCTGGCGTTATGTGCGCACGCGCCGCCGCACAAAAGCCGTGGCTGTTTGCACAGCTGTCGGGTGCTGTCAGCAAAACCGGCTCAGGGGCACAACAGACAGGTACTGACAGCACCGAATCGGTTGGCACGGCACAGGCAGCGACAGCCCACGCAGACGGCGCACAGAAGAGCGCGCAAAGCGGCGCACAAAGCGGCGCGCTCACCGTGGACTTACAGGAAACTGCCTTACGCTTTATAGACGACGTAGCCGAATGTCAGCCGCCTGAGTTTTACAAAACGCGCCTGCAGCGTTTTTTTGCCTACTACTGCGACAACGTGCAGTTTGCCCACTATTTTAAGACACAGATGCTGAACGCCGCAAACAGCGCGAGCGCGGCAAATCCTGCAGAATCCCTCACCGCCTGCCGCAGAGAGGTAGAAGCCTACTTTACAAAATGCCCGGACGAGCGGGTAAAGAAAATCTAAAAAAAACCAGCGGGGTGCACTTCAGTGCATTGCCCGCTGTACATCCGCCGCATAAGGCAGTTTATTTTTCAATCGTGATTGACTGGTCTGCGGTGAAAGACTCGCCTGGAGCAAGCTCGATTAAACCGCTTTTGTTTTCCCAAGCATGGTCGGTGTTTTCTGCGTCGGCAGTTCCGTACCACGGCTCAATGCAGTTAAAGCCGTTTCCGCTCACTCCTTCCGCACCGTTTCCGCCCTGCCAGACCATCAGGTAGGGGTAGCCAGCACAATTTACCTTTATGAGCGAGCCGTCCTTTTTGTTTCGTAAGCCAACCCAGTTTGACGTAAACTTGGTAAAGAAGTGCCCGTTTCCAAAGCCAGCGGAGGAAACAGGGATAATGCCCGCTTCTTTTTCGCCATAAGGGGCGGTGCACGGAGAAGTTCCGTCTTCATCGACTGCAAGCTGGGCAGCATCGTTTAAAAGCACAGTAGTAAGCGGCTCTTTTTTCTCAAACTCGTACTGGTAGTCGGCATTGGTCGTATCGGCAGGGTCAGTGTTGCGCGGACAGCAGAATGCGGTGTGACTTCCCAGACTGAACGTCATCGGAGTGGAGTCAGTATTTGTTACTGTCGTCGTAAATACAAGGCCGTTCTCTTTAAGCTCATAGCTTGTAGTCAGCTTGAATTTCCACGGGAACTTGTCTGCAGTCTCTGCGCTTTCGGTAAGCTCGAAGACTGCGCTTGTTTCTGTCTGCTTTACAAGCTTGTGCTCCAAATCGCGGCTCATGCCGTTATTGACCAGATGATATTCTTTTTCCTGCCAGGTGTAGAATCCGTCTTTAATGCGACCTACCTGCGGAAACAAAACCGGCGCATGGAATTTCCATACAGATTCCGGGCCTTCAAATACATAGCGCGTGCCGTCTTTTACGCTTCTAAAGCTGTTGATTTCAGCACCGTGCGTGTTAAGCACTACTTCGTAGTTTGCGTTTTTTAGTGTAATTGTCATGGGCAAAACTATAGCACGGAGCGCAAAATGTCGCTACAGGTCAAGCCTAAAACAACAGGACGACCACATTATACATTTTTTTAGTTCAAAAATGGCTAC
>CALAEZ010000073.1 GCA_937891125.1 uncultured Treponema sp. | reverse complement strand
CATACGAGATAAGCTAGTGACTGGAGTTCAGACGTGTGCTCTTCCGATCTGGCGGCGTTCATGCATTTTTAGCGTGACGAAGTGTTCTGTTCACCTGACGGCAAACAGAATTTATTGTCTTTGCTCAGGGGCGCATCCGTGCGCCCATTTTTTTTGCGAACGCTTACTGCTGTCCGTGCTTGCGCCCTGCGTTTTTTGCCCTTATACTATATGTATGGAAAGCGCACGTACAATAGCTTCAATTTCACCTGACGACTACAAGGACGCACAAGGCTTTATCCAGTGGAACAAAAAGTTTGAGCTGGGAATTCCTGCAATCGACGAGCAGCATAAAAAACTCGTTGAGCTTTGCAACACACTGCACAGGGAAATCGTTGACCACCGTTCTGCAAGCGGCGACTGGCATGATTCGCTCAAGGCGGCGCTCAAAGAATGTGCCGACTACGTGCTTGTGCATTTTCGCGATGAAGAAGTGCTGATGAAGGGCGCCCAGTATCCGCAGTTTGCCGAACACAAGCGCTCACACGAGGCATTTACCCAAAAAGTGCTTGATACCGTACGCCGCTTTAACATGCTTTCCATAGCCGACGCACTGCAGTTCGTGCATTTTCTGTACGAGTGGATTTTGTCGCACATTGCGTATGAGGACAGGCAGTTTGCAAAGCCGGTCATCGACTACCTGAAGGCAAAAAAAGTCATACTGTAGCACATGCGCATAAAGAAAATATGCGCTGCGTCGGTAGCCATCTGCCGTCAAGCAGTGTTCAATCAATCTGCCACAATCAGAAACAGCTTTAATCCTGCGGCGCCCGTTTCGGAAAACATAATCGTCATAACGTCATCGGTAGCTGTTCCGAGAGAATGCAGACTAAACCCATTTGGACGCAACGCCACCCGTTCTTCGGGCAAAAAGAGCTTCATGCCGTAATCGCCCGCAGAGCCCTTCTGCAGGTAGTCGGTCATGTTTATCGGGTCAAGCGGATAGCGGTAGTCAGTCGCCTCATCCCTAAATTCTTCAAAAAACGGACTGCCCTCTGGTGGCTGATTCATTGACAGCATACCGTTCGACACAAAGGAGAGCGCATACAGCTGCACAATTTCCGAAAATGTCATTTCTCTGCCCGTTACCGCGCTTACCGCCTTTGCAATCGCCTGTTCGTTGCAGTAGTCGCTCTGCATAATGCGGTTAACAAACGCCGCGCCGCCGTAGGTGCGAATTAAATATGCGCCAAATCCATACAGCGCGGCATACGACGGCAAGTACGAGCCGTCAACGCTAATAAATTCGGCGGCTCCGCTCAGGTAGTAACTGGCGGCAAAACGTCCGAGCCTGTTTTTGGGACTTTGTGCGTTGGCAATTCCCAGCTCATCCTGTAGCAAGTCCTCGCAAATCATGGACATCATCTCATTGAACCAGTTGGCAGCCGACACGCCGCAGCGGATATTCTTTTGCCCAAACATAATCAGGTGCTGAAATTCGTGCGCAAGTGTGCTGTATACCATGCTGCGGCTGCGTTCGGTACCCATATACCGCGTATTGATATACAAGTATTTTCCGCTGTTAGAGCTTGCGCGGGCGTCTGAAGCTTTTGCCGTGTAGCCCGTGTAATAATCCTTGCAGTAAAAATAGCCAACGGTACCTACGCTCACAAAGCGCGACAGCACGATGTTGACCCTTGTTCCCGTCATGCTGTAGCAAGCCATATCTGCAAGCGTAAAATTGCTGCCATTAAACACATACAGCGTATCGCTTTCGTTTCCGTACACCGTCGTAACCGAGCTGTAGAGCTTGTCGAAGGTTTCGGCAACCTCTGCTGCGTAGATTTCTGCCGCGCGGTTTGACGGAACGTCAACAACCCACACATAGCACTTTTTGCCAATCGCCAAAAGTGTCGCTGTCTGCTTTTCAAAGGTGCTGATAGCCTCGTTTGCGTCAACAAAGATTTCGCGCGTGTCACCGCAGGCAAATTCTGTTGGCGTCACCGTTTGTACCGAAAAAGAAGCCGCGCGCGCCGCTTCAGGAACAGCTTCGTTTGGATCAAATTCTTGTGGCGGATCAAAATGCGTGGTGATGTCTTCATCAAAAATACGCTTATGGTTTTTGACCATGCGGGCGTCAGACTCTCCTGCTGCTGTCGACTCATCATTTACCGAAACCACGTAGCGAGCGCGGGAGCTGTCAATAACAGTGTCTGTCGGATTTGTTTTTACGAGAAAAAGCTCGTGACCTGCAATGTCGCCGCTTACGATGACAGAAAGCGTATCCTCTGAAAGCTCAAAAATGTTTCTAAAGCCACCGTTCGCGTTTTCTTGCGCTCCACCGCCGACAGACGGAACCTCGGCTGCCGTGTAAGAAAAAGAAGCAGTTTTTGAAGCAGTTACATCGCTGTCGCCGTGAGAGTCTTCACCTAAGTTGTTACAAGCAGTTACGGCGAGTATGAGTACAAATATGACGGTGAGAGAAAAAAATATACCTGTACGCAGTAACGGCAGCTGCTTCATCAAAACTCCCTATTGAGATTCCTATTTACAAACCTGCCCATCTAACGACAGATTTGCGTTACGCTTTTTTAATGAACATATTCACAATGGAGTACCGTTAAAGAATGACCCAATTTTATTGAGAGTTTACACTGTTGTCAATCAAGCTTTCCCATTGCGTCTAAAATGAGTGAGCTTGCAACGGTTGCGGCGCTTTCGGTACGCAGAATACGGCTTCCCATGCTGCAGCGGGTAAAGCCGCGTGCTTCAAGCAATGCGCGTTCCCGTGCCGTCCAGCCGCGCTCGCTTCCGATGGCGGCGATAACGGGCTGTTCAGCGCTTGCAGACGGTATCGCGACTTTGCCGTCGCGTGCTTTCGCCAAAAACGCATGGAGCGAACAGGACGCCTGCACGTTATCAAGCGTGATAAGCGCGGTTGCCTCAGTAAGCGGAAGCGCATCTAAGCAGTCGGTAAGCGTTTTATGCATAAAAAGTGCGGGTACGTGGGTAGATGCCGCCTGCGCCGTGCCGTCAAGCAGCATGGAATATGCGGCGCCTTTTTCTACTACTGTTGATTCCAGGTAAGATTTTTCGCCCAGCTCGGTACCCGATAAATGCACGGCGCAGACGCCAAGCCCGGCGACATCGCGCAACAGGCGGCGCAGCTGAATGGGGCGTGGAAAGCCGATAATAAGCACGAGCGGATACAGCGGCTTTCCGTCACTTTCTGGCGTAAAGGTAAACGACAGCTCACCTTCGTTTGGTTCGCCCTTTGGCACAAGCTGCGTAATGGTTGCTTTTCCTGCCCTGCCGCCGATAATGCCCGCGTCAAATTGGTCGCCGACACGCTTATGGAGCACCTTCACAATATGCTCAGTCCGTTCGTCACGCTTTTGAAGCGGCTTTGTCATTTCTTCTTCGGTAAACAGGCAGATATTCATGCGCTGATTATACGCGTGAACGGCAAAAAGACACAAGGCGCACCTGCGCGTGCGTGTCGCAGACTCAGGCTGTTTTCGCAAATCCGCTCCGCTCCTTCCCGCCATTTTTACCTGCAATTTTTATACTGCGGCTGCTCTGATACTCATCTTCGCGCTCTACCGAAAGCCCACGCCGCCCGCTTGCCGTGCGCTGTCTTTTCTTCTTAAGCCGCAGCGCAATTCTTCCGATAACAATTAAAAAGGAGTACGCTTTTTATGCAGCGGTTAGCACTATTTTTTACCCATTATTTGCATAATCACCAGATGTTTCAGGTGCTGTCGGTGCGCCCTATGCGCTACACCTGCCGCGTGCCAAGCGTACGTCACAGCACACGCGTAAGCCGCGCATATTTTCTGCCAATGCTTTTCGCGCTGCTCCTTACGCTCTGTTGTGCGCTTCCGCTTTTTGCTGTTCCTAAAACAATCGTGCTCGGCGGCGAACATGGCTGGAAAGACCTTGCCGTTACTGACGGCGTTACTACGGGTAAAGGTCGCTTTGGCTATGACGCCCTGCAGCTTGTCACCGACACGCCTGCACTTACTGCCGACACCGACTTGCTCTTAAGCTTTGACAACAGCACGTTTACCGACAGCGCTCATCACTACACGGTAGAAAAAAACGAGCTTGTTGCAACAACCGCCGCCGTACGCGGGAATGGCGCTGCCCTAAGCCGCGGTGGCGATACCGGCATAATCTTACGTGGCGGCGATACAGCGCTGTTTGGCCGCAGCGGACTCATCGGCTCTTTTACGCTCGAATTTTGGCTTAATCCGTCGATTGCAGAAAATGGCGAAAACGTGTTTTCCTGGCGCAGCTCACGCAATGTAAACGACTATTCAGCCTATCAGATGATTACCGCAACGTTCTTTAACAATCATTTGGAATGGAATTTTTCTGGCATATTTGAAGGCTACCGCGAAAACGAGGTGACTCTTCTGGGACTCAGCACGATTATTCCTGACACCTGGACGCGCCACACGCTTTCATTTAACGAAGAAAACGGCTTACTCGAATATTGCATTGACGGCAAAACAGAAGCCATTGCCTACATAACCACAACAGCGCATCAAGGCGGCTCTGTCTGCCAGCCGGTGCTCGGCGTCAAATCTTCTATAGAGATTTGCCCGCAATTCACCGGCAGAATCGACAATTTCCGCATAGAGCGCCGCGCCTATACCAAGGATGCAGAAAATCTCTATGCAAGCGGAAACGAAACCTACCGCATAGACGGCGGCCGCTTTATGACACAGCCGCTTTTAGCCTCGCAGGCGGCAACCTTAGACCGCGTGCACGCCGTTATGACGGTGCCAGAGCAAACAGAAGTATTCCTGTATGTGCGCAGCGGCGACAACTGCTACGGCTGGACTGAGCAGTGGCCTGCATGGACGCGCATCACAAGCGACCAGAATCTTACCGGCATTACCGGCTTGTATTTCCAGATAGCAGCAGAACTTTTGCCCGATGGTGGCGGAATCCGCACGCCAAGCATTACCGAGCTGGACGTGCATTACACCGAGCAGCCGCTCCCGCTTGCGCCGTTTACCGTGCGTGCAGAGCCAGGAAACGGCTCGGTTACGCTCACCTGGAGCTACAGCGTTGACGATAATGCAGGCGGCTACTACGTGTACTATGGCAACAAGAGCGGCGAATACCTGGGACGAGTCGCACTCGAAGGCGCCTCTCCCATTAAGGTGGGAAACACAACGTCGCTTACTTTAACGGGTTTAAAGAATGGAACTATTTACTATTTTGCCGTTTCAGCGTATTCTCGTATAGATGACAGAATCAACGGACTGCTCTCTAAAGAAGTCTACGCACGTCCGTCTGCTTACAACTAAAGAGCTGGCTGCTTAAGCCAGCTGTGGATATACACGGAAATGGCTGAAAACAAACTACTTTTATCACGAGCAAAATCGGCGCTTCTTTCGCGCGATTATGACTTTGCAGCTCGCCTTTACAAGCAGATGCTCGGCGAATCTCCCGAAGATGAATCGCTCTTGTTGGAGCTTGGCTCTGTATACAGCAAGGCTGGCAAAGATTCGCAGGCACTTTCCGTCTACCAAAAGCTTGTCCAAATCAATCCTGACAACATCGAAGCGCTTATGGCAATGAGCGCCATCTACCGCCGCACACGCAACTATGACGAGTCCGTAAAAATGCTTGAGCACGCGCGCAGCATTGACGGCAAAAACATGCAGATTGTCTACAACCTCGGCTTTACCTACAAAAGCATGGGAAAATACGATGAAGCAATTGCCTGCTTTGAAGACGTTATCGACCAAAACCCCAGCGACGTGCTTGCCTACAACCACATCGGCTCTATTTACGCCGAGCAAGGCGACCACGAAACCGCCATTTCCTCCTACCTGCGCGCGCTTAAGGTCGATTCCAACCACCCGATTATCCAGCTGAATCTTGCTAAAAGCTACGAGGCGACCGGCGAAATAGAAAAAGCGCTTTCTGCCTACGAAAGCTCGCTCAGGGCAAAGCCGGGCTGGCTTGAAGCGGTCGGCGCCTACTCTGACCTGCTCTTAAAGCTCGACCGCGTGCACGAAGCATACGCGGTGCTCCGCAATGCGGTCGCCATAAACCCCAAGGACGCGCGCACGCATACCCAGCTCGGTCACGTATATTACCGCCAGAGCATTTTTGAAGACGCCAAAAAAGAATATAAGACTGCCCTAGAATGTGACAGTAAGTATGATCCGGCGCTCGTCGGACTTGCCGACACACAGGAAACGCTGCATGAGCACGCAGAAGCGTCGCGCACGATTCGCCGCGCCGAGGAAATTAAGCCGGGCGATACGATTATCACCCAAAAAGCCGCACATATCATGCTGTCGGCAAACGAGTATTCTGACGCCTTTGAGCGTATTTCCCGCTTGCGCGACCAAACCCCAGAGGACGTACAGGCGCTCAGTCTGCTGGGGCAGTATTACATCTGCAATGGCGAATGGGACAAGGTAGAGGAATGTTACCAAAAGATTGCTGAATACGATCCGACCTTTAGCGACCACTACCGTGACGGCGCAAAACGCTTTAATCAGCGTGGCGACAGAGAAAACGAAGAGCGCTATCTGCGTAAGGCAATCGAGCGCAATCCGAATGATTCCAATGCGATGATGTCGCTCGGTCTGCTGTTGGAAAACGCGCGGCGCGGAAAAGAAGCCTTTGCCGTCTATCAGCAGGCAAACAAGGCAGATTCACTGAATGCAGCCTCAAAAGACGCTGTTGCCCGATTGCAGACAGCGTTCGGTCCGATTGACATTACCGAATATGTTCCGCCGATGACAGAAGACGCAGCCGAAAAAAGCACGGCTACGCACGGCATGACCGAGCCAGACGCTGCGGCAGCCGATTCGCTAGTACAGTCAGATTCTGCTTTTTCATCGCGTGCCGATGAGCCGGCAGCGTACACGCCTGCGTTTACCAGCACGGCGAGCACGCGCACTGTCGTCAAAACTATTTTTGACGACTTGTTCGACAAGGAGTGGGTAGACGTTTCTTCTTCCACGGTAGACTCTGTCATTGTGCCCGCAGATCAGACGCCAGGAGCCGCAAGTTTACCAGAAGAAACCAACACGGCTTCTCACGCTGACGATTTAGCCGGCTCCGTTTTTGACGCTGCTTCGCTTGGTCAGCTTGCAGAAAATCAAGATGAAGTAGAAGCCGCCGAGTTTGCCACCAATGCGATGACACACGGCTCTGCATTCGCCGCCGTAACAAAAGCGCATGAAAAGCTTGAAGAGCTTAAGGAAAACGTGCAGCAGGCAGAAGAGGCGGCAGAAAAAGCTGAATACGCCGCACAGCAGGCGTGGCAAGCGGCACAGGCGGCAGCGGATTCTGCACAGGCAGCAGACGTCGCATCGACTTTTGCTACCGGTAACACGCCTGACACTGCAGCGGAACCCGCGCCTATAGACGCTACCGATACCACGAGCGGCAGTGAAAGCAACGTTGTATATCAGGTGCAGCCAGCGGCTCCAGCGCATGCTGCTTCCGAGCCGGCGCTTGAACCGCTCGAGGAGGCTGAAGAAGAGCTTGAACCGCTCGAGGAGGCTGAGCCAGAGCTTGCGCCTGCAGAAGACGTGCCACCCACGCTCGGGCCCACAGATGAAGCAGACGCCAGCGAGCGAGCCGATGGCGCAGAGTCAGCTGAATGTGAGCCGACCGATGCTGCACCAACCGATGCCACATCTACCGACGCCAAAACGTCTACAGCTACAGTCGCTGTCGCAGATTCACTCCGGCTTTTTAAGCGCCTGCGCACGCTGTGCGAATACCTGCCGCAAGCGCACTACGAACGCTTTATGTCAAGCCACAAGCGCCTGCTGTTAGATTACGTTATTGCACGCCTTTCAGGCGAGCCGGGGCTGTTAGCGCAGGCAACCGAGCAGCGCACGCCAGACGCCGCGTGTCTACCGCCAGAGGAGCAGGACGAAGACGGTATAGCGCTGGTAACGCACGTTGTTGACGACATGCTCACGCTCATACAGGCAGTTCCCGACCATCATCTGAGAGCCGCCATGGAAACAGAAACTAAGGATTTGATAGAAAAGCTCATCAAGCAGTAGGAAACGTGCCATCCTTGGCACGCCGCTATTTGCAGCGAAGCTTCACGCAGCACAAAGTTTTTATGGGAGAAATATGGATATCGAAACAAAATGTATTCACGCAGGCTATGAGCCGAAAAACGGCGAAAGCCGCATGATTCCGATTGTGCAGAGCACGACATTCAAGTATGACACGAGCGAGGACATGGGTAAGCTGTTTGACTTACAGGCAAGCGGCTACTTTTATTCGCGCTTACAGAATCCGACGACCGACCTTGTCGCAGCAAAGATTGCGGCGCTTGAAGGTGGAACTGCCGCCATGCTTACCGGAAGCGGACAGGCAGCATCGTTTTTTTCAGTCTTTAACCTCGCTGGTAACGGCGACCACGTTGTTGCTTCCAGCACCATTTACGGCGGCACTTTCAATCTGTTTAACGTAACCATGCGCCGCATGGGAATTGACTTTACCTTTGTTGACCCGGACTGCTCTGACGAGGAGCTGGAAGCGGCATTTAAGCCGAACACGAAAGCAGTGTTTGGCGAAACAATCGCAAATCCGGCGCTCATTGTGTTTGACATCGAACGCTTTGCAAAGGCGGCGCACAACCACGGCGTGCCGCTTATCGTCGACAACACGTTTGCAACACCCGTCAACTGCCGCCCGTTTGAGTGGGGAGCCGACATCGTGACGCACTCTACCACAAAATACATGGACGGTCACGACGCAACCGTAGGCGGCGTCATTGTTGACAGCGGCAAATTTGACTGGATGGCGCACGCCGACAAATTCCCGGGGCTGTGCACGCCGGACGAAAGCTATCACGGCATTACGTACGCAACGCAGTTTGGAAAAGAAGGCGCATTCATCACCAAGGCGACCGCCCAGCTTATGCGCGACTTAGGCGCCGTGCAGGCTCCGATGAACGCATTCATGCTGAACCTCGGCCTAGAAAGCCTTTCCGTGCGTATGGAGCGCCACTGTGCAAATGCGCTCGCTGTCGCCGAATTTTTGCAGAAGCATGACAAGGTTGCATGGGTAAACTACCCCGCGCTTCCTGGCAACAAATACTACGAGCGCGCCAAAAAGTACATGACCGCAAAGGACGGCAGCATCCGCACCTGCGGCGTTGTTTCATTCGGCGTAAAAGGCGGTCGCGCGGCTGCAGAAACGTTTATGAAGCACCTGCATGTTGCGATGATTGCAACCCATGTCGCAGACGCACACACCTGCGTCCTGCATCCGGCAAGCAGCACCCATCGGCAGCTGACTGACGAAGAGCTTGCAGCAGGCGGCGTAGGAGCAGACTTAGTGCGCCTTTCTGTCGGCATTGAAAGCGTTGACGACATTATCGCTGACCTTACCCAGGCACTCGCTCAGGTCTAATCTATCGGAGCTGACTCTACAGGAACGGGCGTACTCCATGCGTTCTTAAAAAAAACTATGATTACCAAAATGACACAGGGAAATCCTACCAAGCTGTTGTTGGGATTTTCGCTTCCACTTTTAGCAGGCAATGTATTCCAGCAGCTCTATAATCTGGTTGACACCGTTGTTGTCGGCAGATTCGTTGGCGCTGAATCACTTGCAGCAGTCGGCACCGTCGGCGTTGTCATGTTCTTTATGTACGCGCTCCTGTTCGGCATGGGCGTAGGAGCTTGCATTGTGACTGCGCAATTTTTTGGCGCACGTAACTACGCCTCCTTGCAGAAGGCGGTTGCTGCGCTCGTGTACTTAACCGGAGCGCTTACCGTTATAGTAACCGTGCTTGGCGTTTTCGGCGCTCCGCTCATCATGCGCCTACTGTCCGTGCCTGACACCATTCGCGCCGAATCCATGCTGTACATGCGGATTTGCTTTTCTGGCACCGTGTGTATGGCAGCCTACAACGCCTCATCAACCATTTTACGCAGCATTGGCGACAGCCGCACGCCGTTTTACGCCATTGTGCTGTCATCATTGACGAATGTTGCCGCAAACCTCGTGTTCGTGCTGGTGCTCAAAATGGGCACGGCTGGCGTTGCGTATGGTACGGTGCTGTCGCAGGCACTGGCGGCAGTGCTCTGTATAGCCGTAATCTTGCGCCATAAAGACGAGCTTATGCTCAGCGGCATGAGCTGGAAGCCAGATAGGGCGATGACCGCAACCATCATACGCACGGGCGTACCGAGCGCCGTGCAGAGTGCGCTCATTTCTGTTGGCGGCATGACGGTTCAGGGCTTAGTAAACAGCTTTGGCACGGCAACGATGGCGGCATACACGGCGGTACAACGCATTGACAGCATTGCCATTCAGGTTGTCATCGCGATTGCCTCCGCGCTTTCTGTTTTTACTGGGCAGAACATCGGCTCAGGAAACTTAGCTCGCGTAAAGTCCGCCTTGCGCTCTACGCTTATTATGATGATGAGCGCCTGTGTAGCCATTGCGCTTTTAGTGCTGACTTGCGGTCACTGGATGCTTGAGCTCTTTTTAGACGCACACACAGCGGCAGAATCTATCGCAATCGGTCGGCAATATCTGACGGTTATCGGCATTGCCTACATCATTGCCGGCGTCATGCAAAGCTACCAGCATGTAATCCGCGGAGCTGGCGACGTGAACGTGTCGCTGTTTGCGGGTATTTCAGAGGTGTTAGGCAGAATCATCTTTGCAAACCTGTTTGTGCGCCTGTGGGGCACCTGGGGCATTTGGATAGCAACACCCTGCTCCTGGTTCTGCGGCTGTCTGATTCCTGTTATCCGCTACTACAGCGGTCGCTGGCTTAAACACATTGCGCACGGTGCGGTTCTGCAGCCTAAAGCTGCTGAAAATCGTGCTGTCAGCAGCGAATCTGAAAAATAATCTTATTTAAAAAAGCAGACACCTGTGCTATACTGCTTCGTATGAATATCAAAGCTCTTGCAGCTGCCGTAGCTATCGGCTGCTGCGCCACTACCGCTTTTTCCCGCACCGTTCGTGTCGGCTGTTTTAACAATGATACCCTGTATGAAAAACAGGGCGACGACCGGAATTCCTCGTATCTGGATGAATTTATCAATACCATAAACCGCTATTACGACTGGCAGTTTGAATATGTCTACATGGATTTTGAGGAAGCTCCGCAGGCGCTTGAAAGCGGAAAGGTTGACTTGCTGCCATTTTGCGGACACGGCGTTGCTGACTACGGCGACTTTGTCTTTTCAGACATTCCCTCTGCAGTCGGCTCGCTTTGCTTTGCAGGGCTAGAAGAGCCGGACATGAAAAATCTGCGCATTGCCATTACCGACCATGCGCCAGCTGAAATGCTCGGGCAGATTCGCCTGTATGCGCAGCAGCAGGGCATTCAATACACGGTCAGGGAATATCCTGACAGCGCACGCATCATTAAGGCGATAGAAGACGGGCGTGCGGATGTGTTTGCAACAATTGACCTTGGAAAGCCGAAGGACTTTCGTGTCATTGCCTCGATAACGCCCATATTTTTTTATGTTGCCGTCAGAAAATCTGACACGGAGCTTTTTACGCAGCTTAATCAGGCGATTTCGCTTGTATTTAATTTAACGCCTGATTTTCTGAACACGCTCCGCCTGCGCTATATTCCTGAAGCCGATGAAGGCGTGTTCAACTTTGACTACCGCGAACAGCAGTATTTAGGCGGAGCGCCGACAATCCGCATTGCAATGCTTGAAAATCAGCGGCCATACAGCTTTCTGGAAAAAGGAAAGCCTTCAGGAATGCTTATTGACCAGGTAAAGCTGATTTTTTCAAAAAGCTACCTGATGTACGAATTCATTCCTGTAACTACCTACAAGGATGCCATTGAGCTGGTCAAGCAGGATAAGGCAGATACGGTGTTTGCGGTTTCCGACACGTTCAGCGGCGTTGATTCCCGCAATCTGAAAATAACAAACGGCATTTTTAAGCAGCGCAATCTGCTTGCAACGCATACTGGCGGCATAACGCCGGGTAAGTGTACATTTATCGGCATCCGCGCATACCAGTACGAAAGCTCGTTTATCCGCTCTACCTGCAATCCGTCCGAAATGCTCTGGTGTGATACCGCCGAAGAATGTTTAGACCTTGTTAAGCGCACGAAAAATTCGTTCACGGTGCTTTCCGACCTTGAATTAAAGGTCTACGACCAGAGTCACTTGTTTTCCGGCATAGAAATTACCGATGAAGGGTACATGAAAACGCTCTGCATCGGCATTTCGCGCCGCATTCCCTCAGAGCTGTGCAGTATTCTTGACAAGACCATCCACCGGGTCTCATCAACAGTCATGGAAGACTATATTGCAGAAAATCTGCCTGTTGGCGGCGGTCTGCAGGCAGCCATAAAGCAGCATCCGTTCTTCTTTTCGGGCGTGCTTATCGCCTTTCTGCTGCTGTTTACCGTTGCCGTCTTCCTCATCATCTACAACACGACAAAGCGGCACAAGGACAAGCAGATTGCAAATGCAATGAATCTTGCCAACCGCGACGCAATGACCGGGCTGTACAATCACATTGCATACAAAAAGCTGGTTGACGGCGTTCTTTCGCATCAGGCAGCAGACAGAAAAAGTGTGCTAGTGATGATAGACATCGACAACTTTAAGCGCATAAATGACACGCTCGGACACGGCACCGGCGACGTTGTCATCGTGACGGTCGCCAACATTCTGTTTTCAACATTCCGACAGGGCGACTTAAAATGCCGCATGGGCGGCGACGAGTTCAGCGTGTTTATGAAGGATGTAGCCGACCGCACGGGCGTTGAGCACAAGCTGTCGTTCCTTATGAGCGAGATAGAACGTACGTTTGCGGAGATGCGCCTTTCGGTGCCTGTTACCTGCTCGGTCGGCGCGGTCATCTGTCAGGGCACATACACTGACGGCTTTGAGGCGCTGTATGCAGAGGCAGATAAGGCGCTGTATACGGTGAAGGAAGGCGGCAAGAATTCGTTTGCGATTGCAGCCGAAACGCTGACCGGCGGCGACGAAGCGCACACCGACAACCGCGGCTAACGGCAGCAGGCGGAACGGCAATGGCGGAGCGGAGTGCGGTGTTACGCGGCAAGCATTGCGCGGCATGCGGGACGCGACCGATGTTGTGCGACAGGAATTGCGCGTGCCCGCGTGCAGGCTTATTTGCTGCCGTATACGCGGTTCCTGCCGGCATTTTTTGCGGTGTACAGCGCATCGTCAGCAGCTTTTATCGTCTTTTCGTAGCTTTGCGTGTAGTAATGCGGCGCATAGCCCACGCTTATCGTGACAACGCCGTGCTCATTTTCAGCAAACGACATAGAAAGCGCCTGCACGGCGGCCCTCAATTCCTCTGCATGTGTTTTTAGCTCATCGTAGGTGTCTTTTGCCGTCATGCCGATAAACTCTTCACCGCCGTAGCGGTAAAACGCAAAGCCGTGCGCTTCTCCCCATTCAGCAAAATACGCTCCGAGGCGCCGCAAACAGTCGTCGCCTGCCTGGTGCCCATACGTGTCGTTAAAAAGCTTAAAATGGTCAATATCAATCATAAAAAGCCCGGAAAGCTCGCCATGGTGTGCTTCAATGTCCGTCAGTCGCTCATACAGCGACCAGCGATTCGGCAAATTTGTCAGCATATCGGTGTTCTTCTGGTAGATTAAGATGCGGTCAGTGGCAAAACCACGCAGCCGAATGTAGCGCTCGTATTCGCCGATGATGATTCCGACAACCGTAAATGCGGCGCCCGTAAAGAAATCGAGCACAAAATCATAAAAATCCTTGAAATGGTACGACAGCGCCGAATGAAACAGAAAAAAAGATACGACCAGCAGGGCAATGCGAATGGGATTGTCAAAAATGAGCAGCGGCAGAATAATCTGCAGGCACATAAACGTTGCAGAAACGTGCGAGTGGTCGCTGTTTTTCATCAGACTGACAAAAATTGCAAATGCATACAGGAAGAATGCAAACAGGTACATGAGCGGCAGTATATATTTGCCGTTTTTGCGGTTGGAAACAGAAAAACCTACTGCCAGTGCCAGCGAGACAAAAAGCGAATACTCATACAGCGAAACATACTTTGCATCGAAGAAAGGTGTGGCAACAGTGACCATTACGATAAAAATGCCGACAGTAATCTTAGCAATGATGGAAAAAATCTTACCACAGAACGAATAAATGGTTTCTTTTTCAGATTTTAAGAGAGAACGTGATTCCTGCAAGTAGCTGTGAAAGAAGCGAAAAACGTTTCCTAATTTCATTGCTACAGTCTACTATACGGATTGCATTTAGTTAAGGGGCAAAACCTATGAAAAACGTGTTTTCCCTACATGACGCGTAAGCCTTCACGCCTATTGTCTTTGCTTTTTTGGACACTCATGGTATAATTTCTTCATGCAAGAGATTCCTATACCGTCAATTTTTACCGAAGAAAAAATGAAAGAGCGCTTTTTTCTGTATATACTTATCGGATTTTATCTGCTGATTTTCGCAGCACAAGTTTTTATTCCACAAACAATCGTTCCCGCGCCAGACCTTACCTTTGAATCAAGAAAACTGCATATCATCGCACTCAGTAACGTAATGACAGCACTTTTTGAACTTACCTGCTGTCTGTACATGACCATGCTTGCTAAAAAGAAAGGGTTAATGGCAGCTCTCATACTTTCTGGCGCCAATTTTTGTCTGACCGTAATTGATATCATTTTGTATGCACATTATCTTTCTATCGCCAATATCGCTGTCTACCTGCTTACTATACTTATCTGTCTTCTTACCTACTATCAGGTCAAGCTTATAAACCAAAATGTTACTAAGCTGCATCAGCTTGCCTATACCGACATGCTTACCAAGGTACCCAATCGCAATGCTCAAATTGAGCTCATAAACGGCTACATTTCAGGACCGCACCAGATTCCCGTGTTTTCGCTGATTCTGTTAGATTTTGACAACTTCAAGATGATTAACGACTACCTTGGTCATCAGATTGGCGATGTGTTTCTTATGGAAAATGCACAAAAGCTCAAAAAAGCCATTGGCGACCGAGCAACCATTTCCCGCATTGGCGACGACCGCTTTTCAATTTTGGCGCCCGACCTCGTTTCCTTGCGCGACATCGAAGATTTTACGCATACCCTGCATGAGGTCATCAGCGAGCCGTTCCGCTACAATGACCACGACTACCACGTCACGGCAAGCATGGGCGTCGCCTGTTATCCTAAGGATGCGACAGCCATGAACGATTTACTGCGCATGGCAGAAATCGCCCTCTACCGCGCAAAATCATACGGAAAAAACAAAATCGTCTTTTTTCAAGAGAAGATGCAGGAAAAATTGGAGCGGCAGATATCGCTTGAACACCTGTTGTTCGACGCCGTTAAGAATAATGAGCTGTATCTGGTTTTTCAGCCACAGTATCACATTCCAGACCGCCGTTTGCGTGGCTTTGAAGTACTCGTGCGCTGGGAATCGCCGCAAGTGGGGCATATTCCGCCAGCAGATTTTATTCCCCTTGCCGAGGCAAACGGCAGCATTGTTGCCATTGGTCGCTGGATTTTGGAGCAGGCGTGCCGACAGTACGTTTCAGTCATTGAAGAATACGAGGTTGCGCCAACGCTGTCGATAAACATTTCTGTGATACAGTTCCGCTCGCCTGACTTTATGGATATGGTGCGCACGGTGCTTGCAACAACAAAAATCGACCCGACCTGTCTGGAATTTGAAATTACCGAAAGCGTCTGTATTCGCTCACCAGAGCGTACAAAAGAGATTCTGCAGGAATTAAAAGCGCTCGGCATTCGCATCTCGCTTGACGATTTTGGCACCGGCTATTCAAGCTTGAGCTATCTGCGCACGCTGCCGCTCGATGTGGTAAAAATCGACAAATCTTTCATAGACCCGATTGGCACCATTCCAGACGACAAAAACATCGTGAAGTCCATTATCGAAATGGCGCACAAGCTGGATCTAAAGGTGATTGCAGAAGGGATAGAAAAGCTTGATCAGTTTGACTACCTGGTGCGCAATAGCTGCGACTACATTCAGGGAAATTACCTCGGAAAGCCAGCTCCCATCGGCGCGCTCTAACCGTTTGTATGCACATTCTTCGTCTTGAGGCGGCAGATGTACCATTTGCGCGCGCATATTGCAAGCCCTATGAGCGATTCTGCATACCGCTCATGGCGCGCCTGCTTGCCGCCACCGTTCCCGCCTATGCCGCCGTGGGTGATGACGGCAACTTTTACGCGGTTTTTACGTTTTCTCCTGCAGGGCAGCTGTTTCATTGCCTGCCGTTCAAGGCGGACACTCCGCGCGCGGCTGTGTATACCGCTTTTGTCCGCTTTTTTACAGACGCATACGCCACAGGTCATGCGTTTTTCAGCATAAACGGCGAGGCGCATGGAACGGCGCTACTCACCCGCGCACTGAAACAGGCATGCGGCTTACAGCCGGCGCGCAGGCAGCGCTACGATTTTATGCGCTCGCCACAAGCAACATCAGGCGGTGCATCTGTCGCAGCTGCAAGTGCGCCTTTCTCTGCTGCCGGAACCTCCACGCCACAAGCCGCTTCCGCTGTGATGACAGGAGTGCTTACAGGTGCTCTCCCCATCGGCTGTAAGATAATCCGCTGCACGCCGTCACTTGCCGAAAGCTTATTTCCGCTCCAAGAAGCGTACGAAAAAGAGGAAGTCGTCTACAATCTTGCTACCTACAACGCAGACGTAAGCCTGCGCGCGCTCAAAAAAAACTTGCAGGAACAGGCGGTGTATGCGCTTTTAAAAGACGGCGCACTCGTAGCAAAGGGCGGCACCAATGCACAGGGGATGCAGTATGTGCAGCTAGGCGGCGTGTACACCATTCCCGCTTTCCGCAGTAATGGCTATGCGCGCGCGCTTGTTCTGCATATTGTCCGCGACTTTGCTGCTGCAGGAAAGCAGGTTACGCTGTTTGTAAAGCCGCAAAATGCTGCTGCCGTACGCCTGTACACGCACTGTGGATTTGCAAAGTACGGCGAATACGAAAGCGTCTACTTTTAAAAGCAGCGACAGAAGCCAAGAGGAGTCAGCATGATTTTATTTGCAAGCGGCCGGACAGATATACCTGCTTTCTACAGTGAATGGCTTATGAAGCGCATCCGCGAAGGCTTTGTGCTGGTACGCAATCCCTATTATAAAGAGCAGGTAACCCGCTACCGCCTGACACCCGATGTTGTCGACTGCCTGGTATTCTGCACTAAAAACCCGGCGCCGCTCTTACCATACATCGACGAGCTTAAAAAAAGCGGACTCGGACTCTACTTTTTTGTGACGATAACGCCGTATGCTTCTGACGTAGAGCCGCAGGTGCCTGCAAAAGAAGCTGTCATGGAGACGTTTGCTGCGTTAAGCGCACAAGTCGGAAAAGCAGCAGTCTGCTGGCGCTATGATCCGATTTTTATCGACAGCACCTACACGGTCAGTGCGCACATACGCGCGTTCCGCACCATGGCAGAAACACTTGCGCCAACTACCGACCGTTGCATTATCAGCTTTATAGATTTGTACGAAAAGACGAAGCGTAATTTTCCAGAACTAAGAGAAGTGAGCGAAGTAGACCAGCGTTTTTTGGCTCAAGCCTTCAGCTCCATTGGGCGTGAAACAGGAATTCAGATAGAAAGCTGCGCCGAAAAGCTTGATTTGAGCGACTACGGCATACAATCTGGCGCTTGCATTTCGCGCACCTGCATCGAAGGCGCCACTGGAATACGGCTGTTGCCGCACATCGCCGCGCATCCTTTGCGTAAGCACTGCGCCTGTCTTCCTACGCATGACATCGGTGCCTATAACAGCTGTCCGCACCTCTGTCGCTACTGCTACGCAAACTACGACGCGCGGCTTGTTGCCAAAAATCATGCGCTGCACGACCCCGACTCGCCGTTTTTGCTCGGCGGCGCCTTGCCAGGTGATGTTATTCACGACGCACGGCAGCAGAGCTTCCGCGACACGCAGCTGCTGCTGTTGTAGCCGCTCGAGTTTCAGCTGCTGGTATTGCAGCTGCCGCCGAGGCAAGTCATGCAAGGCGTGCCCGTGCAAGTAGCGGCGCCTTACGCGCGCGCAAGCTTTCCACGCAGCGCGGCAAACGCCTACAGCGCCTTACACGCGCGGAATGCAGAACGCAGCAACCGTATGCGGCTTAAGCGTATATTCTAACACTGCCGCACCTGCCGCCGTAGAAAGCGGCAGCGTGCTTGTCTTTGGTGCAACGGCATCTGGCGCTTCAAAACTGTTTTCTGCTTCCAGTGGCGCTGAAAGCAGCGTTACCTGCGCTGTGTTTGCTACCGCCGCCGCGCCTGCTACCATCGGAAGCTCTGCACGCAACGCCCGCGGGCTGTCGCTTACGTTAACCGCCTTTACATACACCGCGCGGCTGTCTGCTGTTGCCGTCCAATACAGCGGCTCAATAACCGGCAGCACGTCAGTACAGCAGTGCACTTCTTTGCCGTCGATAAACGCACGAATATCGCGCCCATCTACAACTAGCTCCAGACGGTAGTCACGCCCGCGCTCAACGGTAAAGAGCCGCTGCTCTAAGCAGCTTGCAAGCTCGTTCTTTCGCAAGTCCTTGCAGACCGTTGTGTCCTGATTCTGCCAGCCGCCGATTTCCCAATAATAGCGGCGGGCGCTTCCTTCGTCTGCGCGGCTTCCAAAATAAATGCGGAATCCCTGCTTGCTGCTTGTTTCGCGGGCGATAAGACTAAGCTTCCAGCGGCGAGCGCTTGTAGTAGCCAGCACGACGTTTTGACAAGCTTCACTCACACAAGCTTTTGTCAGCGTGCGTTCGGTAACGCCCGCGGCAGCTTCTGCGCCTGCCGCACCAGCCGCGTCAGCACCCGATCCCGCCGCCTCGCCAGAATCGTACTCAGTCAGCGTAATGTCGCTGTAGGCGGCGTCAGCTTTTATCCACTGAACGCCAATCGCTCCTGTAAAGCCGCCATCATCCTCTGGCAGTACAGGCGTTTCGTCGCAGTCGGCATGTGCCGAAAGCAGCGTGCGTCCCGTGTTTTGCATGAAAAGCTGTTGCACCGCGTAGTTTGCTGTTGTAAACGAACGGCTGTTGTCAAAGAAAATCATGTCTGGCTTCCAGTTTGCGTAGCCGACATTGCAAAAAAGCGGTGCATAACAGGCAAGCGCCACCTGCGGAGCCTTTTCGAGCGCCGTCATGTAGGCGGCTTCATAGAGCGCATTCTTCCATTTGTTTCCCCAGCTCGCGTATTCACCCAAAAAGACTTTCGGCTCTCCCGCCTTGTAAGACGCATAGCGGTCAATATGAGCCAGCATCCATTCGGGAGCCATATAGTAGTGCTCATCCACCAAATCGGCGCCGTCTGAACGGGCTGATTCCCAACCACGCTCAAACTCGCTGCCAGCAGAAAAAGGCCCGCTCGAACCAATCACCTGTATCTCTGGGTGGGCTTTTTTTACCGCATCCCGAATCATCTTGAAACGTGGCGGAAAATCCGCTCCAACCTCTTCGTTCCCAATGCCAAGATATTCCAGATTAAAGGGAGCAGGATGCCCCAGCTCAGCGCGGCGCTTTCCCCATTCGGTAGACGCATCTCCGTTTGCAAAATCAATTAAATCCAGCGCATCCTGCACAAACGGCTGCATGTTTTCCATGGGACAGGCGCGATGATGATGCGGATCGTAGCCTGCTGGCAGCACCGGAAGCGGCTTTGCGCCTAAATCCTCACAGAGCAGAAAATATTCGTAAAAGCCCAACCCCAGCGACTGATTGTAACCCCAGTTGTTGCGGCGCGAAGGGCGGTCTTCTATGCGGCCTACCGAGTTTTTCCAGCGATACTGCGCATCGTGCGAGGTAGCATCCAACGCGCCGTCATGCACAAGACAGCCGCCGGGAAAGCGCATAAAACGCGGGTGGAGCGCTTCAAGCTTTTCTGCCAGGTCGCGCCGTAAGCCGTTGTCGCGCTGGCGGTAGGTAGCAATCGGGAACAGCGACACAAAGTCAAAGTAGAGCCTGCCGATGCCGGCGGCGGTAATCGCAAGACGGGCGCTGGTGTCGGTTTTAGGAGCCGTCAGCGTAAGCGAAATGTGTTGCCAGTCTGCACCGGCGACAAATTGCGATGAAGCATACACGGTGCCGTCACTTGCGGTCAGCGCTGCCGTCACGGGAGCTGCAAAATCCTGCTCGCGGCGCACATAACAGCTAAAGCGGTACGTGCTTCCCGCACACAGCGGAATCCCGCTGTTGTAGCCGAGATTGCAAAAGCCGGTGCCTTCACCTGACGCAAGAATGTCGAGCGCAAGATAATGCGGGTTTTTGCTGCTGACCGACTTTCCCGTAATGACGTCAAGACGTACTTCGCCTGCGCCGTGAAGCGCTTCCCAGCCAGTAAGGGCGGTATACGCTGGATTATCCCGCGCACAGAACTCAAATGCGCGGTTTCGCACTAGCTCGCCATACAAACCGCCGTCAGCCGCATGATTCAAATCTTCAAAAAAAATGCCGTATAAGTCGCTTACGTCTTTTTCAGACGAAGCCGTATCGATATGCAGTGTTGTCATGCGGTAATAGTAGCGCCAGAGCAGAGCGTGGTCAATGTGAACGAGATTCTCCAAAAGGAAAGAGCCTGCTCACCTCGTTTTGCCGCTTGTTTCTCACGTAGAAAACACGTAAAATGACGGCAGAAAAACGGAGTCTTTCATGCCACGAACAGCAACCATTGAACGAAACACTAAAGAAACGCAGATTACGCTTACATCTGAAGCTGTCGCGTCTTTAATGCATACCGTTCAGGGGAAAATCATCTCACTTCGTGGTGTGAATATAATTCTTGATACAGATGTTGCAGCGCTATATGGCGTTGAAACAAAACGAATAAATGAGGCAGTAAAAAACAATCCTGACAAATTTCCGCCTGACTATATGTTTACGGTAACGCCAGATGAACTGGCAATTTTGCGGTCGAAAATTTCGACCGCAAATCTTCCTGCAAAATCACGCTCACTTCCTCATGCGTTTACAGAAAAAGGGCTGTATATGCTTGCCACAATATTAAAAAGCAGGACGGCAATACATACAACATTTGCAATTATTGAAACCTTTTCTGCAGTCCGGGGATTAAAGCGCGAGCTTCTTGATTTGCACAGGGAAACAGATTCTGAAAAACAGCAGGTAAAAATGGAGCATTTTGGAAACGTGCTTTCTGAAATCGTAATGCCAGATTTAGAAACAACAGAAACAGAATCATCACTTGAATTAAATTTTATAATCGGAAAAATAAAGCATACCGTTAGACGAGTAAAAAGAAACGAGTAGAGGAGTCTTTCATGCCACGAACAGCAACCATTGAACGAAACACTAAAGAAACGCAGATTACGCTTACGCTGAACCTTGATGGCTCGGGCGTGTGCAGCGTAAAAAACCCGATTGGCTTTTTTGACCACCTCTTGCAGTCATTCTGCAAGCACGGGCTTTTTGACCTTTCAGGCAGCATTGCAGGCGACCTGCAGGTAGACCAGCACCACACGATTGAAGACACCGGCATTGTGCTTGGCATGTGCTTTGCGCGCGCTCTTGGCGACTGTGCAGGCATTTACCGCTCAGGAAGCTCGCTGTACCCGATGGACGAAAGCCTTTTGCGCGCTGCCGTTGACTTTGGCGGCCGCCCTTACCTTGTCTGCAATGCAGAGCTGACCGGTATTCCGCTTGTGTCACTCGGCTCAGACGGCAGGGAAGCGAGCTTCCAGACAGACTGTTTTGACGATTTTTGGAACGGCTTTGTGCAGAACGCACGCTGCAATCTGCATTTAGACACTTTGCGCGGCAGAAGCGACCACCACAAAATGGAAGGGCTTTTTAAGGCTGCCGCCCGCGCCATTCGCTCTGCGACAGAAATCGACAGCCGCCGCGGCGGGACAATTCCAAGCACAAAGGGTGTTATCGTTTAATGGGGCTGCCTGAAAAGTAAGATTGCGGTGGTTCGGTAGTTGAGTAGCACGATAACCGCTGCTGTTGCAAAAATAAGTGCAATCGTCGAAAACGCAATTTTCTGCTTAATGCCAAAACTCATAAAGACTCCTGTTCGCCTGTCAATCGTATGCGTGTCGCCATTATACAACGCCAGACAACTTCGTACAAATTGTATCAGCTCACATGCATACATGTGCGTAGCATTTTTTTCTTGCCTGTACCTTAAAAAGCCATTACACTTTATGCATGATTATTCCGAGCGAAACGCTGACGCTAAAAAACGGAACGCAGGTGCTTTTGCGTTCACCGACAGAAGCTGACAGTCAGGATTTACTGCTTTTGATGTATGACTGTGCGCACGAAACAAATTTTTTGCTCCGGCTACCGGAAGAGGTTGACACCAATGATGCAGACGGTGAACGCGACTGGATTCGCCAGAACAATGAAGACCCGCGCTCCTGCGTCATTTGCGCCTATATCGACGGAATCCTTGCCGGTAACTGCGGTATTTCGCCCGTAAACAGCCTTAAAAAGCTGAATCACCGCGCGCGCCTTGGCATTGGCATACGACAGGCATTCTGGGGTATTGGGCTTGGAACAGCGATGCTTCTGTACATGGAAGAAATGGCAAGTATGCTCGGCTATGAGCAGCTGGAGCTAGATGTCTTTAGCTCAAACAAGCGCGCGCTCTGCCTGTATGAAAAGCTTGGTTTTTCAGAGACGGGCTTTATTCCCAACGCGCAAAAGCTTCCTGACGGCAGCTACGACAATCTTATTTATATGGTAAAATCGCTCCAGTAGCGCAGTAAATTTATAGCCGATTAGTTTAGAAATCGGTATCTTTAGAGCATATTTGCGCGTGCGCCCATGTCTGGAAGCCGCACCGCATAACAGGAGTTTTTATGGCAGAACAAGATTTTGAAGCGACCGTAAAAGAGGCGCTTGAGATGTTCCGTCCACAGCTACAGGCTGACGGCGGCGATATGGAATTCGTAAAGATTGACGACGAAAAGCGCGTGCATTTGCGCCTAACCGGTAGCTGCGGCAGCTGCCCCATGGCAACAATGACGCTTAAAATGGGCATTGAACGCTACCTAAAGGACGCGTGTCCCGAAGTAAGCGAGGTCGTTCAGGTGCAGTAGGTTCAGTAATAGCAAAAGCGGCAGGGAAACCTGCCTTTTTTTTGCACTGACGCACCTACTCTGGCACCAGATCTGGCGCGTGTTGTTTTCCCCGCAGAAATTGCGCTATAATCGCGCGAAAACTATGAACATACATATTCTTGAAATGCCGCTGGATTTTGGTGCCAGCCGCCACGGCTCTGATATGGGACCGTCTGCAATCCGCCTTGCTGGTATAAAAGAGCGATTAGAAAGCCTTGGCCACCAGACCGTGCGCTACTTTTCGCCCATTCAGATTAATCCGCAGGAATACGAGAAGCCAGGGAACCCCAAGGCAAAGTACCTGCAGCCGATTGTGCACGCAAATGTGCAGCTCGCGTCAGAAGTACAGCGGGCTGTAGAAGATGGCGGCTTTCCGCTGGTGCTTGGCGGCGACCATTCTATCGCGCTTGGCTCAATTGCCGGGCTTGCCGCAGCATATCAAAAAAAAGGCTTGCGCATGGGCGTGCTGTACGTCGACGCGCACGGTGACTTTAACACTGCCGAAACAAGCCCGAGCGGCAACATTCACGGCGAATGTATGAGTGCAAGCTGCGGTTACGGCTTAGACGAGCTGGTAAATCTGTATTACGACGGCCGCAAGCTTGACCCACGCAACGTCTGCTATGTAGGCTTACGGAGCGTAGATCCCGAAGAGCGCGTCTTAATGAAAAAAGCGGGCGTCACTGCCTACACGATGAGCGACATTGACCGCATGGGCTTTTGCGACGTGGTGCGCAAGGTAATCGTCTTTTTTAAGCGGCGCGTTGATGTGGTGCACGTGAGCTTTGACATGGACTGCTTAGACCCGATGTATGCGCCAGGAACCGGCTATCAGCTGCCTGCAGGCATGACAAACCGTGAGGCGCTGCTCCTTATGGAGGAAATGTATGAGTCTAAGCTTGTGCGGTCGGCAGAAATTGTAGAGGTAAACCCCGTGTTAGATGTGCGCAATCAGACAGCAGCACTTGCCGTGGAGCTTGTTGCCCGTCTACTCGGCGAAAAAATTTACTAAAGGCATGCTATACTCACCACGATGAATTTACGTAGGCTCTGCAAAATATGCTGTTTTCTCATTCTGTTCGCCGGAAAAGCAGTGCATGCCGCTGGTGCTCTGGAAATAAAAGCAATTGATCCGCTTTCTGGACTGGAATGGACGTTTGAAACAACAGAGGGCTTTCAAAACCTGACTAACATCGTCATGTCAAAAGAAAGCGGCTCACAAAGCTCAACAACAGAAGCGCTTACCTTTGCAGGTATCCTCTTTCATTCAAACCTGCAGTCATACACAACAACGCGCAGCTACGTAAAATGTGCGTTGAATCTGGGCTTTACCAGTAAGCCACAGTTTTTTTG
Organism: uncultured Treponema sp.; assembly: GCA_937891125.1. Taxonomy (GTDB): domain Bacteria; phylum Spirochaetota; class Spirochaetia; order Treponematales; family Treponemataceae; genus Treponema_D. The sequence continues at coordinate 15,572 of CALAEZ010000073.1, read as the reverse complement.
GTCAGATTCCGCTGACATCTGGCTTGATGAAGATTTTAACGACAGTATCCGCTGTATTGAGTTTGACGCGCAGTTTTTGCTGCCGCTTTCGTTTTTTCCGCAATTTGAGCTGCGACCGTTTATCGGCTATTCGTTTATTGACTACACATATAATTTTGAGGGCATTGACGACAACACGAATCGCTTTAACACCGTTTTAGTTGGCATTCAGCACTCAACACGCGTGTACTTTCGCTGGCTTAGTATGCACACATTTGTTTCCTACTCACCGATTCTGTATGCAAACTACTCCAAAGAGATTTTGCGTTACCTGTATTACGGCGGCGAGCTGATTATCACCTCGCATCCCGTTGGATTTACTTTTTTTACTTCGTTCAGAAAAGCGTTTTACAAGAACCGCTACTATTTTAACGCTGACAAATACACCGCCAACACGCTCTTTGACATGAGCGAATTAGGTATGTCATTTCATGTCAGCTTGTAGCGACAGCCTATAATTTGGAAAGACTTTCATCTACAGCGTTTTCAAGATGCTTCATCAGCAATGCTTTTAGTACTTCATTATCGGGCTTCACGATACGGACTGTATTTTCTTCCGTTGTTTCTGTAGTAAAAAGCAGTGGCGAATCTACCCCTAGCGCATTAGCAATACGTTCAATCATTTGCGACGAAAGAAACTTTTTTCCAATTTCGATAACGCCAATGTAATTCGTTGACGTTTCCACAGCCTCTGCAAGCCGTTCCTGCGACATCATACGCATTTTTAAGGAATGTTATTATGAAAAAAATGAAGCCGATTCCTTCTGTCGTTATTGGCACTGACTGTTTGCTGTCTCTTAATGAAAACGGTGGAATTATATTTGGTCTTCGCTATGAAGTAGGAGTAAACTCACTAAAAACAAAAGAGGGCAGCTACGATATTTTTACGTCACGTCCGCTTTTACTAACGCTTGGCTACCAAATAAAATTACTCTAAGAGCTTAGACTACGGTAGCACGCAAAGACCGCGCCCGCGAAATGCGTTTTCAGGGCTGTCTGCGGGAAGCTCGTGCATTTCGCCCATGTATGTCCAGCGCACGGTTGCGCGGGGGCTTGCAGGATTTTGCTGGCTGGCAGATTTTTTGCCACGTGCGCTGCGCTCGCCAGGCGCCCCTGTGCCACGCTTGCCAGAAGTGATTTTTTCACCGCCAAGCCAGAATACGCGCGAGCTATCTATGCAACCGTCAACTTTTTTGGGAAGCGGCGCGGAAAATGCTTTGTCGCGCGCACTTTCGTAGGAAGCTATGTGCTTTTCGATAAAATCCTGCGGGATTGTCGGGCGCGGAACTGAAAAATCAAACCATTTTTGCACCTGGCGGTGCAAGTCTTCGCCGTGCATCCAGCGTTCAAGCGAATAATTGAGCGCGCTTCCGTATTTCTCGCTTTTTTCTTCGCCTGCAAAGTGCAGTCCGTTTTTTGCAAAGAGCGGCGTTTTGCGTGCGCCCGTGCGTGCGGCTTCACTGTCGTTGGCTGTGGCGTGCTTTTTCGCGCCCTGCGAGGTTTTTTCGTGCGCCGCGCCGCAACTGTCTGTGCCAGTCAAATCTTCTCCCGGCTCAATCGGCTCTAGGTCTGGAACTTTGCCTTCCTTCCACTCCTTGTAGATTCGGCTGTGGCGCGTAAGCACAAACTTGTGCCAGAACGAGCTGTCTAAAAGTCCGTTTGCATAAAACTGGCGCAGCGTTTCCATGGAATTGATTAAATCTTGTGGCGTTTCCTTCCAGTAGCCGTAAATCATGTAGGCGTGCACCAGAATGCCTGCTTCCTTAAAGGCGCAGCAGGCTGCGACAATTGACGGGAGGTCTGTTCCCTTGTGGATTTCCTGTAAGCCGCTTCCCAGCGCGATTTCAAGCCCGCCTGAAACACCGACAAGTCCGCCTGCCGCTAAAAAATCTGCAACGTCGCGCGTAAAAAACTTTTCAAAGCGGATGTTTCCCCACCAGCTTAAAGGCGAGCCGTGCGCCAGGTTTTCGCGAGCAAAGGCGACCATAAGAGCCGGTGGCATGGCTTCGTCTACAAAATGAATGCCGTACACGCCTTTTTTCTGGCACTGCGCAAGCAGACTTTCGTAAAGCGCGTGGACGTTTGTCGGGCAGTAGCCGCATACGTAGTCAAGCGTTACGTCACAGAACGCGCACTGATGCCAGTAGCAGCCGTGTGCCATGTAGACTTTTATCCACGCGCCGTCAGACCACAGGCGGTGCATGGGATTTGTGTCGTCAACAAGGCGCGGATAGCGGCTAAAGTCGATGTCAGAAAAATCGGGAATCAGCGTGGAAGTGATTTCGCGCTCGTATTCGCGGGCAGCGCGCTCGTAGTCGCGCTGCTCGGCAACGCAAGACGCTTCGACAGGCTCAGCGTCCGTTGAGATTTCGGTCACTGAGCTTTGTCGAAGTGCCGAAACCACCGTACTGGCGGGCAGCGTGATGGTTGGGGCGGTCAGCGTGGTGGCAGTTTTCGTGAACAGACGCAGCTTGTAAAACGAGCCGTCGGCAGGAAGTGCATTTTCGCCGCCGGTGAATGCTGCAAGCAGATCCCGGTAGCCGGCATAGCCGCGGTCAAAGCTCAGCGCATCTAAATAGTTTGCTAAAAGCGGCGTGTTTTCGCGCGTACAGTCGCGAAGCTCCGTGTTTATAAAGCCGCCTCCCATGCTTACAAAGACGCGCTCACCAAACTGCTGCTTAAAAAAACGGCCGGTCGCAAGGGCGGCGGCAAAGGTACCGGCAAACGGCACGCTCACGCAAACTAAAGTCGGCTCTGCACCGCAAGACTCGCGGCACTCATCGCCTGCGGCTGCGCCAATACAAGCCACGTGCGTGCCGGTGTCTGCGTCGGCGCATGTCCCGCCAGAGCCAGCACAAGCCGCGCCCCCACTCTGCGTGCCAAACAGTGCGCGCTCTTCCTGCAGGACGCGCTCCAAGACCGGCTGATAAAAATGACGCATGACCGGGCTGTCTGCGCCGCGCGCAATCTGCTCAAAACTTGCTTCACTTACCGTAAGGGATTCTGCATAGCGCACAAGCGCAAAATGCCCGTCAAAAGAGGCGGTAATGTAGTCTGCCAAATCTGCAAGTGCAAAGCTTGCAAGCGCGCGCGCGTCATCGGTTGTTACATCATGCTGCAAATCTGCCAGGTACCGCTCCATGCGGCTACCGCGCGGAACATGTGCGCCAAATACAAAACGGTGCGCACTTTCCCGCTCTTCCCCACGAAGCAGAGCTGTTATCACATCTATCCAGTTAATCCACAACGCACGCTCAGAAACATAGCGGCGCAAATTAAATGCAGTCTCCTCATCTCCTGCCCGCTCCGCCTTTTCAGCGCGCGCCAAAGCTGCGTCACAAGAAAGCGAAAACAGCCGCTCTAAGCCAGAACGCGAAAAAATCTCGTAGAAAAGCTCAATGTTAAGGTCGCGCCAGCGCACGCTTTTGCAAACAGGCGCGCCGTCAGCATTTTTTAGAGAGCGGAAAAATGAGGCAAGATAAGCTCCGCTTGGGTAGGCAGTATTTAGCTGCATGACCGGCGGCTGCAGGATAAGGACGTTCATAACGGAAGTAAGTGTAGCAGATTGCGCTACTATTGTCTTGCAACAGCAACAGACAGCATGTAGCCGTGCGCACAATTAACAAATTGCATACAGCGCACTACTCCGCCGCGCCTAGCTGCCGGTCACCTAGTCTGTCTATCAACCGCCTGTCGCCAAACAGAACAAGCAAGCGGTCAGACTAAGCAGACAGAAGTGGTAATCAGCACGTTCCTAATTTAGCTTATCTAAGTGATGACAGGCGCACCAGTGTCCACTAGCCACTTCCTTAAACTCAGGCTTTTGCTCGGCGCACTGCGCATCTGCGTACGGGCATCTCGTGCGGAACGGACAGCCTGACGGCGGATTTACCGGGCTTGGCACATCGCCTTCAAGAATGATGCGCTTGTTTGCGCGGGCTGTCTTCGGGTCTGCAATCGGCACGGCAGAAATGAGCGAGCGCGTGTATGGATGCATGGAATGGAAGATGATTTCGTCAGACTCTGCCATTTCGACCATGTGCCCTAGGTACATAACGCCGATTCTGCTTGAGATATGGTTTACAACAGAAAGGTCGTGCGCAATGAACAAGTATGTCAGATTGCGCTCTTTCTGCAAATCTTCGAACATGTTGACGACTTGTGCCTGAATCGAAACGTCCAGCGCGGAAACCGGCTCGTCACAGACGATAAACTGCGGGTCAACGGCAAGGGCGCGTGCAATACCGATGCGCTGGCGCTGTCCGCCGGAAAACTCGTGCGGGTAGCGGTTTGCGTGCTCGCTGTTCAAGCCGACGGTTGAAAGCAGGGCAATAATCTTTCTGCGGCGATCTGCCTTGTTTTCATACAGCTTGTGAATATCAAGTGCCTCGCCGACAATGTCGCCAACGGTCATGCGCGGGTCAAGCGACGCATACGGATCTTGGAAAACAATCTGCATCTTTCTGCGGTACGCTCGCATATCTGCCTTTACGCCGGCTGCGCTGTCGAAAATCACCTCGCCGTCGTAGGTAATTTTGCCCGACGTCGGCTCAATCAGGCGCAGGATTGAGCGGCCGGTCGTTGTCTTTCCACAGCCGGACTCGCCAACTAAGCCGAATGTTTCGCCCTTTTTGATAAAAAAACTTACGTCGTCAACCGCATGTACAATCTTTTTGCTTCCCGCAACCGGGAAATATTGCTTTAAGTGCTCTATTTTAAGTAAGTTTTCGCTCATTTTTCGCCCCCTGCTGTTGCTGCTGCTTCTACCTTTGCCTCTGCGCTGCCACAAACTTGAGCTTTCTGCTCCATCCAGCAGCGGCCGTAGTGCACGTTTTCGCCAACGGCAGCTCCGCCAAGAGACTCGTATTCGTTGCGTACCGGCGGCTTTTCAAGACAGATTTTCATGCAGCTTGAGCAGCGCGGCGCAAAGCAGCAGCCTTTCGGGCGGTTCAGCAGGTCGACCGGCTGACCTTCAATCGGCACGAGTCGTGAGTAATCTTTTTCGTGGAACTTTGGAATTGAGCGCAAAAGCCCGCGCGTGTATTCGTGCTGTGGGTTATAGAAAATGTCGTCTGTCGTGCCGTATTCGATGATTTCGCCCGCATACATGACGGCAATGTGGTCGCACATGCTGGCGACAACGCCTAAATCGTGCGTAATCATGATGATGCCCATGCCGAGCTTCTTTTTAAGCTCCTGCATAAGCTCAAGGATTTGTGCCTGAATCGTAACATCGAGCGCGGTTGTCGGCTCGTCTGCAATCAGAAGTTTTGGCTCGCAGGCAAGGGCGATTGCAATCATCACGCGCTGCCTCATGCCGCCGGAAAGCTCGTGCGGATACTGCTTTAAGCGTTTATCCGGCTCGTTAATGCCGACAAGCGTTAAAAGCTCACGGGCGCGGGCTGTTGCTTCCGCACCTTTTTTGTCTGTATGCAGCTTGACGGCTTCTTCTATCTGATTTCCGATTGTCCAGACAGGATTCAGACTCGTCATCGGATCCTGGAAGATAATGCTCACTTCCTTTCCGCGGATTTTACGCAGTTCTTTTTCGCTCATCTGGTCAATGCGGTGACCGTTAAACGTAACCGAGCCGTCCATGATTTTGCCGTTTTCTGCTGTTAAGCCCATAATTGAATAGGCAGTAACGCTCTTACCGCTCCCAGATTCACCTACAATGCCAAGCACTTCGCCTTCCTGCATATGGAGCGTCACGTCGTTTAGAGCCTTCACCTCGCCCGCCGGCGTAAAAAACGAAAGCTTTTCGTGCTGTATGTCTACCAAATAGTTATTCTCTGCCATGCTGACTCCTATACCAATACGACCCGACCTTGGTCGGGACAAAATGGCAGCCAAAAAAGATAGCTGCAACCAATCATCTTACCTGCTGCCTCCGCTTTACGACTTCAGCTTCGGGTCAAATGCATCGCGCAGTCCGTCGCCAAGCAGGTTAAAGCTTAAGATGATGATGAAAATGAGTGCTGCCGGCGCAAAAAGTTTTTCGGGGAAGCTCTGGAAGCCGTTTAACGCCGCACTTGCAAGCGAGCCGAGCGACGGCATCGGAGCCTGCACGCCAAGACCAAGGAACGACAGGAACGACTCTGTAAAAATCGAAGACGGAATCTGCAGCGTTGTCGTAACAATCAGCGTGCCGATACAGTTTGTAATCAGGTGCTTTCCGATGATGCGGCGTTTTTTAGCTCCCAGTGCCTTTGCTGCCGTTACGTATTCGTTCTGCTTAAGAATCATAATCTGGCTTCGGACAATGCGTGCCATGCCGACCCAGTACAGAAGCGCAAACACGATGAACATACTGACCATGTTCGGGCCAAGCCGCTGGATCCAGCCAAAGCCAGGAACAGCTCCCAGCGTGCGGAGCGGAAATTTTAGCGTCTGTGCAAGCAGGATGATGATAAGCACGTCTGGCACGGTGTAGATAATGTCGACCACGCGCATCATGATTAAGTCGACCATGCCGCCAAAGTAGCCGGCGATTGCGCCATAGAGCGAGCCGATAATCAGAATAAGCACGGAAGCGACAATGCCAACCATAAGCGAAACGCGGCCGCCGACCATAACGCGGATTGCGTAGTCGCGTCCGTTAGAGTCTGTTCCCAAAATATGCGGAAAAATGTGTTCGCCAGCTTGTATGCGCGTAAGTTCGCTTGCCGAATACTGCATGGGACCTAAACGCTCGCTTCCCTTCATCTGCGCCTCGTACTTGTACGGGTAGAAAGTCGGCACGATAAAGCAGAGCACGACAATCAGAAGTACGATTGAAAGCGCGGTCATTGCAATTTTATTCTTGCGGAAGCGGCGGATGCCGTCTTTCCAGAAGCTGACTGACTCGCGCATAATCACGAGCGATTCTTTTTCTTCTGCCGTTGCAGGCAAAAAGTCGTCTACCTTAAGCTGAAGGCTCAGCGGATTTTTCTTTGCTTCAGATACGTTCATATTCTTTCCCTGCCTTACTTTAGTTTGATGCGCGGGTCAACAATCGCATAGGCAATGTCTACAAGCACATTCATAAAAATAACAAAGACTGCAAGGAAGATTGTTGTTCCCATAATCATAGGATAGTCGCGGCTGGTGATTGCGCCGACAAACTCAGAGCCAAGCCCCGGAATGTTAAAAATCTTTTCGATGATAAAGCTGCCAGTCATTAACGAAGCTAAGAGCGGGCCTAAATAGGTGACGACCGGAAGAATTGCGTTGCGGAGCGCGTGCTTGAAAATCGACTTGAAAGTGGTAACACCCTTTGCGCGTGCCGTGCGCATGTAGTCCTGCCCCATGACGTCAAGCATTGACGAGCGCATAAGGCGGGCAATGTAGAATGTCGGATAGAGTGCAAGCGCCAGAACCGGCATGATGTAGCTTTGCGGGCTATTTAAGCCGAGCGAGGGAAGCAGGCGCAGCTTTGTAGAAAAAATATACATTAAGAGCGTTGACGACAGGAAGCTTGGAATGGCAATGCCGGCGGTCGAAAGCACGACCAGAATGTTGTCGACAAGCTTTCCGCGCTTAAAGGCTGCAACAGCCCCCAGCGGCACGCCGCAGAACACGGCAACCAGCATGGCAAGCCCGCCTAAGCGCGCACTTACCGGAAACTTTGTCGTGATAATCTGGCTTACGGTGCGTCCGCGCTTTTTAAGCGAAAGCCCTAGGTCGCCGCGGGCAAGCGAGCCCATATAAGTGACATACTGCACGCCAAGCGGCTTATCAAGCCCATATTTTGCTTCCATTGCAGCCTGTGCCTGCGGGGTTACGGCTTTTTCCGACAGAAACGGACCGCCCGGCACTAGATTCATGATAAAAAACGTAAGCGTTGCAACTAAATACGCCGTAATAAGCGCCGTAATTACACGCTTGATGATATAACGCAGCATACCTGTACCTCATTATGCTTATGTATAAAGTCGCGCATAAAACGCGCGCGAAAAAAGAGCCGCTCACCGCCATAACCGGCGCATACAGCTCATGGATAATCGTCAGTCGACCGTAATGCGCTTCTGGTCTTTTCCCTCGATAGAGAAGATAAGCTCAGTGTTTTTCGGCACCGCATACGGCATCGTCACGCTACCGCCAATGTGCTCAAACGTCACGATTGTGTAGCGCTCGCCGGTCTCCGGGATTGCGTCAAGCTTCATCTCTACCGGATACGGGTAGTTTGTCACCTGAGCGCTGAAAATGCCGTACAGCAGGCTGTTAAGCGGCGCAGTCGGCAGCGCAAGCTCTACATTCATACGTGTGTAGTTGTTTACGTATTCGCGGTTGAACGTTTCCTGACCGGTGACTGTTCCCGGCTTTTCGTCGCCCTCTGCCGCGTGCGATGTAAAATCATACACAAGCTTATTCTGTCCGATGCGTGAAAGCAGCTCGCTGACCGTAAGCCCGACAAGATTCGGCACTGACGTGTAATCGTAGGCAGGGCCGCGGCTTACAATGAGCTTTACGGTAACAGGTGACGCAATCGGCGTGCCCTCCGGCGGATCCTGCTCCAGAATCGTTCCGGCGTCACTTTTGTCTGCCTTGTAAGTCGGGTTTGCAAGCACGATAAGCGGGCGGGCGCTTCCGGTAAACATGGTCTGCAGCTTGATTTTTACGTCGTCAAGCTTAGAGCCGACATAGTTTTCTACATGGTCGATAATCACACCGCGGCTTACCGTAATGGTAACGCGGCTTCCCGCCTTGACGATGGCGCCTGCATCCGGGTTCTGCGACAGAACCTTGTCCTTATCGTCGGGGCTGTCGGTATAGCGCAGCTGCAGCTTCGGATAGAGCTCCTTTGCCTGCATTTCAAGCAGGGCGGTCGTCAGCGTCTTATCGACAACATTTGGAACAAGCACCTGCTCCTCACCCTTTACCGATGCAAAGAATACAATCAGGCAGATTGCAAACATAAAGATGATTGCCGCAAGCACGGTCACCAGAAGCGCCTTTCCCGACGCCTGCAAGCTCTGAAAAATATGCCCTGCCGCTTCCGGCAGCTTTTTTATATTGAAGCCTTTCAATTTGTTTAACATTGTATACCTTTTATCTGTCCATGTAGAAAAACGGGCAAGCGCTATAGTGTAACAGCTTACGAAAGTTTTGTGAACACACACGCCGCCGCATGTCTTGACGCGTATCTTGCACACTCCGGCGAGTCAGCGCGTGTCCGGCGCCTGTTTCTGACACACGCACGTTCACGCCGCAAGCGGTATGCGTGCACGACGCTATCGGTCGTTCAAGAATGCGACAACCGGCTCAATAACGTTTTTCTGCCAGGAATCACTTTTGTCGCACAAGCCGTGTCCTTCGCCTTCTACCAGACGCAGCGTTACATTGTGCATACATTCGCAGTAGCGGCGGCTCCCGATAACGCCTGCAACATCATCGGCAGTGCCGTGTATGATAAGCGTTTTTCCGCGGAACATGGCGGTTGTCTCATAAATAGGCAGCGTGCGCGCCACGCGGAAATACAGGCCGCCGACCTGAAAATGCTGTCCGTGAATGTTTACCGTTTCAATGTGGTCGGGAACATGCTCATAGTCATACGGCATACCAAAACAGCTTGCGTGCAAAGCGTCGTCTTTTATGGTGGCGGCGGGCGAGAGCAGCACCAGCTTTGAAATGTATTCACGATAGAAGCCTGCCATCATGCCGCCGACCAGTGCGCCCTGCGAGTGACCAGCAATGTAGATGTCGCTGCAGAAGCTCTGAGCGCGCACGTAATCGATGATTTTTGCGGCGTCTAGCACTTCGCTGTAAATGTTCATGTCGCTAAAATCACCGTCGCTGTCGCCGTGACCGTCAAAATCAAACTTGACGACGCCAACGCCGCTTGCAACAATCGCATTTGTCAGCGTAGTAAACGTGTTTGCGGTCTCTTCTGCCTTGCCACGCGTTCCCATAAAGCCGTGAAACAAAATCAGCACAGGAAAGCGCGTTTTTCCTTCTGGCTTGTACAAGTCGCCACGAAGCGTAAGTCCATCTCTTTTTACAGAAATTTCCATTTTTTTATCTCCTGTTTTATCTCCGCAGTGCTACCGAAGTATGCTCCCGCGGATTTTTTTTACCAACCGTGCTTTTCCCACCGAAAAGACTTTTTCCTCATGCTGTGGAATCAGCTCCAGATGCAAAAGCGCATCTCCGTCAAATTTTTCAAGCTCAAGCGGCACGCCAACGACAACAACGCTGTCGCCTGCAGGCTGTTCTGGATTTTCAAACGCAAGCTCAAGCATGCTGTTTGAGCTCATGGCGCTGTCGATAATATGCAGCTTGCCGCCGTAATCCATGCCGCTCGCCTCTAAGCGCTCTAAGCGCACGCTGTCGCCCCGAAGCTGCGCCGTATCGACGATGATTTTTCGCTGTATGCGGTCAGCCAAGCCTTCCTTTTGCTCGGGCAGCAGATTCAGCGTATCAAGCGCCGCGTACATGGCGGCAAAATAAGCGTCCTCGTCATGCGCCGCATCGCCAGCACACGTTGCCTCGGCGCCCGAACGGCTGCCGGCGTCAAAACTGCCGTCTGCTTCCGAAAGCTTCATATTTGCGGTGTCTGCAGAGCCTGCTTCTGGCACACAGTCCTCGTCGCTAGCCGGCACAAACGACACCTGCGGAAACGAAAGCACATCGCGCGTTTTTTCAACACCCTTGATTGCACTGTAAAAATCAAGCCCGCTGCGGCGCATAATAAGCGCAGCCTCGGTGTCGTTTTCTGCATTCAGAAGATACATGCCTGGCGCCAGCTGCAGGGCAATATCGGGCAGCAGCTTGCGATTTTTTTCAATGCGTGCGCCCTGCTCTGCACTCACTTTAAGAATGTAGCCCTTGTAGACAGCCGCTGCGTTGTAGGCGCTGCTCCAGTCCTCTAAGCACACTGCAAGGTTTTGCGGAAGCTCGTAAGCGCTGTTTTCAGAAAGCAGCGCAAGCAGTGACTCTTGCGTAAACCCGCGGTCAAACGAGCGCATAACCGCTTTTTTGGTGATTTCAAAGGTGGGCACCGTGTCAAACTGGCGCAGCTCCATGCAGTTCATCAGCGGCAGCAGCGCCGAAAGCGGTTTTCCGGGAAGCAGCGTAACCGAAAAGCCTGCATCCACCGTAAGCGTATCTGGATTTTGCGTGTACTGTTTTTTTTCAGCTGCCTGCGTCAAGACGAGCCCACGCGTGTAGATTCCTTCGCCGTTTTCGTCCTTGCCTTGCTCTAGAAGAATGCCAAAGGCAACGGCCGTATCAAGCAGGCGGTCAATTAGCGAAACCGCGCTTGTGTCAAATGACTGCGGCTGCTCTGCGTTTGCGGCAAGCAAGGCTGAAAACCGGCTTGCTCTGCCAACAGGCGCAACACCAGGAATATCGCTGTCCTTTTCAGAAATAAGAAACGCAAGCCGCAATAGGCTTTTTCTGCCAATACCTTGCGCGCCGATTTTGCTCGCAACAGCCAGCAACAGTTGCATCTGTCGGGTCATGCCGGTTCGAGAAAAGCGACCGTGCGCGGCAACACACAAAAGCGTGTACTGGTTTACCTCGTCTAGCTCAGCAAATTTTTCAAGACGCGCACGGTCAAGCTCGATGTGCGAGCCTGCGTCCTTGAGAATAAGCAGGTTAATAAACGCAAAGGTTATCTGCTGCAAAAGGGGCACCTGCCCCGGAAACAGCGCTTCAAGCTGCGTGGCAATGCGCTTTTTAAACGTACCGTCCGCTTTACACACATCGGCTTCTGCAAGCAAAAAACATGCGTACGAGGCAAGCAACTCTGGCGAAAGCTGTTGTGGCGCGCTCCAGTTTAGTTCTGCAAGCGCAACCTCTGGAAGCAGCACGGCAGGCGTCAAAAGCGGCGTTAAGACTTCCTCGAGCATCGGATTTATGCTGATAATTGTTTTTCCAAGCTGCTTGTCCACGTGACGATAGATGAGGAGTCGCTCTTCAAGATTTAAGAGCTGCTCGTAGATTTTAGCAAAGCTTCCGTCTCCCATAAAAAACGTGGCAAGCTTTTCTTGCGTTGCATTTTTTATGTGCCAAACTGCAGCTAACAGCTCGCGGTCTGTTGGCGAAAGCAGCGACACGATGGTGCGGCGGTGCTCTTCCTTGCGCAAAAATGAGCCAAGCTCTTCAACAAGCTTAGTCTTGTTAAACGGCGTGTGTATCTCGCCTAAGTACATGCGGATGATTTCAAAAAAATGCGTATCTGGCAGCGTCGCCATGCTTTCGCGCCAGTTGATGATTCGTTGTACTTTCGGGTCAACCTCTTTCACGTTCAGCTCCTCCGAGGTGTCTGCGCACAGGTAAGTGCTTCTGGCGCGTTTGTACCGAGCGCCGCTTCGATGTCGTCGGTCGATTTGTAGCGCACGATGCGGTAGGCGTAGCCCTGCTCTGCCAGGAACTTCTGCCGGTTTGCGCCAAAATCTTCTTCGACCGTGTTGCGCGTTATCAGCGTAAAAAAGCGTGACTTGCGCTCTTTCGGGCGTAAAATGCGGCCGAGGCGCTGCGCCTCCTCCTGACGGCTTCCGAACGTGCCGCTAATCTGAATTGCCATGCTTGCGTCAGGCAGGTCGATTGCAAAATTGGCGACCTTTGACACGACAAGCACGCGAATCTTGCTGGAGCGAAAATCTGCGTAGATTTTGTCGCGCTCGTCGTTCGGCGTTTTTCCGGTGATAATCGGCGCCTTCAGGAGCGTCGCAATTTCGTTCAGCTGCTCTAAGTACTGCCCGATAATCAGGATTTTGTCGTCAGGCGAATACTGCACGAGCGCGCGCACGACATCAACCTTTGCCGGATTTTCGCTTGCAATGCGGTGCTTCTTGCGCTGCTCGGCAACCGCGTAGTCAATTTCTTTTTCTTCGGTTAAATCGATGCGCACTTCAACACATTCTGCGCTTGCAATCCAGCCGCTTGTCTCCAGATCTTTCCACGGCACATCGTAGCGCTTCGGACCGACTAAGCTGAATACATTGCCTTCCAAACCGTCCTCGCGCACGAGCGTTGCGGTAAGCCCCAGGCGGCGGACTGCCTGAATTTCTGCAACCACGCGGAAAACGGGCGCGGGCAACATGTGCACCTCGTCATAAATGATTAAGCCCCAGGCACGCTCGCGGAACAGCCCGAAATGCGGATACGGGCCTTCTTTTTCCGGTCGCCACGTTAAAATCTGGTAGGTGGCAACAGTTATCGGCTTTATCGTCTTATTTTCGCCCGTATATTCGGCAATGCAGTCTGCGGGAATGTCGGTTTTGTCTAGCAGCTCCTGCATCCACTGGTGCACGGCGCTGATGTTTGTCGTGATGATGAGCGTGTTTGTCTGCAGAAGCGACATGACCGTCATGCCGACAATGGTTTTTCCCGCGCCGCACGGTAAGACAATCGTGCCAAAGCCGGTGCCTGCGCCCTTGTTTCCGACAAGCGCTTCTGCCGCCTCTTTCTGATAGGTGCGCGGCGCAAAGGGCTTTCCGTCGGCGGTTGTCGTGCGGAGCTGCATTGGAAACGGCTCGCCGTCTGCAAGCGGAACGTCATCCTTTACCGGCCAGCCGAGCCTAAGCAAATCCTGCTTTACTGTGCCGCGGTCGGTCAAATGCAGCAAAAAGCAGTAGTCCTGCTCGTCTTCGGTAAGCGGCGGCACCGTGTCGAGCTTCGGGCAGTCCTCCAGCGTCGGCGGCACATATTTGTAGGACACAAGCACATTTTTCCGTGCCAGCGCGCTTGCACTCAGTTCCTTATACACCGCCCGCGATGCGCAGACCAAGTACAAGTATTCGTCTTTTACCAACGTGTCGGTAGCAACGCCGTCGCGTCCGATAACCGGCGTCTGCTTAGAGGGCGCGGGCACGAGGCGCAGCTTTCCAAAGCGGCCGGCGGTCTCGCTTATCCACATTTCAACTGCCTGCGGAACGTCATAGCGTGCGTATTCGCGAAGCACGTTGATGGCATCGTCGGGCGTAAAGCCCGCACCTGCGGCATTCCACAGCGAAAGTGGTGTCAGGCGGTAGGTGTGCAGATGCTCCGGCGAGCGCTCAAGCTCTGCAAACGGAATAAGCGCATTGCGGCAGTCGTTTGCGCGCGGTGCGTGGACATCTAAAAGGAGCGTGCGGTCACTCTGCACGATAAGCGGATTTGAAAAGCGGTCCTGAGGCGATTGTGTGTTCTGCATAATTCTGTCGCCTGCCTATAAAAGCCCACCAAGCATTCCGCCCGGCTTTTTTGCGCCTGCCTTTACCCAGCTGACAAGCTGCTTTGGCGCGGGGCGCTTTTTTGCCTCATCAAGCGCATCAAAATACGTGCAGAGCCAGCTTGCTAAGGCGCTGTCGCGGTGGCTTAAATCGTTGTTGGGGTCGCAGTGAACGAGCACCGGCACAATCTGATCGTTATCGGCAAGCAGCGCCGCGGTGTTTTCGGCAAACGCCTTAAATGCAGCACCCGCCGCCGCTGTTGCCGGGTAGGATGGAGCGCCCATCATGCCCTTATTTGACGCGCCGACGCTTTCTGCAAGCGATACGTTCGGCTTATATAAAAAGGCGATTTTTGCAAAATGCAGCTCAGGGCTTAAATCCTTCCGCTGACTGAAGCGCACGACAAGCTCCTGCGTTAAAAACTGGTAGCCTAAAATCATTTCGTCAAGCGCCTGCTCAATTTCTGATGAGCTGGTCTTGCTGAATTTTGCGGCATACTGCGCTTCGTCAAACACGAGCGCCACTTCATCTAAATGCTGTGCCGCATTAATGCAGCTTAAGACGACCGTGCGCGCACTGAGCGCTGAAGCGCGGTTCCAGAACACGGCGCGGTAACCGTTTCCGCTGTCGCCATCCTGACTAGCTGAAGTGATAAGCGTAACGCGCCCCTGAAGCGAAGCGCCCGAAGCAAGCTCGCCGCCTTCCGGCAAATCCTTTCCTGCAATCAAAAGAGCCTTTTCCATAATCGCAACAGTATAGCAAGATTGCTTCTCTTTCGCTATACTGTGCGTATGAAATTATGGATTAAGTATTTACTCGGCGCGCTTTTAGGCATCGCCGCCGCATTGATTCTGCCTGCATCATCGGATGTCGTACAGTCGACCGCCGCCTACCTGAACGAGCTTGCGATTCGCTTTGGACGCTACACGCTGCTCCCGCTGCTGTTTTTTTCTGTTTCGTACGCGCTCTACAAGCTCCGTTCCCGCAAGATGATTGCAAAGACGGCGCTCTGGACGATTTCCGTCATCGTAATTTCATCGCTCGTGCTTACCATTCTGGGACTGCTTTCCATTCTGATTGTAAAGCTGCCGCGCATTCCGATTTCAAGCGAGAAAATGACTGACATTGCAACGGTCGACATCAAGAGCTTGATTCTGCAGCTGCTGCCGTTTTCAAGCTTTACCGCACTGCACGACGGCGCATACCTTTTGCCGGCATTTGTGTTTGCCGGGCTTGCAGGAGCCGGCTGCGCAAGCGACGAAAGCGCGTCAAAGCCGATCATCACGTTTATCGAATCTGCCGCAAAGCTCTGCTACTCGATTATGTCATTCTTCCTGGAATTTATGGCGGTCGCAATGATTGCCGTCGGCTGCTACTGGACATTTTCAATCCGCG
>CALAEZ010000072.1 GCA_937891125.1 uncultured Treponema sp. | reverse complement strand
ATTGTTTCCATGAGGGTATTTTACCATATTTACCCACAATTTTCAGCGAAAGGCCCAATTACCTTTCTGCTGACTATGCGCCTGATGACATGCAGAGTGTGCCCGATGCGTACTGCTTAGATGATGGCGACACCTATGAGCTGTGCCGCGAGGCGCTTACATCGCTGCTTGTCTGGGCTGATGCTGCCTCAGAAGCGGGCGCCAGCTTCATCCTTGAAAGTGCAACGCGCCCTTACAGCCGCCAGCAGGAAGTGTATGATTACTATTTAGAAAAATTTGACGGCGACCAGGCTGCTGTAGAGAAAATCTGCGCGCGCCCCGGCTTTTCCGAGCATCAGACCGGCTATGTCGTCGATCTGCGCTCAGTTGATAAGACGGCGGAGAATAATCTGCTTTATAAGGATTCAAAGGCGTTTGCCTTTACCAAAGAAACCTGTGCCGACTACGGCTGGATTCTCCGCTACCCGGAAGGTAAGGAGCTTATAACCGGCTACAGCTATGAGCCGTGGCATTACCGCTATGTGGGCGTGGAGCTTGCACAGTCGGTAAAAGAAAGCTACCTTACCTATGATGAATACTACAGCCTGTTTTTAAAGCCCTAGCACTGCCCGTTTGCGATTATGCGCACAATCTCGGCGTTTCCCTCAATGGTGATTTTTTCGCCGGGGGAAAGCGCGTAGATTTCTTCTGCATGAAGAGGGAGCATTTCGCTTTTTTTGCCGGTGCTATCAGTCGCGTAGATGGAAGCTCCCATGCCGCTGGTGGCGACAATGTAGACGAGCTGCCATGCGCTTTTCTCACACGCAGCCTTGTCTGCGCTTGCCTCGTCCGGTGCGTCCGCGCTTTTCGTGCCGCCTGTTTGCGCTTTCGGCACAAGCCAACTTAATCCGCCTTTTACCTCTACATGCTTTAATGTAAAGTAGTCGCAGCTGAACTCCGGCGCAAGCGGCTCAATTTTTGCAGGCGGGGTTTGCTTTACGCTCTGTAGGCCTTTTTCTACGTGGATTTCGCGCGGGCGGCCCCAGTCGTACAGGCGGTAGGTAATATCGCAGCTCTGCTGCACTTCCAAAAGGCGTAAGCCGCCGCCGATTGCATGTACGGTGCCTGACGGAATAAAAATAAAGTCTCCTTTAGCTACCGTCACACGGTTTAGGCAGTCTTCAAGGCGGTTTTCTGCTATTGCCGCGCGAAGCTCGGAGGTGCTGTAGCTTCCGTTTAAGCCGTAGACGAGCTTTGCGCCCGGCTCTGCGTCGAGCACGTACCAGCATTCGGTTTTTCCGCGCGCGCCTTCTCCTTCTAATGCCACGGCTTTTTTGTCGTCAGGGTGCACCTGCACGGAAAGCGTGTCGTTAGCCTGAATAATTTTTACTAAAAGCGGATAGCCGCCGGTTGCCTGCATAAAATCAGCCTGGCAACCGTTTGGGTGTGTGGAAGCAATCCAAAGCTCGTAGCCCCAAACCTTGTCGCTTTTTACGGGTGTAAGTTTAAACATTGTGTGAATCCTTTTTAAGGCTTTTAGCCTTCCAGCTCTGCAATTTTAGCGGTAAGAACTGATGAAAACTGCTTAAAAGCCGGAATATACGTATTACATATGTCAGAAATCATAGATTCTGCGTCTACTTCGCTGTAGATATGCACGGAAAGATTACGTGCCTTTAGCATAGAAAGCCAGACTTTTTCGTTATCCAAAAAAGCGTGGGTAAAGCCCAGCTTTAAAATTTCGCGCGGAGAGCCGTTTTCTGCCGCGAGCACGCCATGCGCACGGAGCGTTTCCTGCAATGCCTTCCATGCAAGCTCAAATGTCAGGTTAAACTGCCCGATAACGCCCGTACGGTAGATTTCGTCTTGAGAGGCTTGTGCGCGGTCTGCCTTTTCAAGAACCGTGAGGCTTCCTGAAAAGTTTTCAAACTTTTTCATACAGTGTAACTCCATCTTTTTCTATTTCCGCCAGTAAATCGGCAGAAACAGGAATGCCTGTATTTACGACATCAAACAAAAGCAGTGTGTCTGCCTCTTCGTCTAAGGCGGAGCGAAAGCCGTCAACATTGCCGCCTGCTGCCGCAAGGTCAATGTCGCTCCTCTCGCGGTTTGTTCCCCGTGCGCGTGAACCAAAAAGCGTCACGCGCTCAATGCCGTACTGGCGTGCAAACTGTATGATTTCGTCCTCTACGCTTTTCGGCAGACTGTATTTTTTGCACGCCACAGCTTTTATTTTTCCCACAGCTTTTCCGGGTAGTAGCCGCTTTCAATCTTCTTTGCGATTTCAGCTTTTACCACAGCCTTGTCTTCTGGGTAGGTCATTCCAAACCAGCTTTCATCGCTTGTAAAGACTTTGACGCGTCCTTCGCCGTTTTTGATAATGTCGCTGGCGGCAACTGGAAGCAGTGCTTCTGCCTTGGGAAGACCAAGACTTGTTTTTTTGAAGTTGTCCCAGTATTCGTGGAAGCCTTCAAATGCTTTTGGAGAGAAGCCGAACAGGTTCATGCTGACGGTCTCTTTGCCGGTCATCGGAATGGTCTTTCCGTCAAGCTCGGAAACAATGTCGTTTCCGCTGAAGTGCTCGCCGGTGTAGTAAATCTTTGTGTTTTCGGTAATTGACTGTAAGTAACCGTTTTCTGTTGTGGCAACTCCGCGGCTTACCGAGCCGGTCCGGCTCATCGTGTTTCCCAGAATGTAGCCGACCATTGCATGCTCGGTGCAGGCATTATCGATAGAAGAAAGATAGCCGCCTAATGTTTCAAATGCCGCGCGGCCGTAGTAGTCGTCCGCGTTGATTACTGCAAACGGTTCGTGAAGCTTTTCTTCTGCGCAAAGAACCGCGTGAATGGTACCCCACGGCTTTGTGCGCTCGGCAGCCTGTTTCTGCTCGTCTGCGCTTAAAAGTGCGTCCGGTGTCTGGAATACGTATTCTGCGTCAAAGTTCCTGACAACGCGGTCAAAAAGCCGAGCGCGGAAATCTTTTTCAATGTCTTTTCTGATGATATAGACAACTTTCCCAAAACCTGCGCGACGCGCGTCAAAGCTTGCATAGTCTAAAAGGCACTCATCGTGCTTACCGACGGCGTCAATCTGCTTTACGCCACCATAGCGGCTTCCCATACCTGCCGCCAAAACTAATAATGTCGGTTTCATTCTGTCTCCCATACAATTAAGATTGTAAGAGAATACCATGCACGAACGATAATAGCAAGTTTGCTAAGAATGTCTGCAGGTGGTAAGAATGTCTGCAGGCGGCAGTGAATAAGCAGGCGGCAGATACCGCTTTCTGTTTCAGATGCCGTGCCTGCTATTTTTTGTCGGCCGCTTGCGTAACAGGCTTGAGCGTGCCACGCAAGGTCAGAATGCCGTTTTTGTAGCGTGCGCGGAGTGTTCCCGTGTAATACGTGGTGGCCTTTGTGCTTGCCGTGTCGCTCTCAAAATCAAGCTGTTCCCAGACGATGTTGTGCATGTCTGTTGCATCTCCTTCGTATGGCGCTAGCTCAAAGGCTGCAGCTTGCAGTTCGCTGTCAGCTGCTGTTGTGCCTATTGCTTCTGCACCGTTTTCTATAGGTGGCTGCGGTTGCTCGAGCGCTTCAAGCGGTTTTGCTTCAGTCTCATGCTCATCTAGATCCGACTCATCTTCCTGCGGTGACGATCCTTTCTGTGATGCTGCGTCTTCCTTCGTTTCAAGCAGCGCTGGCTTTCCGCCTGGCAACGCGCTTCGGATGAGTGAAAAGACGCCATGCTTGTTTTCTGCCACATTTTCTGCAATAAAAAAACTCTTTTCGATATCAATGACGCCGCGCTCATCGCTTTCTATGCGGTAGGCATTTCCGCGGTGCACAAACTGAATGCAGATGCGCTTTCCGCTTTGGGTAACGTTAAGTGCGTCTGCTGTGGCAGTCTCTGGGGCACTTACCGCATATAAAAGCAGCGCTTTGAGTCCTTTTGGCGCAAGCTTGTTTTTGCCTGTCAGCACGAGCGTTGTAAGATTTTGTGTTGCGCGGGAAACCGATGCGCCACTTACCGCATCGTAGTGATCCTTTGCAGAGCTGTCATTTATGCTCCAAAAAAGCATGTTTTTGCCATCGTCTGCTTGTGTATTGTAGCGGAAGCGGAGCGTGGAGGTAGTAAGCGTTGTCTTTGTTGCGCAAAAGCA
>CALAEZ010000071.1 GCA_937891125.1 uncultured Treponema sp. | reverse complement strand
GCAGGTCAAGTCGTTCGAAACTTCGTTACGAATACAGCATGACAATACTTTTCGGCCATCCCCTTTTATGCCTACGTACTAGCGTATCGGGTCAATATTTGCATGTCCGGCGACCACAAACGGAAGCACGTCTTCTTCACGGTCAATACGCAGACGTACAACGCACGGTCCGTCTGCAAATGCTACCTGCTGCCAACCAGAGGCTTCATTTGCATCAACGGCGCGAATACCAAAGCCCTGCGCCACTGCAACAAAATCAGGATTCTGTAAAAATTCGCTTGCGCTATAGGTCTTCCTAAACAGGAATTTCTGCTGCTGGCGAACCATGCCGAGCGTTCCGTTTTCTAAGATAATCACCGTAACATTCAGCTGCTGCTCTGAAAGCGTTGCAAGCTCTTGTATGTTCATTAAAATTGAGCCGTCGCCGGAAAAGCAGACCACGCGCTTTGTAGGATTTGCAAGCGCCGCGCCGATTGCCGCCGGTAGCCCAAAGCCCATCGTGCCAAGCGAGCCTGACGTTAAAAGCTGGCGCGGGCGGGTAAACGGATAGCACTGCGCCGTCCACATCTGGTGCTGGCCAACATCGGTTGTCACAATAATGTCGTCAGCAGAAATACCGCATTTTGCAGCGAATGCTGGAATATCTGAGATAAACGAGCGTGGATTGGGTAACGTGGCATTTTCCACGCGTCCCACAAAGTGATTGTCTACCTGCGCTTTAAGCGCGCGCATTTCGTTCCACCAGCTTGTGCGCTCCTCTACATGTGCGAGCGCAGAAAGAGCTGCCGTTACTAAAGGAAGCGCCGCCTCAACATTGTACACAAGCGAGGCATACGGCGGCAGGATTTTGCCGATTTCTGCCGCGTCAACGTCAATATGCAGAATTTTTGCCTGCGGGCAGAACGCGCTAGAAACGCCGGCGGCGCGGTCGTCAAAGCGCGCGCCAAGCACAAACACGCAGTCGGCCTCGTGCATTGCGTAATTTGCGCAGTAGGAACCGTGCATACCGACCATGCCCAGCGTTTCTTCGGTCGGCACAACGCCAATGCCCATAAGGCTTGTAACAACAGGTGCCTGGTATACCGCGCGGAAATCGGCAATCGCTTTTGCTGCTTCGGGCGACTGCGCACCGCCGCCAATGTAGAGCACAGGCTTTTTGCTTTCGGCAAGCACCGCCGCAAACTGCTGAACCAGTGGCGAAAGCTTTTCGTGCGTCGTGCGGAACAGATTGCGTCTGCCTTCGGTGTAGCGGTCAAACGCCTGTATGCGCTTTTCTGCCGCCTGTAGCTCCGCTTCGCTTACTTCAATCTGCGCAGTCTGTACATCTTTTGGCACATCAATCAAAACAGGTCCCGGTCGGCCGCTTACCGCAATCTCAAAGGCAGAAAGCACCGTCTCCAAAAGCTCCTCGGGATTTTTTACCATAGCGCTGTGCTTGGTTATAGGCATAGAAAGCCCGAACGTGTCACCTTCCTGAAAAGCGTCAGTTCCAATAAGAGAAGTCGGCACCTGTCCGGTAATTGCAACAATCGGAATTGAGTCGCAGCGGGCATCTGCTAGTGCTGTAAGTAAATTGATAGCGCCAGGACCACTCGTAACAACGCAGACGGCTGGCT
>CALAEZ010000070.1 GCA_937891125.1 uncultured Treponema sp. | reverse complement strand
TTCACGCCCGTTCCAGCAGTAGGTGCAAAGCTTGCAGTGGTCAAGGCCGGTAGAATCAAGCATGTCGTCTAAGCGGTGGAAGCGCAGTGTCGTAAAGTGCAGCTGCTTTCTGATTTCTTCCTGCATGCGTGCGTATTCGGGCGTGTCCGGGTCGCAGTATTTTGCAAGCGTTTCATCGCTTACGTTGTCGCCTTCGAACTGCTTTACGACGCGGCGGGCAATCAAGTCCATTTCGCTTTTTGAGCGGCTAAAGTTTAAATACTTACAGCCAAACATAATCGGCGGGCAGGCAGGGCGCACGTGCACTTCTTTAGCTCCCGACTGGTACAGAAAGTCTGTTGTCTCGCGAAGCTGCGTGCCGCGCACGATAGAATCATCTATTAAAAGAATGCTCTTGTCTTTGATGAGCGACTGCACGGGTATAAGTTTCATGTGCGCAATTAAATTCCGCTGTTCCTGATTTGTCGGCATAAAGCTGCGCGGCCAAGTCGGCGTATATTTGATAAACGGGCGCGTAAACGGAATGCCCGCCTCGTTTGCGTAGCCGACTGCGTGGGCCGTGCCGCTGTCTGGAACGCCTGCCGCGCAGTCCGGGTGAATGTTGTCGTCCTTGTCGCGCATGGCAAGATATTTTCCGCAGTTATAGCGCATGGCTTCTACATTAACGCCCTCATAGCAGGCAGTCGGGTAGCCGTAGTAAATCCACAGGAACGTGCAGATTTTCATTTCTTTTTGTGGCGCTTGCAGCACTTCGTAGCGGTCGGCAGTCACATAAACGATTTCTGCCGGTCCTAACTCATGCAAATCTTTGTAGCCAAGATTTATGTAGGCAAAGCTTTCAAAGCTTAGGCAGTGAGATAAGATTGAGCCTTGCGCATCTTTTTTTATGCCGATTTGGAGCGGCGTTCGCCCCATTTTATCGCGGGCGCCGTAAATGCCGTCCGGAGTTGCCACCAGCATGGTAATGGAGCCTTGTATTTTTGACTGCACGTAGCGAATGCCGTCTACAATCGTCTTCTGCGTGTTGATAAGTGCTAAAATAAGCTCGGTCTGGTTTATTTCGCCGCCGCTCATTTCCAAAAATGCGCCGCCGTTATCAAGCAAGTCCTTTACAAGCTCGTCTTTATTGGTAACTATGCCAACAGTGGTCACAGCAAAGCGTCCTAGGTGGCTGCGTGCAAGGAGCGGCTGCGGCTCATAGTCACTGATACAGCCAATTCCAACATGGCCTTTCATTTCTGCGATGTCGTCCTCAAATTTAGTGCGGAACGGCGCATTCTGAATATTGTGAATTGCACGCTGGAACTTGTTGTCACTGCGGTAGACTGCAAGTCCTCCGCGGCGGGTTCCTAAATGAGAGTGATAATCCACCCCAAAAAACAAATCCAAAGAACAGTCGTTTTTAGATACGACACCAAAAATGCCAC
>CALAEZ010000069.1 GCA_937891125.1 uncultured Treponema sp. | reverse complement strand
TAAGAAGGATGAGGGCGAGCTGCTGATCCCCGGCTGCCGGGACAATACGAAAGCAAAACGGTTCATCAACCGTGTGACAGATCCGGAAAATCTGGACTATGCGAATGAATTTTTCGCGAGTTTTGTCGAGGAAGCCCATAACCGCGGCATTCGTGTCATTCTGGATGGGGTTTTCAATCACTGCGGCTCCTTCAACCGCTGGATGGACCGGGAAAAGATCTACGAAAGCATCGGAGAGGAAGACAGGGGCGCGTTCCAGACGAAGGACAGTCCTTACCACGATTACTTTTCCTTTGACCTGGGCTCCAAATGGCCGGACAACCCTCATTATTTCAGCTGGTGGGGCATGGATACCCTGCCGAAGCTCTGTTACGAAAATTCGGAGGAGCTGGAGGAATATATCCTGAAGGTCGCCGAATACTGGCTTTCCCCGCCGTACAATGGCAGTGGCGTTTCAATCTTGAGCGGAAGAGACGAAGCGGCGTCAACACCATTCGGCTTAAAGACATCAACCGAGGTAAATGCACGTCGCATAGAGCGGGCTGCAACACTGTTGCTGACTGTCGCAGAAGCGCGCACGGTACGCTGCTCTGCTGGCTGCGGTTTGCTTTTAGATTCTGTTTCTGCTATTGCAAGCGAAGACAAATCCTTGTGGCTTATATTTCCGTCGATGATGACTTTCTTTTCTGAAAGTGGCTCAAGCTCTGCGTTTGCAATAGCGGTAAGCTCGTTTTGCGAGCCGCTGTTTTGTGCCGAACGCAGATACAGAGGCGTGAAGATTACCGCAAAGACGGCTGCTGCTGCGGCTGCAGAAAGCGTCATGCGCACTGCGGGGAACGAGAGCACATTTTTTGCTGGCGCTGCCTGCTGTACGGTGGCTGCATAGCGGAGCTTTGTCTGTAAGCGTGCAAAGCTTTGCTCCATAAACACGGTGTCAAGCCGCGTTTCTGCTGCATCTTTTGCAAACAGCGCGTGCACCTGCCGCAGCTTTTCAAGTTCCGTGCGGCATGAGGCACAGGAAGCAAGATGGGCTTCATACGCTGAGCGGAACTGCTCAGGAAGCTCGCCGTCAAGGTAGACTGAGTGAATATCTTTTTCAGGACAAGTAGACATTTTCTTCTCCTCCTATCAGCTTTTCAAGCTGTTCTCGTGCGCGGAACATGCGTACTTTTACATTTCCTTCGGTAATGCCAAGCACCTTGCCGATTTCCTTGTAGTTCAAGTCGCCGTATTCGCGCAACACAAGGACTTCGCGCATGTTCTTTGGAAGCTTTTCGAGTGCAGCATTCATACGCTTGCGAGCATCCGCACGCAGTAAGTCGGTTTCGCCCGACGTCTGCACGCGTGTGTCTTCACGCAGCGCTTTTTGGTACGCTTTTTTTTCACGAACCTTGCGCTTTGCGTAATTGAGTGCTGCATTCTTTACTACGCGGATGAGCCAAAACTTTGCGTCGTCCATTGACGGAAACACCAGTTTTTTGGTATTCGCCTTTATGTACGAATCATGCACCAAATCTTCTGCAGCCTCATCGTCAAGCACGATTCTCGCTGCAATCTTAAAGAGCAGCAGCATGGTTTCGTCGTAGAGCTTCTTAAAATCCGCAGGATCGGCACAGCGAATCTCGCCTTTACCGACTTCTTCTGTATTGATAACCACAATCTATCCTATGTTGTTACAGAAAAAATATAACTTTTCTTAATTTCGTTTCCAGATGACACCTGTCGGGCTGTCTATAATAGAAATGCCTCTTGCTGCCAATTCGTTACGGATTTTATCAGCTGTCGCAAAATCCTTTGTTTTTTTTGCCTGCGTGCGCTGTTCGACAAGCGCATTGATTTCAGCAGCTTCACTGTCGCCTGCATGGCTGTCTGCACTGGTGCTGGCAGCTTCCTCTTGCGCCTGCTTTTCGGAAAGCGCAATTGCTTCTGGAATAACGCCCAGCGAAAGCACGCTTTCCATGCGGAAAATGTCGCTAAGTGCATCGAGCGCTTTCTGTCCCTTGCCGTTAGATGCTTTTTGAAGCGCTGAAAGCGCAATTGGTGTAGCAAGGTCGTTTTCCAGGCCTTCACGGAAGCGGGCAAGATTCTGGCTCTCGCCGTTTTCGCCAACGCTGTTTGCAGCTCCTGCTTGCGCCCGCTTTGAAAGAATGTCAGCGTAATTGTCTTTAGTAAGCGTAACTCCGTCCTCGCTCTTTGCGCGCGCAACAAGCTTTGCGACGCGTGCATTGAGCGCTGCTCGTCCGTTTTTGGCGCTTTCCATGGCTTCAAGCGAGAAAATAAGCGGCTTTCGGTAATGCCCGCCAAGCAGGAAGAAGCGGTAGTCAAGCGGACTAAAGCCCTTGCTGGTTAACGAATAGCCTTTTTCGGGCGGCAAGTCAGTCTGGAGCGTAATAAAGTGACCAGATGACTTTGACATTTTGCCGCCTTCCAGAATCAAAAACTCGTTGTGCATCCAGTATTTGACCCAGGGGCCTGCGGCACGCTCTTCTTTGGTAAACGAGCCTTCGCTCTGCGCAATTTCGTTTGTATGGTGAACCGGCACGTGGTCAATGCCGCCAGTGTGAATGTCGATGTGCTTACCGAGGTATTTCATGCTCATGGCGCTGCACTCGATGTGCCAGCCGGGATAGCCGCGTCCCCAGGGGCTGTCCCATGTCATCGCCTGGTTTTCAAACTTGCTTTTGGTAAACCACAGTGCAAAGTCGCCGGGGTTGCGCTTGTTTTCGTCTACTACAACTTGTTTTCGCTTGCCTTTGCCAGCAACAAGCTTGTCTAAATCAAGATTTGCAAGCTTTCCGTAGTCAGGGAATGTAGAAATGTCGTAGTAGAGGTTCCCGCCTGCCATATAGGTGTGACCGTTTGCCTCCAGCTGCTTTATAAGCGCAATCATTTCGTTTATATGCTCGGTTGCCTTGCAGACAACGTCTGGCCGGCGAATGTTGAGCGCGTCAATGTCCTTAAAAAAGGCATCCGTGTAAAATTGCGCCACTTCAAGCACGCTCTGATGGCGTTCCTCGGCGCTCTTTACCATTTTGTCGTCGCCGTCGTCAGCATCGCCCGTTAAATGACCGACATCGGTAATGTTCATAACGTGCTTAATGTCGTAGCCAAGGTAGCTGAGCGTTTTATCTAAGATGTCTAAGAAGACGTAGGCGCGCAGGTTTCCAATATGCGCATAGTTATAAACGGTCGGACCGCAACCGTAAAAGCCGACGTGTCCGCTTGTGACTGGCACAAAATCCTGCATTTCGTGCCCCATAGTGTTGTATAAACGTAAACTCATATTTTCTTCCGCTTGTGTGGTAATTTTCAGTGATTTCACTCTATAATGAGCGATGATGAAGACTATAGACGAAATCGCGCAGTTTTTCAATGAGAGCGCAAATTTTTGCGGCCGCGTACTACAGCATGAACCGCTTTCCCGCCGCACCACGATGCGTGTTGGGGGAGAGGCAGCACTTTTTTTAGAGCCAGCGGATGAGGCTTCGCTTTTGCACGCACTGCAGGTGCTCGAAGAAAACGGTACGCCGTATTTTGTGCTTGGCGGTGGAAGCAACGTGATTATAAGCGATGAAGGCTTTGTACGCGCGGTTGTTATTTCAACGCGGGGATTAAAATCTGTTTTGCTTGCAGATGATGGATTTCATATATCGGTGGGAGCTGGAGCGAGCTGGGCTCGAGTGCAATCGTTTTGCCGTGAGCGCGGACGTGGTGGATTTGAACCGTTTGCGGGCTTAAGCGGCACGGTAGGCGGAGCTGTGTACATGAACGCAACCTGCTTTGGATTTTCGACTAATGACCGGCTTTGTTCCGTGCGCTATTTTGATGCCGCCACTACTGCCGTAAACGAGTATGTGCTTACCGATGCGCGCCGTCTGACCGATTGGGGGTACAAACGCTCGCCATTTCAGGTATCGGCGACTGGAAATGAAGCGCGGCGCATTATACTTTCTGCAACATTTGCGGTTTCTTTAGGCTATGATGCGCAAAAAGCTGCCGCTTGTATTGAAAGTCGAAAGGAAAAAGGGCATTTCCGTGCGCCGTGCGCTGGGAGCACGTTTAAAAACGACACTGCGAACGCCGTGATTGCAGGAAAGCTTATAGATGACTGTGGCTTAAAAGGCTTCGCAGTTGGCGGTGCGCAGGTTGCGCCTTGGCACGGAAACATTATTATAAACACGGGCGGGGCTACAGCGCGCGACATACGGTCGCTTGTTGAGCAGGTACGTAACACGGTACACGAGCGCACGGGCGTTTTCCTTGAGCCAGAGGTACTCTTTTGTGGCGACAGTGCGTCGGCAGCTTGGTGAGCGAGGCATTTCGGTGACTAAAAATAAACTGGATTTTTATAGTACTGTACGTAATCCATAAATTGACAAAGCGCATTTTCAAATCTATACTTTTGCATTATGCTGCAACTTTCATTTGTGCGATTTAAGAAAGGTACCTATCTTTTTGTCGAAGGCAAGGCTGATCAGGGCTTTTTTTATATCATTCAGAATGGTTATGTCGACTGCCACAGTCAGGATTCTGTTCCTGGAGCTCCTACGCGCTTCGGACCGGGTGACTTCGTTGGCGTAATTTCATGTATGTCGAATCATGCACACGTTGAAAGCGTTATTGCGGCAACCGATGTCGTTGCAATTCTTGTTAGAAAAGAACAGTACTCAGATTTAATTGCACAAAATACGCCTGTCGCAATGAAAATTATTCGCTCGTTTGCGGGCCGTATGCGTGTTTTAAACGAGCAGATGATGCGGCAAACGATGAAATCGAGTGCGGTTCCTTCCCCCGAACAGATTTTTAGTGTTGCAAATTGCTATGAAAAGCTCGGCAAACTTGATATTGCAACGTATGCCTATTATCACTATTTAAAGGCGTGTCCAAAGGGAATGTATTTTCCCGAGGCAAAAGCCCGCTTTATTGCGCTGAAACCACATTCTCATGCCGTGTATTTTGAGCCGACTGCAGATTTAGTGCGCGAGTATCCGCGCGACACGATGATTTTTTCTGAATTTCAGTCGGGCGCCGACATGTTCATCATTCAAGCAGGACAGGTCAAAATCTCCAAGGTGGTAAACGGAAACGAAGTAACGCTTGCTTTGCTAAAAAAGGGCGACATGTTTGGCGAAATGGCACTGCTCGAAAATATGCCCCGCTCTGCAAGCGCTATTGCAAACGAACCGTGCCAGCTCATGACCGTAAACCATCAGAACTTTGACAAAATGGTTGCAACGCAGCCCCAGTTGATTTCGCGTCTAACAAATACGTTTGCTGAGCGCATTTGGTCTATGTACCGTCAGCTTGCAAACACGCAGCTTACTGACCCGTTACAGAAACTGTTTGATATGCTTGCGTTGCAAATGGAAAAAAATCGTGCGGTCATCGCTTCTCGTGTCGCCCATCATACTGATCTTACGCCGCAAGATTTGGCTACTATGTGCGGTCTTACAAAGGAGCAGCAGTCGAAGAGTCTCTATGACTTTGTAAAATCAAAGCTGATATCTGTTGAGGCGCCGTCAAATAAGATTATTATTCGGGACACGGGTGAGCTTGCAAAAGAAGTGCAGTTTAATCGCAATACACTTCGCCGCTTGCGTGAACACGAGGAGCATCTAAATCGATGAAAGTGCGCCTGCTTGTTGCTCTGCTTGCATTTTTTCCGCTTGCAGTTATTGCAGCGCTTCCTCCTGGCTATGACGGCGTGAATCTTGGCATGACGGTTGACGAGGTTAAGGATGCGCTGAAAAAGCATCCGGAATTTGGCTATCGCGGTGACCGAGATGTTTCGCTTAGTCCTTCTATTCGTGGTCAAAAGGATAGCGAAAAAGTCTATGATGTGCTTATAGAAACTGATGCAACGTATGTACCCGTGACTTTTTTTGACCGTTGCTGGTTTCAGTTTACTGACGGTAAGCTTTCAACAATTACGCTTAATCTTAATCGTGAAAAAGTAGATCACTATTCTGTTTTTCAGACGCTGTGCGAAAAATACGGAAATCCCGATCAGATTTCGCCGCAAAAATCAATTTGGAGTGACGATTCTGTGCAGCTGAGCTTAGAGCGACCGCTTGTCATAAAATATGTTGACAAGAAGATATTTAATCAGCGCAAGGATGAAGCTACGGTAGAAAAAACAACGACAGAAAAAATGCGCGACGCCTTTTTGGAGAAGCTGTAATGAAACGGCTGTTGGGTGTGGCGTTTGCGCTGACCGCCTTTTTTTGCTGCTCGTGTGGTGCGGCGTTCGGCCAAAAAAAGCTTGCGACAAAAAACATAACGCTTCGTTCTGCAGGTGGAAGCGAGATTTCGCTAAAAGCGGAGTTAGCGCGCACGGCAAGCGAGCAACAGCGCGGTTTTATGGAGCGCACGTCTATTCCCGACGGCACTGGTATGCTTTTTGTATTTACCAGCGACCAACAGCTGCATTTTTGGATGAAAAACACGCCACACCCACTGTCTATTGCGTACATAGATCGAAATGGTGTTATTCGCGACATTTTTGACATGAAGCCGTTTAGCCTTGCAACGGTAAGCAGTACGGTGAGTGTTCGCTATGCGCTTGAAGTACCGCAAGGATGGTTTAACCGCGTTGGAATACAAACAGGAGATACACTCCTGCTTGATTTCTAAGGAAAACGCACGGTAATACGAGCGCTTGCTGTGTCGCTTGCAGTTACCGATCCATGCTTTCGAGCGCAGCTTTTGCAATTTTGTCATTTGGGTCAATTTCAAGTGCAGTCTGAAAGTATGCAGCCGCTTCTGCCGCGTTTCCTTCCTTGAGCGCAACAAAGCCCAAATTTGAAATGATTTTTGTGCTTTCAGGAGCAATGGAAAGCGCTTTGTTGAGATAGTTCTTTGCCTGTGACAGTTCTTTTTCTTCCATGCAGCAAATGGCAAGCTCGTTGTAGGTGTCGGCATTTTCATCTCCACCCTCGCAAGAAAGCGCTTTTTCGAACGCCTGTTTTGCTTCGGTATAGCGTTCAAGCTTGCGCAGTGCCCACCCAAGCATAAACCAAGCGTTCCATACGGCAGGATTTTTCTCAAGAAACAGGCGTATTTCTTCCAGACCTTTTTTCTCTTCTCCCTGTGCAATAAGCTCATGAGCGCGGATAAAATGGTCATCGTCCATGTTACGATTTTTTATATCTTCAAGCACTTCTGCGGCGCGCTTCTGTTTGTAGAGCCCGTTTTCGCCGAGCTCTTCGTCCTTCGCATCAGCAGTCAACGCTAGGTAGCTTTCAAAGCAGTTTTTTGCTTCTGCGTAGTTGTGCTTCTTTAGGTAGAAAAAGCCTGCATTAAAAAATGCGTCAGGCACTTCTGGCTCCGCATTCATCGCATCGCGATAATAGGCAAGTGCGTCGTTATCATACGCATCTGCATCCTCTGTAAGACCTGACGAGCGATATGAGTCGGCGCGTTGGTCACACAAAAGTGCAAGATTAAGCACCGTTCCCATGTCGGCAGGATCAAGGCCGCGCAGTGAGCGAAAGATTTCTTCTGCAAGCTCAAAATCCTCGTTTCGTGCTTTTAGGATTCCAGCCTCGGTCATCTCTTTTTTGATGTTAGGACGCACTGTTTTTAAGATTGAGCGATAGTAGTCGGCATGCTTATTTTTGCTGTCATACGCAAGAATGGTTAAAATGCCGGCAAGAATCTGTTCTTCAGAGAGTTCCTCCATATTGAAAGAACCTGGCGCGTCGCTATCCTTTTTTTGCACGGGAAGCGGAATTGCGGGGTCGATTTTTAGTGCGTGGTCGATTTTTAGTGCGTGGTCGGAGAGCGAAAAGCTTTCGGGTAAATCAATAAAATATACTGAGTCAAGAGGATTTGCTGGATTCATACAATATTCCTTGTTAAAAAAATAGGGCAGCCGAAGAGTGGCTGCCGTGTGCTGCTAGTTCGCTGCTGCAGGTTGTTCAGAAGGCGCCTGTGTATCAGGTGCCTTCTGTGGCGCTTGCGCTTCGGGTGCAGAAGCAGGAGTAACCTCTTGCTGTGCTGGAGCCGGCTCTGCTGTTGTTTGCGCTACCTGATTTGCTGCATTTTGCTGTGCTGCCTGTGCGCGCGCTTGTGCGCTTGCTTCAGCCTTTGCTTCTGCTGCTTTTTCTGCTGCTGCATTTGCTGCCTGATTTGCAGCCCGCGCTTCAGCAACCTTCTTTTGTTGCTCAAGCAACTTTTCTTGCTTTGCCTTCTGTGCTGCCAACTGCTCTGCGGCAGATACCGATGGCTTCTTTACGCTCGTCAGGTAATTGTTGATGTGCATCTTGAACGCCAGCGGCAATGAGTTTTCATCAAACTTTACGGTTATCTGACAAATGTCCTTGCGTCCTTCAACAGCGTCTGCTACAGAAATGATGCCACGCACAACAACGCTTTCTGGCGGGTCGTCAAAATCAATACGCATGTGTGCTTCTTTTCCCGTCAGAAACTGCGACAGCCCTGCAAGCATCATACGCGCACCAGAGAAAGACAGCTCATTTACGATACAGTGCCGCGGAACATTCTGGATGTTTATAATAGTCTCTTTTTTGGGAATCCCGAGCTTCCTGAGACTGTCTTCATTCAAAATGATTCGTTCTTCCTTGCGACGGAGCGCATTTTGGTTCGCATCTAAGAGTTGCCCGACAATTTCGATGAGGTCGTCCGGCGGACGCTGGGTAAAGGTGAGCGTAACAACGGCAAGCTCATTAGAATTCATGTATGGGCTAATGTTGGTTACCTTGCCTGGCACCTGAAACATGACTAAGTCACTTCCTGGTGGATTAAAACAGAAGCGTAGGTTTACAAGCGGAGATTCTTTTGCTGAAAGCTGTGAATAGGCGCCACCCTTGGTTCCTACAACAATGCGTGCTAAATGAAATGACGTGGAATTGATAATGCACGGCCATTGCCCACCAGCACATTTTATGTATACCTGTCGCGGGTCAAGATTTGTAGCTCGTATGATTTCCTTACTGAAAGCAATTTCTGTTTCACGGTATTGTTCGTAATACCGATTAATTTGCTGTGTGGTTGTTATCCCCATGTGCTTAATTCTAGCTTATTTAGCCTCAATCGTCAACGAAAATCAGCCTAAAATGCAAAGCGCTAAAATGCAAAGCCAAGTGTTGCCGGCGTATGTACAAGCGCCGGATACGAAAGCATGTTTTTGCCGCGTATAAAAAGCTGGCTTGAAGAGCCGCCGTCGAATTCAAGCGCGTTGTATGCGCCGTATTCCAGCAGAAGCTCAGCACATTCGGAGTAGGTAAGCCCGCGCTCATGTCTATGCCCAAGCAAAAAGTTTCCCTCTACGACAAGCAGGTACAGCATTTTTTCATCTTTACTTATGCCGCAAGCGGTGCGTGCATCGCGATTTTGCGCAAAGCTGCGGATAACGTCACCGTCTTTCAGTATCTGCCAGTAGCCACCAAAGGCGTAGGTGTCATTGTCAGTGCGCTCAAGCTGTTGACCGTGCGCAATGCGGGCGCGGTAGCCGGAATCAGTTTTTTGCAACACAAGTGCATCGTAGCGGGCATTAGGCGGCGAAAGCTCTTTGCCTTGTACCTGCATAATGCCGAGCGGTTGTTTTTTTTGAAAAAAGCCGCCGCGAAAGGGCGTTGTGTTGCAGCTGACTGCCGCTTCTTTTCTGTGTGGATTTACGAGCAAGCGGAGTGTGGGAGCAGTCAGGTCAATTCGTACGACATGGTATCGGAGTGCTGTTCTGTCATCACTTTTTTCTACAGTCACCGATGTGTAATCAGCGCCTGGGCAAATCTGCTCCCATGAATTACGCTCGGTAGCGTCTTGTAGCTGTACTGAAGCGCAGGAAATGACGGTAAGGGAGGGAAGAATAAGAACGAATAGGAGCGCAGGAAAAAAATAAAACCTCCGGAGTCTACCAGAGGTTTCTGTTCCTAAACGCTTAGTACGAAGAGCGACCGTCATGTGATTTGCGGTTCTTTTTCATCAGCTTGCGCTGAAGAGTCTTGTTCTTGCGGTTCAGGATGGTTGAAGGCTTTTCATAGTATTCACGCTTTTTGTATTCGCGGATAATGCCTTCTTTTTCGACCATGCGCTTAAAGCGTTTGATTGCTTTTTCAAGGTTTTCGCTGTCGTCAACGAAGATTGTTGCCATGTCTTTTTTCACCTCCCCGCTTCGGTAATTCCGTTCGTGTACGCGCGATTATGACAGATTCTGCTTTCTTGTGCAAGTACAGGAGATTGACACGCGGGAGTTTTCCAGCTGGATTTTAATGACCAAATCGCTGTGGCGGCGTTACCACCCAAATCGCTTTTAGTGGCACCGTGCCATTATTGATAAGCGTGTGTGGCGCACTGGAGCTGAAAGAAATGCTGTCGCCTTCGTTTAGATTGTAGACAAGATTTTCATAGTGAAGTTGTGCTTTCCCCTGCAGAATGTAGCCGACCTCGCGCCCTGTATGCCCGTAGGAACCGCGATGCGTGTGCGAGCCAATAGGAATTTCCACAATGTAAGATTCAAGTGCGCGACTTCCGTCGCTATCTACCGGCTTTGCTAGCTCCGCATAGAGTATGTCATCCTCGCTGATGGTACGCCGCTCGTCGCTTCTGATAATGGAAACAGGGCGCTCGCGATGGTACTCTTCAAACAGGTATTCAAGATTTATGTCCAGCACCTCTGCCAGCGCAAGCAGCGTATCAATGGCTGGCGAAACGCGGTTACGCTCAATCTGAGAGACAAGACTTTCGCTTACTCCTGCCTGCTGTGCAACAACCTTTAGTGTGAGCCCCTTTCGCTCGCGTACGGTGCGTAGCTTTTCACCAAAGTGATATGGTTTATTTTGCGTAGATGTCATTATTCTGCTTCTCCTGATTGAGTTCCATGACAAAGCGAATAAAGTAGTCTTCAAGCGTTTTGTGCGGACCGGGAAGCCCAAATCGTGCACGTGCGCGCGCGTTGTCACGGCGGAGTGAATATTGCGTGTAAAAATCGCGGTAGTCAAGGCTTACATCTGTCTTTATATGCTGTCCTAAAAAGGACGACACCTCGTCGCGTCCAATGGCAGCAATGCCCTTTTCGCGCAACGTTGCCTTAAGTTGCTGTACCTGCTCGTAGGAAAGCCCAAACAGAAACTCTTCCATGGCTTGTGACACATCGGGCACTGAAAGCTTTGCTTTAATAAACTTTGCCCACTGCTCATCCATCTGCATGGAAATCATAATAAGCTCGCTGGTGCCCATCATCGTGCCGAACGCGGGCGCGAGCCTGCGGCGAGCTTGCCAAACTGACTGCAGAACGGGAGAAATGTCTGTAATGTTTTGGTCGGCACGATGCTCCCAAAGCAAAAGAAGCGACAGGGCAAGCTGGCGGCGAAAGTTCATTTCGATGGAGTTGTCGCGAATCATATTCAGGTAGACGTCCTCAGCGAGTAGCAGAAACATCATAGAAACCGTTTCATCTTGGAAGGTTTGCGTTATTTTTGCGTCAAGCGCCGCTTCCTTTGAAAGCTTGGTCAGCGACGAAAATGTATGAATTTTTGCAACCAAAAAGCCTCGTCCCAGTGTTGATTTTGACGGCAGCTGCAGCATGGCGTCGCCTTCCGGCGTATGGTTGATAAGCGATTCGATGAGCTCTTGCGGCGTGCGTACACCGCCGACCAGCGTTGCGCGTTCAAGCAGCGACGGAAAGCGTGCTATGGATGCTGCCAGTGACTGAAGGTCGTCCATGCGACGTTTTAGAATTTCCAAGTAATCGGGGCGGATAAATGTAAGCTTTTGACTTAAGTCGTCAACCATTGCCCGTTGCTTTGGTGTTAAAACAACAATACCAATCTGTAACGGATTTTCGGTTTCGCTTGTATCAAAAAATTCATCGAGCGGCACTGAGACAAATTCTGTTGTTGCGGTTGTATTCGCACTCGTTTCCACAATGCGCCTATTATATCACAGATTAGGCTAATTGCAACGCTAAAAACCGCCGATAACGGTAGGAGGGGAATGTTGTTTATGAAAAAAATAGCTGTTGTGTGTGGTATCGGTTTGCTTGCGCTTTCTGTGTTATCTGCCGCTGATTTGCAGATTCGCGGGGACGACCTGCGGCTTGTGTATGAAGAAGGCGCTGGATTTGAAACAGCAGCAGGATATCACTTGTATATTCGAAAAAAAGATGGCGTCGGTTCTGTTATGCTCGTTGAAACAACCAAGGACCCCGACGGAACTGCCGACAGCTTTGCCTACCGCGCGCTTGAGTACAACAGCATAAATGGTGATGAAATCCGCTATCTTAACGGAAAACCGCTTACCTCTGAGTATTCCCGCTACAGCCTCATCGATTCAACGCCAGAGCCCGATGCGGTATTTGGCGAGGCATTTCACATCTACATTCCTTCGCAAATTGCCTACGGCTATCCATGGGAGCGAAATGCTGTTGTCACCATTGGACGTGGTACGTTTATCAACATTCGCGCATTTGAACGCCCGTATGGAGATTATGCTGGTGCGTATGCAGATAATGCGTTTATGTTTGATTTAGGCGAGCCAATAAAAAAAGAGCTGCCACCAAAAGAGCCAGAACCAGAGCCAGCGGAAATCGAGGAGCCGGTTGTGCTGACCGATGATTATAATCCGGTGGCAGCAGATTCTTTCAAGGACATTGCAGGCTTTGGCGGTGGACAGATGGTGTATTCAAAGGGGCCTGACTCTATCGTGGACGACCTTATGGATGCACTTAACCGCATACCGCAAAAAACGGTTGTCGATGTGGTGTTTGCAATCGATGCCACTGGCAGCATGAAGGACGATATACAAAAATTGCGTGAAGAATGGATTCCCCGCCTTACCGATGCAATGAAGGAATACGACGATGTCAGAATCGGACTCTTATTGTATCGTGACTACGGCGACAACTACAGCTACCGAAAGCTGCCAGTAAAGTTTTTTGATTTTACCAAGGATTCGGCGCAGTTTAACAAGCACTTAAACAGCTTTGTCATTTACGGAACAGAGGGCGGCGATATACCAGAGGCTGTTTACGAGGCGCTGTGGGGGTCGATGGAATTTTATAAGTGGCGGCCAGATGCGTACCGCAAGATTATTCTGATTGGCGACGCTGAACCACATCCAAAGCCGCGTGGCAGCGGAAAATATACGAAAGAGCTGGTTGCGCGCACCGCAAACGAAAAGGAAATTGTCATCGACACGATAATCGTGCCTGATGACAAATCGCGGCGCGGGCGGTAGCAGATAGCAGCAGCAAGCGGTCGGCTCTGTAGACCGAGCGGTTGCAGATGACAGGAGTCGCGGCTCTGTAGCATAAAGCAGGCGCAGACGGCAGGAGCGGCTGTTTGGGCAAGTGCAAGGCGCCTTTTGCGTTCTGCTGCCTACTGCTTTGCCGTGCGTTTTGCTGCAGCTTCGTGTGCTTTTTCGAGCTGTTCAGGCGTAAGCCGCGCTAAATCAAGCTTAGCAAGCTTTTCAAATGCTGCCGGCAGTGTACCGGGCGTAACTTGCGGGTACAGGTCGCGGATTTCCTCTAAGATAGGTACGGCAGCCGTGTAATTCTTCTTTTTCATGTACAGATGACCGATTTCGTACTTCGCTTCGATGTACACTGTCGGATCGCTTTCGTAGCGCTCAACAACAGCATTAAAATAGTGAAGCGCGGCCTTGTAGTGACCGGCTTCTGATGACGACTGTCCGTTTTGAATCAGCTCTTGTGCCGACATATCTTCTGGAATAACAGGAATTGACTGACAGGAAACAAAGGCTGTTGCTGCGGTAAGTGTACCTGCGGTAAGCAGAGCGCGGAACGTTTTTTTAGTTGAAAGTTTCATGGCGAGAGTGTATCATGTCGCAATCAAAAAAGAAAGCCTCTTGTGGCTTGTGGAGCAAGGTATGATTAGTGCAGGAATTATCGGGGCGACTGGATATGCAGGTGTTGAATTAGTGCGTCTTTTATTGCGCCACCCGCAGGTAGAAAAGCTGTATCTCAGTTCTGTCAGCTTTGAAGGACAGAACATAACCGACATTTACCCCAATTTAGAGGGACTGCTTGCAGATAAGACCGACGGTTTGCTAT
The DNA here is from genome assembly GCA_937891125.1 of uncultured Treponema sp. Classification (GTDB taxonomy): domain Bacteria; phylum Spirochaetota; class Spirochaetia; order Treponematales; family Treponemataceae; genus Treponema_D. The sequence continues at coordinate 790 of CALAEZ010000069.1, read as the reverse complement.
TGACTGCCGATGACGTAAAGCAAAAAGCTGATGTCGTCTTTACTGCGCTTCCGCATGGCATTGCAGAAGAATATGCTGACTACTGCGTAAAAAATGGTAAAAAGCTGATTGATTTGAGTGCTGACTTCCGCTTTGACTTAGACGAGGCGACTTTTACCAAATGGTACAAGGCGGAATGGAAATTTCCGGAAGTGCACAAGGAAAGCGTTTACGGCTTACCTGAGCTGAACCGCGAAAAAATTAAAAAAGCTCGCGTTATCGGAAATCCTGGTTGCTACGTAACGGCAACCACGCTTGCCCTGCTGCCAGCGTTAAAAGCCGGTCTTGTTGACACCAGCGGCGTGGTAATTGCAGACGCAAAAAGCGGTGTTACGGGAGCCGGCAGAAACGCAACCATGACAAACCAGTTTTGTGAATGTGGCGAGGCGATGAGTGCGTACAAGGTTGGCGCGCACCGCCATCAGCCGGAAATTGCGCATAATATGACGGTTGCCGCCGGAAAGAACGTGAATGTTGTCTTTACGCCCCATCTCGTGCCGATGAGCCGTGGCATTATCAGCACGGTGTACGCGCCACTGACCAAAGCGTGTACGGCAGAAGAAATTCGCGCGCTGTATGCAGATTTTTACAAGGACGAGCCGTTTGTGCGCGTGCTTAAAGAGGGACGGGTGGCGACAACCAAAAATGTGCGCGCAAGTAACTTTTGCGACATGCAGGTATATACCGTTAACGGCGGCACCATGCTTGAAGTGACGAGCGTGCTTGATAACATGGTAAAGGGCGCGGCAGG